>SUUV01000036.1 GCA_015062345.1 Alphaproteobacteria bacterium | reverse complement strand
CTTTCAAGTCACATCATAAACCGTTTTTTTTTTTTGCAAGTAAAAAGAGTCTAATTGTGGATTTAAATCAAAAATGAGGTAGCGGTGTCTCTCTCATCACCGTCATACCGATGCCCAAGCTTTAGCTTGGAATAGACACCGGTATCCAGGGAATAATTTAGCTATATTACCACCTGGACTCCGGCATCAAGTGCCGGAGTGACAGTTAAGAGGCGGACTCCGGCATCAAGTGCCGGAGTGACAGTTAGGAGGTATGTCGCAAAGTATGAGACTAAAAAACAAATATTTTCGGATATATAAAGCGATATTATTGGAATTTAAGCGTTTCAGACGCAGAAATAACAATATAAAGAGTATTGCAAGCTGTAAAACTAAAAACAAACATTATGTAAATTTTAGCTATTAAAACTATCAAGGAAAGACACCAAATGGTGCCTTTCCTCAAAAATAACCGATTTTAAAGGAATAATACTACTATAAAATCATATATTTATCAGTTAATAAGTACATTTACTGTTATTGTTCCTCTATAATTACCTGCAGGAGTACTTTCGGGAATAGTCAAAGTGGCTTGCGTAACAGTATTGCTACCATCCTCTATATATAGATGTGCGGAAAGATTGTAATCTTTATTACCATCATCCTGTCCGGAGAGAGTAATATCTGAGTTATTCGCCTCTAAAAACACAGTAGCATTTACATCTGCAAGAGTACAATCTAAATTAGGCTTTATATATCCGCCAGTAATTCCGTCGGAATATGTAGCATTAGCCGCGCCATCATAGCCTTGCAAGGTTACACTTTGCTCACCGGTTGAGTTTAAGTTTCTGATTATAGCACCAAAATCAACATTGCATGTAACATTCACAGTATCCATAATGACAGCATCCGACTGAATTGTAGTTGTAGCCACTCGCATTGCCGCATTTGCGGTGCTTGTTGCTAAAAGAGCCACAGCGCTTAAAAGAAAATATTTTCTCATTTTTTAATCCTTAAAAATAGTTAAACTTAATTTGAAAGGCAAAAATTTACCTTTCACATCACATCATAAACCGTTTTTTTTTTTTGCAAGTAAAAAGAGTCTAATTGTGGATTTAAATCAAAAATGATGTAGAGGTGTCTCTCTCATCACCGACATACCGGCGCCCGAACTTTAGCTTGGAATAGACACCGGTATCCAGGGAATAATTTAGCTATATAATTTAACCTGGACTCCGGCATCAAGTGCCGGAGTGACAGTTAGGAGGTATTTTGCAAAGTATGAGAATAAAACACAAATATTTTCCTATTTTAAATAAATGTCATGCCTATTTTTTGCGTTAGCAAAAAATTCAAGGCATCTCCCGATTAGTATTAATTTGAAGATTGATTGACCTCGCATTTTTAATGCTTTTGAGCGGTGACAGTTTAAAATTATTATTAATTCGAAGACCCCTTGATTTTGCTCGTTATACTCGCAAAAAGGGGTGACTTTGTTTTTTATTTACAAAAACCCACTTATATAAACTAAGCGGGCGGATGTTCAGAAACCGTCAATCACAAATAAAAAGCGGCTCGGCCTATTTGGCTTGAAAACCTTATTTAGCCGGCATCCGCCTACAAAGACAGAGCACGGCATATGTTTTAAAGTCGTATGCTTTTCGACTATTTGTGATTGCAAGGGTTCTGACGCCCCAGATATGAATAACATATCACATATCTATACTATCACAAAAAAACACAATGTAAAGCAAAAAAAATGCACATTTGAAAATTATGCAACATACAAAATTTATTGTTGACGAAACATAAAAGTTGTTGTACCTTGCTTAAAGTTTGAAATTTTGTAAAGTTTATGAGAAAAAGATGAATTTGTTTTACATATACATTCCTTTTACTATTATCCCCTAGGGGGGATTCATCTTTTTTATTTAAAAACAATCTTTTAATTTTATAACCAAATCAAGATAAGAGAAAAAATCATGAAACATTATGCTAATGTGTCGGCAAAACCCGACTTTGTAAAACTTGAAAAAGAAATTTTAAATTTTTGGGAAGAAAATAATACTTTTGAAAAATCGGTCAAAAATCGTGACGGAGCTGCCGAGTTTGTATTTTATGACGGTCCTCCGTTTGCTAACGGTACACCTCACTACGGTCATATTATGGTCTCATATGTAAAAGATGTTGTGGCTCGTTTTCAAACCATGAACGGAAAGAAAGTTGAGCGCCGTTTGGGTTGGGACTGTCACGGCCTGCCGGCTGAAATGTCAGCCGAAAAACAACTCGGTGTTTCGGGTCGTAAGCAAATTGAAGAATATGGCGTTGAAAAGTTTAATGACTTTTGCCGTGCCGATGTCTTAAAATATTCGGGCATTTGGGTTGATATGTTCAAACGCATCGGCCGTTGGGTTGACTTTAACCATGATTATAAAACCATGGATTTGTCTTTTATGGAAAGTGTTATCAATAACTTCAAACAACTTTATGATAAAGGTTTGGTTTATGAAGATTATAGAGTTTTGCCATATTCATGGGCGGCCGAAACTCCGCTTTCAAACTTTGAAGTAAACCAAGGATATCAAGATAAAACCGACAATGCCATAACGGTTATGTTCACACTTGAAAACGGCTTGAAGATTTTGGTTTGGACCACAACTCCTTGGACACTTCCCTCTAACCTGATGTTGGCCGTGGGCAAAGACATTGAATATGCGGTTATGGAAGAAAACTCTCAAAAATATGTTTTAGCTAAAGCTTTGTTGGGCAAATATAAAAAACAACTTGAAAATGCACAACAAGTCGGCACTCTTAAAGGCGCAGATTTAATCGGATTAAGTTATGAGCCGATGTTCCCGTATTTTGCACACTTGAAACAAAACGGTGCATTTAAGGTGTTATCGGGTGAATTTGTATCCACCGAAGACGGAACGGGCATTGTACACATTGCTCCCGGTTTCGGTCAGGACGACTTTGAAGCTTGCCGAGCATATGATGAACATTTTCCGATTGTTTGCCCTGTTGATGAAGCCGGTAAATTTACATCGGAAGTGTCCGACTATGCCGGAATGCAAGTTTTTGAAACCAATGAGCCGATTATGTCGTGGCTAAAAACTAACGGACTTTTGGTGAAAAAAGAGCAATATACTCACTCATATCCTTTCTGTTGGAGAACTGATACACCGCTTATTTATAAGGCGATGTCATCTTGGTTTGTTAAAGTGACTGATTTTAGAGATGAGATGGTTAAAAACAATCAACAAATAAACTGGGTGCCTGAGCATATCAAAGACGGTCGTTTCGGTAAATGGCTTGAAGGCGCTCGTGATTGGTCAATTTCAAGAAATCGCTTTTGGGGAACACCAATTCCGGTGTGGAAATCGGACAATCCGAAATTTCCACGAGTTGATGTTTTCGGTTCGGTAGAAGAAATTAAAGAAAAGACCGGTTTTGAAGTAACCAACTTGCACAAACCATACATTGACGATGTTGTATATCCTAACCCCGATGACCCGTCAGGACAAACAATGATGAAACGGGTGAGCGATGTGTTTGACTGTTGGTTTGAATCGGGCTCGATGCCGTATGCTCAAGTGCATTATCCGTTTGAAAACAAAGAGTGGTTTGAAAATCATTTTCCGGCAGATTTCATTGTTGAAGCCATAGACCAAACTCGAGGTTGGTTTTATACATTAACCGTATTATCAACGGCTTTACACAATAAGCCGGCATTTAAGAACTGCATTTGTACCGGTCTGTTGATGGCCGAAGGCGGTCAAAAGCTTTCCAAACGCTTGAAAAACTATCCGGACCCGAACGAGGTTTTGGAAAATATCGGTTCGGAAGCACTTCGTTGGTTTTTGGTTTCGTCACCGGTGCTAAAAGGCGGCAATTTGGCAGTTGATAAAGAAGGAAAAGAAATTGCCAAGGCCTCAAGAGCCGCTCTTATCCCGTTGTGGAATGCTTTTTACTTCTTCACATTGTATGCCAATGCCGAAGAATATAAAGCCAAAGAAATTGCATCTTCAAGCGAAGCAATTGACAACTATATTTTATCAAAACTCAAACACTTACGAGATGTTGTCAAACAAGGCCTTGAAACTTATGATGTATCTATGGCAACCGGTGAGGCAACATTGTTTATGGAAGTGTTGAATAACTGGTATATTCGTCGCACCAGAGAGCGTTTCTGGGAAGGTGATGAGCAAGCATTTGATACACTTTATACCGTGTTGTTAAATTTGAGCAAAATTTTGGCTCCGTTAATGCCGTTTGTGTCAGAATATATGTTTAAGACCTTAACCGATGAAGAATCTGTTCATTTGACAGATTTTCCGACATTGTCCGAGGTTGATTTTGATGCAAAATTGGTTGATGAGATGGATTTCCTGCAAGAGCTGTGTTCGGCAGGTAAGTTTATTCGTGAGGAGAAAAATTTGCGTAACCGTTTGCCTTTGGCAAGTTTGACATTGGTTGGTGCTGATTTAAGCGCTGATTATCAGGAAATTGTCAAAGATGAGCTTAATGTCAAAGAGGTAAAATTTGATAACAATTTAAGCGCTTATGCCGATAAAAAACTTTATCTTTACACTCCGCTTTTGGGTAAAACATTGGGTAAAGAAATGGGTGCCGTAATGGGTGCTTACAAACAAGGCAATTGGCAATTAAACGATGATGGCACATTAAACATTGCCGGTCAAACTTTGAGTTCTGATTTGTTTGAAGTTCGTCTTGATATGAAACAAGGGGTTGCCGGTCGCTCATTTGCTCAAAATAAGGCACTTATCAGCTTGGATACAAACTTAACCGATGAGCTCAAACGAGAAGGTATGGCTCGAGACTTTGTTCGTATGGTGCAAACCTTGAGAAAAGACAAAGATTTTGACATTTCCGACCGCATTGAGCTAAGTTGGAATACTGATGATGCTGAGCTTTCATTGGCATTAAGTGAAAATCAAAAATATATTGCCGAACAGGTGTTGGCGGTTAAAATCGACAATGAATGTCTCGTAAACGGTACAAAAGAAAATATCGAGGGCAAAGAAATTGTTTTTGATGCAAAAGTAGCTTAATAAAATATCAAGAGCAAAATAAACGGCTTATTTGTTGTAAATAAGTCGTTTTTTGTTGCAAAAAACACTAGACAAAACTCAAAAAATATGTTAAGGTTGATTATGTTAATGAAAGGAAGCTAATATGGTAAGTCAAGCTGAAAAATGGGAAGCCAGAAGAAAGAAAACCGAAGAATTAAAAAAACAAAACAAAAATTTCGGTGGTGGTAAAAAACCTGCCGTGGTTAACGAATGGGACGAAAAACTCAAAGCCAGTGATGAATATAAAAAGGCCTTGCTTTTGGGTGTTAATATGGACGGTTTTTCTGCTGACAGCCAAGAAAAGTTTGATGAACAAATTGAACTGTTAAAAAAGAAAATTGAGGAAATTGAGCAGTCGTCCGAACAACAAGAAGAAAAATCTGAACAAGAACAGCAGGAAAAACAACCCGAACAACAAGAAGAAAAATCGGAACAAGAAAAGCCTCAAGAAGAACAAAAAAAAGAAACTTTGGAAGTAGAAAGTGTTGAAAAAGAACCTACAAACGATGATTTATCATGGATAAACGACAAAAGAGCCTTTTATAAAGAGTTTGCCAATCAGCAAGGTGTAATTTTTAAAAACGATGAACAAAAAGATTTAAGCGAAAGAAGTTTTACATTTTCGCTTGAAAAAAACGGCAAAAGCTTAGGAGAAGTTAAATATACTTCACCTAATGCCGTTAAAATCAGCAACGATTCTGATTTGATAATGTATCAAGGGTTGGTAAAAGATGCTCTTAACAGCAATTTGAAATTGTCATTTGGAAAAAGCTTAAATGATACACAAAAAGCAATGCTTATGGCAGCAGTTTTGTTAAATGAGCAAAAAACTTATGCTGACGGTTCGGGTATTGTGCTTGAAAATGTGCCCGCAATTGACACCAAGGCAGAATATTTTAAAAAACTTCCCCAAAAGGCTCAAACGGTGTTAACTGCTTATGCTCAAAAACAAGCTCAAAAAGATAACAAAAAAGAAGATAAAGAGAAATTTAACAATAAAATCAAAGAACTAAGAACAAAAATAAGAACAAAAGCCGCAGCGGAGGGTAAAAATACCACAGAGTTGTCAAAAGAAGAATATAGAGCGGCAATGCTTGAGGGTATGACAGCTGAAGATAAAAAAGCTCGTCAAGACAAACTTGATGAGAGAGAAAAAACATTGGCGGCTCGTTTAGGTATAATTAAACATAGTATTATCGATAAAAGCGGTAATAAAATCGAGATACAGGAAAGTAAGGATACTAAAGATTTGATTAACAAACAGAATCCTGAACTCATTAAGATATTAACGGATAAATACGGCAAAGGAAGATAATCATGGCTGATACGGGAACAGATTTTTTAACATTTTTAAGAGCGAACTATCCGGAAGACTATATAAGGTTGTCATCAGACGATGTATCTGACAAATTGGTAACGGCTATTTTGCATAAACATCAAGCAAAGTTTGACATCTGGAAAAAAGTTCCCGAGCGCATCAGAGATGAATATTTCGGTCGAGTGCCTGAAGATATTTTGGAAGCTGCCAGAACGGATAATAATTTGACCATTGATGAAGTAAGAGAAATTGAACAGGACAGAAAAGAGGAAACTTATATTCCTGTTGACATTACTTTATCAGCCGGTGTTATGGCTTGTGCTGCCGCAAAATATATTAAGTTTTCTTCCGATGATATGAAAGCAATCCACAATAAATCGTTATCTGTTATGGATAGGGGCATAAGCCAAAAAGATGCCATTACATTGGCTTCATATTCAATCATAAGGAGACAAGTATCTGATTTTATTGCAAGTGGAAATATGACACAAAAAGCCGGCGAAGAATTAATAGATGCTGCAAAAGCTGAAAACAGAAAAATTGCAAGAAAATGGCAAATTGAGAACAGGCCTGAAAATATTTTGTTAAGATGTTATCTTGATTTGAATAACGGTAAGACCGATAAAGACAGTGTGCTTCCGGAGATGTTTGTATTGGCCTCTAAGGTTAAAGAAAAGGGCAGAGAAACGGAGTTGTTAAAAAAGCTTTCATATCCGCAATATAAAGACATCAAAGAGGATACGCGTATTTTGTTTAATTTGTTGTTACAGTCGCACGAAATCGGAAATGTTAATCAAAGTTTGAACAAGACCAGAAGTAAGGTTAATAAAAACAACGATAACAATAAGACATTTGTGGCTTATCAGCAATCGGGCATAGCAAGGGCGGTCAAACAGTTTTCTCAGATTAGGGATAATGTAAGGAGTTAAGACAGTGGTTAGGTCGATATTTTCATATTTATTTTCCGATGACAGTACACAAATCGGTGCCAGACAAGGCGGAAAAGGAGATGCTTCGCTTGTAAGTATGGGAAATGTTGATGCATCAGAAGAAATCAGGTTGCAAAAAGACAAGGGTGATGTCAAAGGCAAAAAACACGAAACTCCCGAAAAAAAAGTTGCTCAACAAGCAAAAAGCAAATCGGATTCAGGCAAGCAAATGCAAAAGCCGAACAAGTCGGCGAATCGTCGCAGAAAAAATATGCGAAAGATTGTTCGCACCAGAACTTTGGAACTTATTGATAAAGAAAATACGGCTCGTGATGATGTAAAATCGGCTTTAAAATCGACTATCAATAAAAGCGAAAAGATAAAAGCGGTTAAGAATTTTTTGGAGCAGTTACCGCCCGAAACGCAAGATTTAATCAAAAAACAGATAAAACAAAAAGTTTTACCGCAAACTCAAGAAAAAAGAGCTGAAGTTCAAGCTGATAAAAAACAAGAACAAATTTCAAAAAGGGAGCTTTTAGAACAAAAAAGAGGTGTTTACAGACAAGAGCAAACAGCATTGAGGTTGGCAAAGATGGCGGCTGAAAAAGCTCGCAATATGGTAAAATCTTTCAGAGACAGAGTTTTACATAAAAAACCGGCAAAAACATTTGAGCCAAATTCGGCAGTTAGGCAAAACAAACAAAATACGGCTTCAAAAATTAAGCAAAGACAAAAGCAAAGAGATTAAAATTTTGGGCTGTTTTGTTGTTGACAACAGTTTAATTGCTTGATATTTTACCATAAACCAAAATTTTTATGTTATGAAAGCTATTGTTAATCTTGTGATTGTCATAGCCATTATGTTTTTAGGCTGTGTACTTGGCACTTTGTGTGGTGCGTTTACAGGTTGGTTTGTCGGGCTGTTTTTCGGAAAGACCATTTTGTCTTTTCTCGCGACCCTCGGTATTACCGGCTTTAAGATGTGGCAGGTTGGTGCTGTATTGGGATTTGTAGGAGGATTTTTTAGAAATTCCATATCGGTTAAGAACTGACCTGATTGTCAAAAAAGGCTCTCAAATGAGAGCCTTTTTCGTGTTTTTTAGCTTATTTTTTAGATGTTTTTTTAGCAGGCTTTTTTTCTTGCTTTTTATCTTCATCAAAAGAATAAAGTTCTTCAACCGAAACAACTTTTTCATTAAGCTTTACCTGACCTAAAACATAATCAACAATTTTTTCTTCAAAAACCGGAGCTTTTAAGGCTTCAACTGCTTCTTTGTTTTTCAAATAGTAGTCAAATACGGCTTTTTCTTGTCCGGGATATTTTTTTGCCTCATTAACAATGGCATTGTTGATGTCTTCGGGAGTGATGTTAAGTTTGGCATTTAAGCCGACTTCCGAAAGCAATAAACCGAGTTTTACTCTGCGAGCGGCAATTTCTTTATATTCGGCAAGTAAGTCATTTTCGTCTTTTGCTTTTTCATATTCATCAAGCTGATTGTACTTTTTGGCTTGTTCATATTGTTTAACAATGCCGTCATATTCAGCCTCAACCAATTTTGCCGGAACTTCAAAGCTGTATTCTTTGTCCAACACATCTAATAATGCGCGTTTTAACTTCATCTTTGATGCGTTTTCATAATCACCTTTGATGCGTTCAACAACTTTTGCACGCAAAGAATCCAAACTTTCTTCACCTAAAGATTTTGCAAACTCATCATTAATTTCAACTTCAACCGGCTCTTTAATTTGTTTAATTTCAACTGCAAAAACGGCAGCTTTACCGGCCAAATCTTTGGCGTGATAATTTTCGGGGAAAGTAACATTTACATCAACTTTGTCACCTTTGTTTTTGCCGATAAGTTGGTCTTCAAAACCGGGGATAAACGAGTTTGAGCCGAGCTCCAAAGGATAATCAGAGCCTTTGCCGCCGTTAAACTCAACACCGTCAACCGAGCCGACAAAATCAATTACGACAACATCGCCTTTTTTGGTCGGGCGATTTTCACTGATTTCAACAGTTTCTTTTCTGGTTTGGGCAACATATTTGATGGCTTTTTCAACTTCTTCGGCCGGAACTTCGGAAGTGAGCTTGTCTAATGTGATTTTTGAAAAATCACCAACCTTAATTTCAGGTAAAGTTTCAACCACAACATCAAACTCAATATCTTTGCCGTCAGCAAAAGCCGTAAGCTTGATATCCGGCATAACGGCCGGACGCAAATTGTTTTCTTTAATGATTTCTTCGGCTGCATTTTTAAGCATTTGATCCAAAACTTCACCCAAAACGGAAGCACGATATTTTTGTTTTAACATTGCAACAGGAGCTTTTCCGGCACGGAAACCGGCAATTTTTGTATTTTTTGCAATGCGTTCGATTTTGGCATTAACTTCTTTTTCAAAATCGGCAGCTGAGATAACAGCCTTAAATTCTTTGGTTAAACCATTTGATTTGTTTTCAGTTACTTTCATTGATTTTCTCTTATCCTTAAAATCATCTTAAAAAGATGGTGCGAGCGGAGGGACTTGAACCCTCACATCTTTCGATACCAGATCCTAAGTCTGGCGTGTCTGCCAATTCCACCACGCTCGCGGGTTAATTCTTAAATTAGCTTATTGCATACTACTCAAAAAAAAATTTAAATCAAGAAAATAATAATAGCTATTGCATATTTTAAAAAAAAATATAGTATGCTGAAGATAAATAAATATTTTATAGAGAGAGAAGATGCCTGAAAATATACCAAATCCGCGCAAAACATTTGCCATAATTTCACACCCCGATGCCGGTAAAACCACCTTAACCGAAAAATTGTTGTTGTTCGGAGGTGCAATCACTCAGGCCGGCGCCGTTAAAGCCAGAGGTGAAAACCGCCGAGCACATTCAGACTGGATGAAAGTGGAGCAAGAAAGAGGCATTTCGGTTGCATCTTCGGTGATGACTTTTGAATATAAAAACATTACTTTTAATTTGCTTGACACCCCCGGCCACGAAGACTTTTCCGAAGATACATATCGTGTATTAACCGCAGTCGATTCGGCAATTATGGTTTTGGATTCGGCAAAAGGTATTGAAACTCAAACCAAAAAACTGTTTGAAGTGTGTCGTTTGCGCAACATTCCCATTTTGACCTTTATCAACAAACTTGACCGAGAGGGCTTGGATACCTTTGTTTTGCTTGATGATATCGAAAAAACATTGGCTCTTGATGTTACACCTGCCAGTTGGCCGATTGGCTCCGGTAAAGATTTTATGGGTTGCTATGATATCATTAATGATAGACTGATTTTGCTCAACAAAACCGGTGATAAATCGCAAATAAATGCCGTTGTTGAAACTTGCCAAGGCTTAGATGATAAAAAATTAGATGAACTGTTGCCGTCACACTTGGTGCAAAAATTGCGTGAAGAAGTGGAAATGGTTAAAGAGGTTTGCCCTAAGTTTGATTTGGATTTATATCTTTCAGGCTCGTTGACACCGGTGTTTTTCGGAAGCGCCATAAATAACTTTGGTGTAAGAGAAGTCTTAGAGGGATTGCATCAAATGGCGCCAAACCCTCGTCCGCAACCCTCTGTTGAAAGAGAAGTTAAGGCAACCGAAAACAAAGTCAGCGGATTTGTGTTTAAAATTCAGGCCAATATGGACCCGAAACATCGTGACCGCATTGCCTTTATGCGCATTTGCTCGGGACACTTTAAAAGAGGTATGAGTTTGTTGCAAGTCAGAACCGGCAAGCAAATTAAGGTACCGACTCCGGTGATGTTCTTGGCTCAGGAACGAGAACTTGCCGAAGATGCTTATGCCGGTGACATTATCGGCATTCCAAACCACGGACAGCTTAGAATCGGCGACACCCTAACCGAGGGCGAAAAACTTCACTTTACCGGAATTCCGAGCTTTGCGCCCGAAATGTTAAAATCGGTCAGAGCCTTAGACCCCCTAAAATCTAAGCATTTAGGTAATGCCTTACAACAAATTGCGGAAGAGGGCGGGGCAAGTGTGTTTAAACCAATTGTCGGCTCGGAATGGATTGTCGGTGTGGTAGGAGCTTTGCAATTTGAAGTTATGGCTGATAGAATCAGAACAGAGTTTAACATTCCGGTGATATTTGAGCCTACTCAATATTATACGGCCAGATGGATAGAATGTGACGATAAAGTATACTTGCAAAAGTTTATCGATTCTTCAATGGCAAACATTGCCGATGATCACGACGGAGCAAAAGTTTTCTTGGCACGCAACGCATGGCACTTGGGAAAAGTAAATGATGACTTCCCCAAAATTGTGTTAAAGAAGACCAGAGAGCAGGTTTTTTAACCTTGTGTTAATCTTATGTTAATCTTATGTTAATCCTATGTTAACTTTATGCGCTTTTTTAAAACAAAAGTGCATAAATAATCTTTTTTAGCTTGCAAAAAAATTTTTTATGGGTAAGATGATACTTGAGAGGAAAATTTTTTTTCCTTGTCATGACTTAAATATATTTTTTTTGTAAAGGATTACAATTATGAGAAAATATTTTCTTTTGGCTACAGTAGCACTTTTCGCTGCAACAAATGCAAATGCTGCCGGCACAAACACAGCAAATTTAGGCGCAGATGCCCAGTTGCAATTTGCTGCTGAATATGAATGTAGTAACTTGTCTTTCGGTACAATTACCGTTAATTCTTCTAAAGTATTAAGCACTGAAAAACCGGTTACATTTACAGTTCCGGCTCAAGTTAATGCCGAAGCAACTGGTCTTTCAGAGAACATTTCTGCTGTTGATAACGAAGTAGCAGGTATCTGCGAAGGCATTGTAAACGCAAATGGTGAAGACTGGTTTGAAGATGCTGATTTTGCCAGCGATACAATTAAAATCAAGAACCCGGCTAATAAAGAGGCTACCGTAACATTAACGAAATCCGGTAACTATGTCGGTGGTACTGTATCATTCCCGATTCCGAATAATACAGTGGCTACTTTAACAGATTGGGCTGGTGCTTATACAGGTGAAATCGTAATTAACCATACATACTAATATAAGTTAAGGATAAAAAATTGTTTTTTATCCTTAATTGCTTTTTAACTTAAAATTTAATTTTTATAGAAAGGATATAAATTATGAAAAAATATTTTCTTTTGGCTACAGTAGCACTTTTCGCTGCAACAAATGCAAATGCTGCTGCAATTTCTAACAAAGCAACATTAAAAACAGATGCAACATTGCAATTTGCTGCTACTTATGACTGCGAACAAGACTTAACATTCGGTACAATTACACTTGATTCTGCTCAAGATTTATCAACAGTTTCTGTTACAGTCGGTACAGATGATTCTGTTACTGCAAAAACAGACAATGTGGCATTGGTTGCTGGTCAAAAAACAGGTGTATGTAACTATACAAAAGGTCAAAACGGTGCAGGTACTGCAGACTGGTTTGTAAACGATGGTGTTACTGTGGATAATGCTTCTGTTACAATTACCAATCCTCAAGGTATGACAGGTACCGTAACCTTTAACAAAGATGGTTATAAAATCGGTGGTACTGTTGCGTTCTCAATTACTGACAATTCAACAGCGAATTTGGAAGAATACGCAGGTAAGTATGAAGGTCAAGTTACCATCACTCAAACAATTGAATAATGTAGTTTAAGTACTTACAAAAAAAACTCAAGGTTTCGGCCTTGGGTTTTTTTATTGGTATCAACTAAAAAATCATCTCAACTTGAAAGCCTCTTTTAGTAGTGGCATTGTAGGCCTGGCTTTGTCGCTGTGTCGGCTATCAGCAAAGCTGACCGGCATACTTTTATCTGCCGACACCTCCTTGTCAAACCTACTTCTTGTAGGTTTGAGAACTTCATCATCATGAATAAACGAAAAATGCAGGATAAAATCCTGCCTTTTCGTTGTTGGTGGTGGATAATCCCCATTGGATTTGGAACTTCTGAAAAGCCCGTAAATACTGGGTTATATACTAGATACAAGCTCAGACCAGTCTGAGCTTTTTATCCATTTTTAAATCCTCTACCAATTGAGGCACGAACACCTTCAATTGTATATAAAAAAAAGGTTTTAAAGCACTTATTAAAAATGGTCTGGTCACCGGTTCGCTGAAAATGGTTATTTTTCTATCTTAAGTAATAAAAACTACATCAAATTAAATGATGTTTCTTGGTATGACATCGGTTCGACTTTGGTAATGAATGGTCACTTATATGATATAAAGAATATCTACCGATCAAATTAATTTTTTGTGGCAGTTATATATTGACATATAAACTTCATTACATATATATTACTTATATGATTCCTATTGCGTGCAGTAGGAAGGGGGTGAGGTTGTACACAACCAAAAGCCCCCATTTTCTTATCTTTTATAATATTTAACTTTTTTGTTTTAAATTAACTTGATTTTAATCTTCATATAGTGTATTATACTATCAATAATTCCTATTGCGTGCAGTAGGAAGGGGCTGAAAGAAGCCCCACTTTTTTTAGAGGAACAAAATGACATACCCAAGAGTTTATGCTTACATTGATGGTTTTAATTTATTCTATGGTGCATTAAAACATCCTGAAAGAAAAAAATATAGATGGCTTAATGTTGAAAAATTAATTAAGAGTATCTATACACCTAGTCAGAAATATGGTATTAAAAAAATAAAATTCTATACAGCAAGAATCGTTCCACATTCAACAACTGATGATGCGCCAAAAAATCAGCAACTTTATTTTAATGCGCTTAAAACAATAGATAACATCGAAATCATATTAGGTAATTTTATATCTAAACCAACAAAATTTCCTAAACACCCAATTAGTACCCCTCCTGAAATAGTTGAAGTCTTAAAGACTGAAGAAAAAGGTTCTGATGTAAATTTAGCATCCCATTTAGTTCTTGATGCCGCATTAAATAATTTTGATTTAGCCATCGTTGTAACAAATGATACAGATTTATATGAACCTCTAAGAATTGCTAAAGAAGAATTTAATAAAAAAATAGTTTTGATATGTCCTCACAATAAAATTGCAGCTACATTTAAGAAACTAGATATACTGAAATTTGTCATTGAGACAAAACACTTAAAAATCTCTCAATTTGATGATACAGCACAAAAACCAAAAATGTGGTCCTAAATTTACCAATAAAAAAATACAAGCAATTACCAATAAAATCATGATGTCTGGTATTTAAAAAATGATCTGCCCCGTAATATAATAATGAATATTTTTTCAATTTTAAGTAAAAATAGATAAAAATTTTATCGCAAAAATTATTGCAACCCTTTGAAATATCAGGTTTATTTTATAGTTTTGAAAACTTCGGTGGATAAGCCCCCATTGGATTTAAGATTTTTGAATATCTTTATATTATAGGTACTTATAAAAAGATAAAACTCAATCTGGTCTGAGCTTGTATCTAAAATTTACTCTGGGTTATTAAAAAACAATCTCACCTAAATATTACCGAATATTTACCGAAAAGCGAAAATTTTTACCGAATTTCATACTTTTTTGCAAAATCATAAAATAAAAAACTCTCAAATAGCCGAACGAAAAATTGCAAAAACATAAAATGAATTTCTGCAAAACCATTAAATGAAAAATTGCAAAAGCATAAAATAAAAACTTGCAAAATAATAAAATATAGTTTATATTAATAGATATTACCAAGGAGTTTCAAC
>SUUV01000035.1 GCA_015062345.1 Alphaproteobacteria bacterium | reverse complement strand
AAATTCCTAGGCAATCTAACTATCCTCCTGCTAAGAAAAATATTACTCTCAAATTTACTCTCTCCGGTAGAATTTATGCTAATTACAGGTGTTCGGATTTAATTGTGTTTTAACAGTAAAAAGAGTCGTTTAAAAGATTTAAATCAAAAATGAGGTGGCAGAGTATTCCACTGTACTGCCATACCGGTGCCAAAGCTTTAGCTTGGAATAGACACCGGTATTTAAGGGAATAATTTAGCTATATTACCACCTGGACTCCGGCATCAAGTGCCGGAGTGACAGTTAGGAGGCGGACTTCAGCATCAAGTGCCGGAGTGACAGTTAGGAGGTATGTTTCAAAGTATGAGGATAAAAAATAAATATTTTCCGATTATTATTAATCTGAAAGCTTTTGATTTTGCTCGTTATACTCTTAAAAAAAGGGGTTATAAATCCTGAATATCTTTGATACTGATAATAAGTCTTTTATTAAACCTCAAACAGATTTTACACAAACTATCCAGATGCATTTCGCCTTTGCCGATAAGCTATCGTTTGAGTTTCAGCTCGGACACATTTGCCATTTCGGCCAACTTTTCTAAGCTGATTTTTTCTTCAATACTGATACGGCAGATTTGCCTTGCCACACTTTGGATTAATTTTTTGCGATAATTTCTTCTGATACTTAAATTTTGTGAATATTCTTTTTCAAAATACTCGGTTGGTTTAGTTTTTTCCATATTTTTAGCTCCTGTTTTTTTAAGTTAATAAAAAACCGCCTTGAGAAAAAATCAAAGCGGGGAGCTGAAAAACTGTGTACATACAGACGAGTTTATTCGAGCATAAATACCTTATATCACTCACTCCCCTTAATAAGGAGTTATTATGTACAGATGTTTTTCAGACACCGCCGTCATTTGACGACAGTGTTTATATTAAATATTTTCTAAAAATATTGCAAGTATAAATTGAGGTAAATCAAATTTGAGATGTTTTGATTTTTTATAAAACACTTGACAAGCGGATATGTGTTTTAACATTTAGAAATTAAAACATTGGCTGCTGCTCTTGCTTCATCGGTGATAATATCCCCTGACAGCATACGGGCAATTTCTTCTTGTTTTTGTTCTTCCGACAAGATGCTTACCGAAGTTGTGGTTGTGTCTTCAAAGCTATTTTTGCAAACTTTGAAATGGTCTTTGCTAAATGCGGCAACTTGCGGTGAATGTGTAACCACCAAAACTTGCACATTATTTGAGAGTTTTTTTAGCCTTTCGCCGACAGCCTGTGCGGTTGCTCCGCCGATACCGGCATCAACTTCGTCAAATATAAGTGTTTCCACAAAGCTTTTTTGTGCCAAATTAACTTTTAAGGCAAGCATAAACCTTGCAAGCTCACCGCCGGAAGCAATTTTGTTTAACGGTCCTTGTTCGGAGCCCACATTGGTTGCTACCGTAAAAAACACATTATCCATACCGTCTTTTGACCACAGATTTTCGGCCACAGGTTCAACATTGGTTACAAATGTTGCTTTTTCCATTTTCAAAGGCGGAAGTTCTTTTGCAACTGCAGTATCCAACTTTTTGGCCGCATCAAGTCGCAAATTGCGGACAACGGTTGCTTTTTTTACATATTCTTCTTTAGCTCTTATCATCAATTCATTGAGCTCGGATATTTTGTTTTCGCTGTTGTTGATGCTTAAGAGTTTGTTGTATAGGTTTTGTAAAACCGTCGGCAAATCATCAACATCGCATTGATGCTTTCGGGCTAAAGCCCTTAAAGCAAAAATCCGTTCTTCAATGTTTTCGGCCTCGTTTGAATTGTGGCTGATTTGATAACTTGCCTGTTCTATCCGATTGACCGCCTCATCAAAATCTATCAAAGCGGTGTCTAAAAGTTCGGATATATCTTCAAATTTGTTTTCGGTAAGCTGATTTACTTTGCTTATGGCACTTTGAGCCCTTTGCAACAATGAAGCAATGTCTTTGGTTTGCAGGCAGGAATAAGCCACATTAAAACTTTCAACAATTTTTTCGGCATTCATTGCCTCAATTCTTTTTTTGCTTAATTCTTCAAATTCACCAACTTTAACATTGGCTTTTTCAAGTTCATCAACCCAATGTTTTATATTATCTTCATCAACCGAATTTTTCAAAAAATCAGCCTTTGCAATTTCAAGTTGCCGTAAATAATTTTTATATTGAGAATATGCTTGCGCCATATCAAAAACTTTGTCTTGATATCCGCCGAAATTATCTAAAACCGACAAATGCGTAGCCGAATTTAACAAACCTTGATTATCAAACTGGCCGTGAATTTCAACCAGATATGAACCCAACTCTTTTAATAAACGCTGTGTAATAGGTTGGTCGTTTAAAAATATTTTAGATTTTCCGTCAATGGTCATTGAGCGCTTAATGATAATTTCTTGCTCAATTTCCAAATCATTTTCGGCGCAGAGCTTAAAAAACGGATTGTCTTGGTCTTTTAGTTCAAAAACCGCACTTACAATTAATTTGTCTTCGCCTTTTCTGATTAAACCTGTTTCTGCTCTGTTTCCCAAAACAAGCCCCAAACAGTCAAGCAAGATAGATTTTCCGGCACCGGTTTCACCGCTGAATACACTCAAGCCTTTAGAAAAATCTAAGTCTAACTTATCAATTAAAACAACATTTCTTACGGATAGGGCTTTGAGCATTTTTAATAAACCTATTGTACGATTTTTTTGGCCTTTTCAAACCATTTGCTTTTCGGATAGTTGTATTCTAAAACCTTATATGCTTTTAAGGCCTGATTTTGCATACCCAATAAGGTATAAATTTCAACTTGGCGATATAATGCTTCTTCAATTTGCGGTGTCATCTGATAATTTTTCACCACCACACTAAACCGATTTAGAGCAGATAAGTAGTTTTGATTTTTAAGATAATAACGACCGATGGACATTTCTTGTCCGGCCATATGATCCAAAATTAAATTGAGTTTTCCTTTGGCATCTTGAGCATATTCGGTATCCGGAAACAGGACAAGCAACTGCGTGAACGCATCTTGCGCTTTTTTGGTAATGCTTTGGTCTTTTTCGGCCGGAGTTATCTGGTCATAATAGCACAAGCCTCTCATATAATAGGCATATGCAACATCTTTGTTTGACGGGTGAAACTTGATAAATCTTTCTAAAGCCATAATGGCATCATCATATTTTTCTCCCTTATAATGGGCATATGCACTCATCAGTTTTGATTTTACCGCCCATTTTGAATACGGGTGTTCCAACTCTATTTTTTCAAAATTTTGCGCTGCCATATCATATGAGGTTTTTTGTAAATATTTATACCCCAAATGATACAATTGTTCGGCCGTTTCGGTTGAGTTTGCAACTTGAACATCTTCGGAAGTTGCGCAAGAACTTAACATCATTACCATAAAACCAAGTGCTAAAATTTTTTTCATTTTTTTCTTCCTTACAAAATTTCAAAATTTGAACTGTCGGCAAAAAGTTTTTTTAATATCTCATTGTTATGAAAATGTCCGCTGCGATATGCTTTGATATCTGCTTGTATCCGATAACCCGAAGTGTACATATCTCCAATCAGGTCAAGAACTTTGTGATTGACACATTCGTTTTCAACCTTGAAACCTTCCGGATTTAATATGGTTTCACCATCTAACACAACCGCATTTTCCAGACTTCCGCCTTTAATCAGCCCGATTGATTTTAAATAATCAATTTGATATTTTTCGCAAAATGTTCGGCAAGGGGCAATTTTTTCTTCAAAAATTTCAAAGTTTATTATGTCGTCAAAATTTTGATGACCGACAATTTTTGAAGCAAACTCAATGTCAAAACAAACTCGTAAACAGTTATCCGCATTGGGTGACATTTGCACAAAATTTGCTTTGTCATCTTCAAATTTAATCGGTTTTAAAAGTTTTAATATTTTGCGTTTTTCAGATTGCTTAACAACTTTTATGTCTTTTAGTTGATGTAAAAACATTTCGGCACTGCCGTCTAAAATCGGCAATTCCGGATTGGAGCATTCAATTATGACATTGTCAATTTCCAAAATATAAAGTGCGGCCATTAAGTGTTCTATGGTGCTTAACAAAACTCCGTCTTTTCCCAAGCAAGTACAGTTTTTGGTGTCAACCACATTGTTATAAGTTGCTTTTATGGCAGGCGAATTTTCAATATCGGAACGAAAAAACACAATTCCGGTATTAACAGGTGCCGGTTTTAAGGTTAAAACCGAAGCAAGGCCTGAATGTAAACCGATTCCGCTGATGGTTACGGATTTTTCCAAAGTTGTTTGTTTCATTTATATATCCCAAAAAAAAATTATGGTGGTCTGTAAGCCGAGTTCTGTATCCGCAATTGCTTTATAAAATAAAGTTTGCGGCGATAGCCATTCATCTAAGCAAAGTGTTACCAAATTGCTCTTGCGACCTACCTCTGGATCAGAGTGGAAACGCTCCGTCAGGTTAAACCTGAAAAATCCTAATTTGGTCTTACATCGGATAGGGCTTGCCTTAGCCCAAAACATTGCTGCTTTGGCGGTGAGCTCTTACCTCACCTTTTCAACCTTACCAAACATAAAGCTTGGCGGTAATTTTCTGCGGCGCTTTCCCTTGCATCTCTGCAGCCGGACGTTATCCGGTATCCTGTTTCCATGAAGCTCGGACTTTCCTCACCTAAAGATTTTACTTTCTTCGGCGCGGCTATCCGACCACCCGAAAATGAAGATATACACTTTTTGTTATAAAAGCAACGATTTTAAAAACTTTTTACATAATCTTAAGCATATTTTAATCAATTTCTTTTCTTATAATAAGTACTGATATCAGTAATAAGGAGAAATTTGATGAAAAAATATTTGTTAAGCACAGCTTGTGTTGCTTTGGTCGGACTTGCTTGTAGTCCTTGTTATGCCGAATGTGACGGAATTTATGCTGCTTTCAGAGCCGGTGTTGTTGAACACGATGTTGAAGGCGATACAGAAGGATTAAATAGCGATACTATTCAGTATGATGACCATAAACTGATGCTTTCGGGTGCTTTGGGATATCGTTACAAACATTTCAGAGGTGAGTTTGAATATGTTTGGCGTGACTATGTAGAAGGGTCTGACCCGCTGTATTCCGAAAAATATAAGACATATTCTTATATGTTAAATGCATATTGGGACTTTATGCCTTATCATTGGTGGTCACCATATGTTAATGCCGGTATCGGTTTTTCAAAGTTAAAAGTTAATGCCGTAGATATTGCCGGCATTCAAAGTGTTGTTGATTTTCAAGAAGACACTACAAAGTTTAGTTGGTCGGTTGGTGCCGGTTTGTCACTAAAAGTTACCAATCGCTTAAATGTTGATGCCGGATATCGTTATTTTGATTTAGGAAGTATGGGTGAATCTGATGATACCGCTCAGGAAATTTACGGCGGTATTCGTTATGTGTTCTAACTTTTATGAACAAACATTAAAAAAGGGAGCTTTAAGCTCCCTTTTTTGTGGTATAAAAATTTATTGTGCTTGAGTTTTACAAAAGCAAGGCTAAACTAAGTTTATAATTTTTTATCAAGGAGCATTTTATGAGTAATAAGTTGTTTGGTACCGATGGTATCAGAGGTGTGGCAAATCTGTTCCCGATGACAGCCGAAGTTTCTTTCAGATTAGCCCAAGTTTTAAGTGTTGAAGTTTGCAATAAGGAAAAAAGAGTTGCCATTGCCAAAGACACCCGAATTTCGGGCGATATGTTAGAATCCGCTCTTGTTGCCGGTTTTACTTCAATGGGTGTAAGTGTTATAAAAATGGGTGTTGTTCCCACACCTTTGGTTACATCACAAACAAAAAACCTAAGTGTTGATATGGCGGTGATGATTACGGCTTCGCACAATCCGTATCAGGATAACGGGATAAAACTCATAAATTCTAAAGGCGATAAATTTGATGATGAACAAACCGCAAAAATTGAAGAACTTTTGACTTCAAATGAAACTTTTGTTCCGTCAAAAGATGCCATCGGCAAAGTTTATGAAGATGTAAAGTCAATTGAAAACTATATGGAAACAGCTCGTAAAGTTGTGCCAAATTATAATGCCTTAAAAGGATTAAGGGTTGTGCTTGATTGTGCAAACGGTGCTTTTTCAAAAATTATGCCGCAAATTTTTAAAGATTTGGGCGCCGGTGTCATCACTTTGTCAAATATGCCCGACGGATATAACATTAATAAAGATTGCGGGTCGCAACACACACAAAATTTGCAAGATGTGGTAGTTCAAAGCAAAGCTCATTTGGGAATTGCCGTTGATGGTGACGGTGACCGTATTATTATCTGTGATGAAAAAGGAAATCGTATTGACGGTGACCAGATAATTGCTTTTTTAGCCACATATTTTCATGAACATAAAATGCTTGCAAACAATGCGGTTGTAGCTACCATCTGGTCAAATTTGGGCTTGGAAAAATATTTACACAGACTTGGTATAGATTATTATCGCAGTGCGGTCGGCGAACGATATGTAATTGATAAAATGCGTCAAGTGGGCTCAAATGTCGGCGGAGAAGAATCCGGTCATATGGTGTTATCCGACTATTGTACCACCGGAGATGCCTTGGTTACGGCTTTGGTGATAAGCGACGGGTTGTTAAAAACAGGCAAAAAAATGAGCGATATTTTTCCGTTGTTTGAAAAATGTCCGTGTCAAATTACAAACATTCGTTTTCTGTCGGTTGAAGAAGCGGTTTATGCCTTAAATGCTCGCCCCGTGCAAGATATTATATCATCTGCCAAACACAAAATTGCCGGACAGGGGTCGGTAATTGTTCGAAAATCGGGTACCGAACCGGTGGTAAAAGTTCGGGTTGAAGGAGAAGATGAAACTTTGGTTTCAGATATAAGCAATTTGATTGTGTCCGAAATTTCTAAATATAAATAAACCGATATTTAATAAATTTATGCTAAAAATTCTCGTATGTAATTTAACAACGAGGATTTTTTTTATGATTAAGGGAATTTTGGCGCTTTTTCGCTCCGGACTTATTTTTAATCCGATGGTATTGCTGGGTGTTTTAACCGGTTTTGTTTGTATGGCAACCTTAGAAGATGATAAATTAAAAGCTTTATATACCAATTATAACTTCTATATATTGATGTTTTTGGTAGCCGCCGCTTATGTATATTTTTTTAAGTGTGTATATTTTCAAGGCGGATACAGAGTTGATTGGAAAGAAACAATTTTAAGCATGATAGGACATTTTTGTATGCTTGTCTTGTCGTTTATTTTCAGTATGCTGTTTGTTATGGTTGTATCTTTTGGCGGTTCTGAAACTCAAACCGAAAATGAAAAACAAGCGGCGGCCGATTTACAAAAATTGCAAGATGATTTTAGAAAGCAACAACAAGAAATTCAGAAAAATTATGAAGCCATTATGAAAGCTTATGATATGCCCGTGCAATAAATATAAGCTCCGACAACCATAGTTATCGGAGCTTTTTTTATAGTATTTTTTAAAACTGTTTTTGATAATATTCTTTGGCTTTTGCCATATCGGTTAAAAAATCTTCCATTTCTTGTTCGTGTTCAAGCTCTTGCATCAAGATATGTTCGGCAATGCGAAAAGTCTCATGGTCTTTATTAAAACACATTTCGCAAATTCCCTGATAACGACCGATTGCGCATCGTTCGGAATCTAAGTTTTGAGTTACCAAACTTAATGAATCTTCATTGACGGGTGCTTCATATTTACACTTTGCCAATTTGCTTAACTCATCAAAATTTATTACAGGAGTTGCGCCTAGTTGCAAAATGCGATTTGCCAACATATCGGCATGTTCCAGTTCTTCTTTTGCGTGCTCCAAAAATTCTTCTTCCACACCTTTTTTGAACTGTCCGGTTACAAGTTTTGCACCAATCCAATATTGATAATATGCAAGCCATTCTTCGGCATAAGCCTCGTTTAATATTCTGATTAAATCCGAAACATCTAGTTTAACAATTTTTTTTGCCATATCGCCCATGGATAATTTCCTTTCTTTAAAATATCAATCAGGCTTAAAAGATAAGTTCAAAATTGTTAAAATCAATGAACTGATTAAAAATTTTAATTGGTATTTAAGTAAATGTGTGTTAAAATGCATAAAACTTATTTTTAGGGAGTATGCTTATGGTTTTAATTGCACCCAGTATGTTATCGGCAGATTTTTCTTGCCTTAAAGATGAGGTTAAGGCCTTGGCTATGGCCGGTGCTGATTGGATTCATCTTGATGTAATGGACGGTCATTTTGTTGAAAACCTCACTTTTGGGCCGATGGTAATAAAAAGCATTAGGCCGTATACAAATTTGCCGTTCGATGTTCACTTAATGGTTGACAATCCTTCAAAGATGATACCTTGGTTTGTAAACGCCGGCGCTGATATTATAACAATTCATGCCGAAGCTTGCAAGCATCTGGATAGGGCGGTTGAGCTGATTAAATCATATGGTAAAAAAGCCGGTGTAAGTCTCAATCCGTCAACTCCGGAAACCGTTTTGGAATATGTGGCCGATAAGCTGGATTTGGTTTTGGTTATGAGTGTAAATCCGGGTTTTGGCGGACAAAGTTTTAATCCTTTGATGATTGAAAAAATTGCAAAAATAAAAACAATGTTTAAAGGCAAAAAGGCCTTAATTGAGGTTGACGGAGGTATAAATGCCTTAACTGCGGCCGAATGCAAAGCCGCCGGCGCCGATGTGTTGGTTGCCGGAAGTGCGGTTTTTGCAAACGGCGATTATAAAAAAAATATTGAAGCATTGCGTTAATAAAGGAGCAAAAATATGACAAAGGTTATGGTGGTTGAAGATGAACAGGCTTTGGCTTTGTTGTTAAAATATAATTTGGAAAAAGAAGGTTATGAGGTTGTTATAGAATCTAACGGAGCAAAGGTTATTGCCGAAGTTGAACAACACTGTCCGTCGCTCATATTGCTTGATTGGATGTTGCCTAAAATGTCCGGTGTCGAAATTTGTAAACTGATTCGCACCAAACCCGATATTAAGAACATTCCGATAATTATGCTTACTGCCAAAGGACAGGAAGAAGACAAAATCAAAGGCCTAACGGCCGGCGCCGATGACTATGTTACCAAGCCTTTTTCGGTGCCTGAACTTATGGCCAGAGTTAAAACAAATTTGCGCAGAGCTCCCGAAATTTCGACCAAAAAAGAACTGGTTTATGAAGATATAAAAATGGATTTATTGGAGAAAAAAGTTTTTCGTGGCGAAAATTATATTCATTTAGGTCCAACCGAATTTCGTTTGCTCAAACTTTTAATGAGCGAGCCGAAAAAAGTTTTTTCTCGTGAAGTGTTGCTGAAAACGGTTTGGGGCGACAATATTTATGTTGAATCAAGAACGGTTGATGTTCATATCAGACGCTTGCGCCGAGCCTTAAACGAATTTGGTGCTGATTATATCCGCACTGTTCGGGCAACCGGTTATTCTATGGACAGCTCACAAGAAAACACGGAAGAATAAATTATTCTATTCTTGCCAAGCATTTAAAATGTGAACAATTTTGAACGGAAATTGTACCAACACCGCATCAAACCGAATGTTATAATTTTGAAAACAAGGGTTTTGTTTGATAAACAGTTTTGCGGCATTAATGATTCTTTTTTGTTGCGCCGGTTTAATGGCATACCGAGCTTTTGTAATGGTTTGACGCTTTTTAACCTCAACAAATATAACGGTTTTGTTTTTTGTTGCAATAAAGTCAACTTCGCCGGCCGGCATTTTTAAGCGACCTTTATGATTTTTCTTTAATATACGATAGCCTTTGATTCTAAAATATATTCGAGCCATCAATTCGGCATATTTTCCGCTGTCATAACTTTTCATTTTTAAGCCTTAATGCTAAATCGTAAATTTGGTTTTTGTTGATGCTTGCCAGTTCCGACACTTCTTTTACGGCCGATTTTAAGCTCATCTGATTAAGTCTTAAAAGCAGTTCTTTTTCAAGATTAATTTCTAAAGCCGAATTTGTATCGGGCGGGGCAACCATAATAACAATTTCTCCTTTTGGCGGATTTTGCGTGTAGTGTTCAATAAGAAATTTTGCATTTCCTCGCATACATTCTTCATAAATCTTGGTTATCTCTCTTGCAACCGCAATTTCTCTTGAGTTAAACACTTGCTCCATGGCAACCAAAGTTTTATTTAACCTGTTGGCGGTCTCATAAAAAACTAAAGTTGTATTGATATCTTTAAGCTCAAGAAATAAATCAAGACGAGCTTTTTCTTTGTTGGGAATAAATCCGGCAAACATAAAGCGATTGGTGGCAAGGCCGGAAATTTGCAAAGCGGATATGACCGCACTTGCTCCGGGGACGGTGACAACCTTGATGTTTTGTTCATTGCATTTTCTGACCAATTTGTATCCGGGGTCCGAAATTAAAGGTGAACCGGCATCACTGACCAAAGCAACCGATTTTCCCTGATTGATGATATCAATAATTTCTTGGGCTTTTTCCTGCTCGTTATGGTCTTGGTACGAAATAAAAACTTTATCAAGCTTTAACCCTAGCAAAGAAAAAAGTTTTTTGGTAACACGAGTGTCTTCACAAGCTATTACCTGCGCATTTTTTAATGTATCCAAAGCCCGCAAAGTGATGTCTTGTAAATTTCCGATAGGGGTTGCCACAATAAATAAAGCATTGTTTAACATTTTGATAACTCTTTACAACAAAAAAAAATTAAGCTAAAACAAACTATCTTTAATTGTTTTACATTTTTAAGGAAAAAGCAAGTGTTTAAAAAATTAGCGATAATATTTTTTGGTTTATTGGTTGCTTCTTGTAGCGGTATCAACAATCGACCTCGCATTACAAGTGTCGGCGGAAGCTATGATACAAGCAAAGAAGTTGTTACACCTAAAGAAGATACTGCAGGTTTTAAGGTGGGTATGTTGTTACCTTTAAGCGGAAAATCGTCCGTTTACGGAATCGGCTTAAAAAATGCGGCTTTGATGGCTTTAGAAGATACAAACGATAATAATTTGGTTTTGAGATTTTATGACACTCAAAGCACTCCGCAAGGCGCAGTTAATGCCATTGAAAACGCAATAAATGAAAATGTAAACCTTGTTTTAGGTCCTTTGATGAGTGATGAAGTTGCGGCTGTAAGCAGCAGAGCTCTTAACGGTAATGTGCCGTTAATATCGTTTTCAACATCGCCGAATGTGTTAAAAGAAGGGGTTTATACTTTGGGACTTTTAGGTGATGAACAAATAAGAAAAGTAATTTCATACGCCGCTAATAAGCAAAGAAAAAAGATTGTATTGATGTTGCCGGACACCACTGCCGGATTAAATATGGCAAAATCGGCATATTTTAATGCTTTAAAAGTCGGTGCCGAAATTGTAAAAATCGGTTTTTATCCTGCCGATACATTAGATTTTGCTCCGATGGTTAAGTCTTTGACCGATTATGATAAGCGCTCCGAAGAAATAACAAATCGCAAAAAACAGCTTGAAAAATTGGCAAATCAAGGTGATAAAGAGGCGCAAAAAGAATTAAAGATGATAAAAAATGTTTATACCACCGGTGAGGTTGATTTTGATGCAGTTCTGATTGCCGAAACCGGCAGCCGTTTAAAATCTGCCGCCGTAATGTTCGGTTATTATGACATTTATTATCCGGACATTATGTTTTTGGGAACATCTATTTGGGAAAACACAAACTTAAATCGTGAAACCACATTATATCACGGAGTTTATCCGGTGATATCAAGAGTTCATAACAACTATTTTAATAAAAAATATGAAAAATTGTTCGGAGCTCAACCCAATCAATTATATTCTTTTGCTTATGACGGAGTCGCACTTGCTTCGGCCTTGGGCAAGAAAAACAATGAAAATATCTATGAAAGCATAACCGATGCAAACGGATATATCGGTATAAACGGTGCATTCAGAATTTTAAAAAACGGTACAAACGAACACAGCCTGGATGTTGTTGAAGTGACGCAAAACGGGCCGAAAGTGGTTTCAAAAGCACCGGAAAATTTTTCTGATACGACATATGACGAATATATGTTGCATACCGCATCGTTTCCTTTGGTTTTCGGTAAAGACGAAGCGGTTGTAAAAGAATATATCTTGGGTAATCAAAAAACACAAAACGGCTTTGCTTTTTAGGTAAATTATAAATGTTGATAGCTTAATTTTTTGCTTTAAAAATTGAGTTGTTTGCGCCAATATACTTAAAGGTTTTGAATATGAAGGGCAAAAGGTCGGCTCGCCGCCAATCCGGTCAGGTTCGGAAGAAAGCAGCCGTAACGGTTGATACGAGGTTTTTGTCCCTTCGCCTTTTTATAAGAGATGATAATGGCTTTGGAAGATAATACAAATCAATATGTGGTACTGGCTCGAAAGTATCGTCCGCAAACTTTTGAAGATTTGCTCGGACAAGATGCTTTGGTGCAAACACTTACCAATGCCATAAAAAACAATCGTTTGCACCATGCATACATTTTAACCGGTATCAGGGGTGTGGGTAAAACCACAACCGCTCGTCTGATTGCCCGAGCCTTAAATTGTATGGGTCTTGACGGCAAAGGCGGTCCGACGATTCGCCCGTGCGGTGCTTGTGAAAACTGTAAGGCCATTGCCGCCGGCAGACATATTGATGTGTTAGAACTTGATGCTGCATCACGCACCGGTGTTGACGATATGCGAGAACTTCTTGATGGAGTGGGTTATAAACCGACCAATGCCCGATATAAAATTTATATCATAGACGAGGTGCATATGCTTTCAAAAGGTGCGTTTAATGCGCTTTTGAAAACTTTGGAAGAGCCGCCCGCACATGTGAAATTTATATTTGCCACAACCGAAATCAGAAAAGTGCCGATAACCATTTTATCTCGTTGTCAACGATTTGATTTACAGCGCTTAAATATTGAGACACTTGTTAAGCTGTTCAAAAAGATTGTAACGGCAGAGAATATTGAGGCTCAAGACGAGGCTTTGGAAATTGTGGCTCGTGCCGCTGACGGTTCGGCTCGTGACGGGTTGTCGATGTTGGACCAAGCCATAGTATTGGGAGATGGAAAAATCAAAACCGATACGGTAATTGAGATGATTGGTCTGGCTGACAGAAACCAAACTTTGGATTTGTTTGAAAAACTTATCTCAGGTGATGTTGCATCGGTTTTGCATAATTTGTCTGAACAATATAAAAACGGAGCCAATCCGTTGTCTGTCTTGCAAGATTTGATTGATATTACGCACACAATCGCCAGAGTTAAAATTGTGCCCTCAACATTAAATACCCAAATGCTCAGCGAAAATGAAAAAGTGCTTTGCGAAAAACTTTCATCTGATGTATCAATTGCGGTTTTATCTCGTATGTGGCAGATGCTGATTAAAGGAATTTCGGAGCTTAACAGTGCACCTATGCCGCTTAAAGCTTTGGAAATGATTTTAATCAGAGTGGCATATTCGGCAAACTTACCGACTCCGATGGAAGTTTTAAATGAGGTAAAAAAAAACTCTGATGTAAGCCATGTGCGAGTGGCAAAACAAGTCGAAAAAGTGGTTGAAAAACCGCTTGAAAAGGCTGAACCATCCGAATTGAAGGCAAAAGAAAACAAGCCTGAAAACATTGATATAAACTTTAGTTTTAATGATTTTGTTACTTACTTGGAAGATAACAAAAAAATGCTTTTGCTTTATGGTGTTAAAAACGATATTTCGGTTGAGGAGTTTGGTTCCGGTCATATCAAAATGGCAATTTCCGATAAGGTAGCGCCGGATTTTATGCAAAATTTTAATAAAGAGCTCGAACTTGCAAGCGGTATAAAATGGCAAGTTCAAATCCGCCGCGGCCCGTTGGGAGAAACTTTGGCCGACAAAGAAAAAAATGCACTTGAAAACGATAAGAAAAGTGTATCGGAATATCCTTTGGTTAAAGCAATTTTGAGTGAATTTTACGGGGCAAAAATAGATACATTGGTCAGAAAAGTTTCCGATGATGCGCAAAATGATGAAGATGAAAATTTAAATATTAACATTTATGAAGAGGAATAAATAAAATGCTAAATATTCAAGGTTTGATGAAACAAGCACAAATGATGCAAAAGAAAATGCAAGAAACACAGGCTCGTTTGGGTCAGGAAGAAAGAGAAGGCACAAGCGCCGGCGGTCTTGTAAAAGTGGTATTAAACGGAAAATCCGAAATGAAAAAAATCTGCATTGATAAATCTTTGATGGTAGCCGATGAAGTTGATGTTTTGGAAGATTTGATTGTGGCTGCTTATAACGATGCGCACAATCAGGTTGAATTGATGCAAGAAGAAGGCATGAAAGAAGCAACCGGCGGTGCAAATTTCGGTGGTTTGAAAATTCCGTTTTAGAGATTAACAAGTGGTAGGAAAAGAAATCGAAAAACTGATAAAAACAGTGGCGAAGTTGCCGGCGCTCGGCACTCGGTCTGCCAGACGCATTGTTTTGCAGTTGCTAAAAAAGAAAAACGAGCAACTTTTGCCATTGATAAGCGCTTTACAAGATGTTGCCGATAATATTAAAACTTGTAAAGTGTGTGGCAATTTTGACACTGAAGAAATTTGTTCAATTTGCTCATCACACGAAAGAGATTATAAAGTTTTATGCGTGGTGCAAGATGTAGCGGATTTGTGGGCAATGGAAAGAGTTGGCTTTTATAAAGGCTTGTATCATATCTTGGGCGGAGTTTTATCGGCATTAGAAGGAGTAACACCCGAAGATTTAAATGTTGAAAGCTTGTTTTCTCGTCTTGAAACCGGTGTTTTTGAAGAAATTATCTTGGCTTTGCCGGCAACGGTTGACGGTCAAATTACAACACATTATCTGTTAAACAGACTTAAAAATACCAAGATAAAAGTTACTACTTTGGCACAAGGAATTCCGATTGGAGCCGAACTTGATTATATGGATGATGGCACAATCCAAATGGCCTTAAGCTCAAGAAAAGAGTTGTAAAAAATTCCCCGTTGATTTGCATCAACGGGGAAAGACTATTCAGAAACCTTGGTAATTAACAATGTACCACTATAAGTTCCTGATGGAGCTCCCGAATGAATAGTAATTTTACCACCGATTGATGAAGAATCATACATAATATTTATTAATAAAGATGGAGCATTACCGCCATTTTATTTGACATAAGAGTTTATTAAGCTTAAAATTTTACTTATGAAAACGATGTATGTATACATAATCACCAATCAAAAAAATGGAACTTTATATATCGGAGTTACCAACAATCTCGTTCGTAGAATTTATGAACATAAAAACAATTTATTGCAAGGTTTTAGTGCTAAGTATAATTTGAATAAGTTAGTATATTATGAAGTATATGAAGATGAAATTTCAGCCATTAAAAGAGAAAAAACATTAAAAGAATACAAAAGAAATTGGAAAAAAGACCTTATAGAATCTATTAATCCGCTATGGAATGATTTATACTCTGAAATTTGTAAATAATATAGCTTATTAATTAATGGTATTTTAGCCTCATACTTTGCAACCGCCCCTAACTGTCACTCCGGCACTTGATGCCGGAGTCCAGGTGGTAATATAGCTAAATTATTCCCTGGATACCGGTGTCTATTCCAAGCTAAAGCTTGGGCACCGGTATGACCGTGATGGGAG
>SUUV01000034.1 GCA_015062345.1 Alphaproteobacteria bacterium | reverse complement strand
AAAACCGTTTTTTTTTTTTGCAAGTAAAAAGAGTCGTTTAAAGAATTTAAATCAAAAATGAGGTAAGAAAAATAAGTAAAACAATTATACAAAAAAGGCGCTTTGTTTCAAGCGCCTTTAACCTATTGCAATGGTGGAATATTCAGCTGAGCAATATTCCCCGGCTTGATTTTAACGGTGGAGTAGCGCATATTTCCGGTTTCGATTACAAATCGTTGTCTTCCGGTAAGTTGTGCAGCTAAATCATAAAAATCACGACCATTAAGCTCGTTTCGTTGCGGATTCATAATGTATAACACGCAACCTTGAGTTTTTTCGGCAATTCCGCAACGGCTTCGGCCTTTTGGCACTTCCGGATTTACAATTACACCTTGCAAACCGTCTCGAACAACGGTTTTACTTGAAAACATAAAATTGCCTAATATTAATCCGATTAAAACACAAACACAGGCAATAATCAGCACTTTTTTGTTGTCAAACATCATATGATGTGATGTGTTAGCGTTTCCTTGATACACAAATGTATCTTCTTCTGCATCGGTTACATATTCAGGAGTATTAAAGTTGTTATATTCTTGGTTGTAAACTTCTCTTTCTTCTCCTCTGATAAGAGCATTGTTGACAGGCATATTTTCTTGCGGAGCGGCCATAAAATCATCATTTCCGGTAGGTTGATTATAAGGCGCTTGAGCCATATCATTAGGATACGGACGATTTTGTTGAATGGGTCCGTTGTGCTGTTTCGGTCGTTTGATTTTGCGCAAACGAGGGCGATTGTCACCACTTTGTTCATTAGGAGTTCTGTTTTGCAGATTTTGATTTATGTTATCCATATTCTATCTCCTTTAAATTTTATTTTTTATTGTTTCATTGGTTTTAAGTGTGCGTATCAATTTAGGCACCATAAAAATAACCGTTTCCGAACGAGGTTTGTCGGCAGAATATACTTCATTGGGCAAACCGATAATCATAAAGTTTTCACCTAACTTATTGCGCACCTTAAAGTTAGTAATTTGTCCTTTGGTTGTTTCTAAGGTTACCTCAGATGTAATTCGATTGTTGTCAACAACCGAGGCCTTTGCCAAAATAGAAAGCTCTGATGCGGCAGTTCCCATTTTGGCGCATTTGCCGACATCAAAACGAGACAACCACATATCCGGAACTACAAATTTTCCCTCTGATACAGGCTCAATCGTGGCAGATTTTCCCAAAAATTGACGCAAACTTTCTAAGCTTAGCTCATTTGTAGTGGTTAAAACTCTGCCGATTACACCTGTTTGAGCAGTTGTGATTGTTCCAAAATCAAAATTATCTAACAATTTATTCCACTCAATGTCGCAATTATCTTTCGGATAAATTTTAAATATGTTTACATCATATGAAACCAGATTCGGATTGTTCTCAAAATATTCCACAAGTGATGATATTTTGTTTTTTACTTCCATATCAACATCAAATGTGATGGAATAATCTGACCAGTTGGTTGTCATATCGGTTATGCCGGCACCACGCAATACATCAAGCATTGATAAAATAATCGGTCGTGATTGCGGAACATATAAAGCTATTTCAGTTTTGCGTGATAAAGTCATAACCTGATTGTCGGCATCATATGTATAAAAAATTTCGGCAGCTTCGGTTATCATATTGACAACATCGGTAAATTCACCTTTTAAATTATCTCCCGATAACGAAGTGTAGGGAGCATCTTTTGCCACCAGTTTTATACCGGCTTCTTTGGTAAGCTTATACAATGCTTTTTCGGCCGGCATGGTTTCAAATGTAAAGCCCGTAACTTCAAACCCCGGAAGTTTGTCGTTCTTCTCAAGTCTTTCAATGCGAAATGCTAAATTGTTAAAAGGTAATGTTAAAAGCATTTGTTGAGTCTGCCAGTTTACATTACACCTTAAAGGAGTTTCCAAATCTAAGGCATTGGCTCCGTCAGGAGTGCGAATTGCTCGTTGGTCTTGCGGATAAAGTATTTCAGCATTTACACCTTCATCAATTGAAAGAGGTTCTTCCTGCTTGTGTGTGCAAGAAGTTATGGTAAATGTTATACAAGTAAAAAATAAAAAAACTTTTTTTATCATTGCTGATTTCCTTCATCGGTTGGTTTAGTTTCTGCCGATTGTTCTTGTTCTTTTTGATTTTCGGCTAAAAGTTTGTTCATCAAATCATCAATATTCATACCGGCTCCTGCTGTCGGGTCAAATGTTGTGTCTATTTCACCCAAAGCTTCTTTCATTTTATTAATTTCAGTCGGGTCCTGTTTTATCATATCAGGTGATGAATTGTTTTTGAGTTCTTGCTGATAAATACTCAAGTTGTTTTGTAAAGCCTCAATACCTCCGGCAATTTTTCTGGCCACATAAGGATACATTTCCGGCTTGGAAACTATATAATTACCGGTTTCGCAAATTTCTTCCAAAACATCTAAAATGTATGAATAAAATGGATATTCTTCCATTGCAATATTGCCCATACGAATGCATCTTGCGGCAATTCGGGAAATTGTGCGGTCGTAATAGTCTTTAAGTACAAGATAATTATCTATATACCATAAATCTTCTTTTGTAACTTGAGCGGTGTTTTCTTCCATATCTGACTCCTTGTCCTTTATAATAATTTAGAGTATGCGTTTTGTAAATGAATTTTTTTATATATTATATTTTTTATTGATTTGATGCATCGTCATCTTCTACATATTCCCATTCCCAATCATCAGATTCGTTCTCATCAACATATTCCCATTCCCATTCATCTTCTCCGTCACCGTCACCGCCGTCAACATATTCCCATTCCCAATCATCATCTGCAGAAGTTGATTGAACATCTGTCGGTGTTAAAACTTCTTTTTTGTTTTCAATCGGTTTGTTATCGTTAAATGAAAAATCATCAATTTCATCTAATGAAATAGGTTTATCGTCAAAGCTGTCTAATGAGATTAAATCATCTAAAGCAACAGGTTGTTTGTCGGACTTTAAAGCATTTTTGATTTTATCTAATTCCGCCTTAAATGCGCTTTTTTCCTTGGAACTTGCTTCGGGCGCTTTATTAACAGGAGCGGGAGCAACCACAGGTTTTGGCTCTTGCTTTACTTCAGGCGCTTTATTAACCGGAGCAGGAGCAACCACAGGTTTTGGCTCTTGTTTTACTTCGGGCGCTTTATTAACCGGAGCAGGAGCAACCACAGGTTTTGGCTCTTGTTTTACTTCAGGCGCTTTATTAACGGGAGCAGGAACAACCACAGGTTTTTGCTCTTGTTTTACTTCAGGCGCTTTATTAACCGGAGCGGGAGCAACCACAGGTTTTGGCTCTTGTTTTACTTCGGGCGCTTTATTAACAGGAGCAGGAGCAACCACAGGTTTTGGCTCTTGTTTTACTTCGGGCGCTTTATTAACGGGAGCAGGAGCAACCACAGGTTTTGGCTCTTGTTTTACTTCGGGCGCTTTGTTAACCGGAGCGGGAGCAACCACAGGTTTTGGCTCTTGCTTTACTTCGGGCGCTTTATTAACAGGAGCGGGAGCAACCACAGGTTTTTGCTCTTGCTTTACTTCGGGCGCTTTATTAACGGGAGCAGGAACAACCACAGGTTTTGACTCTTGTTTTATTTCGGGAGTATGGGGCTGAGTATAGTTTTGATTTATGGCAGCATTAGCCGATGCTTTGGTAGCAATTAAGATATCACGCATCATACTCACCATAGCTGTTTGCGATTCCATAATTGAGTGTGTAATATTTTGAGTTAAGGTTTGAATATCTTCTTTATATCTTTTTTCGGTTTGTTGTAAAGCCATAGACAACGATGACGACAACTCGCTTGCAAAAGAAGCATCAATTACAATACCGCCACCGCCGGAATGTGAAGATTCTTTTTGCTCATTAGAGGTAAAAGATTCGGAAACCGTTTCTTTTTTTTTGGCTGTACTGTGTTTCACGGTTGCCGTATTTATTGAAGACATTACACCTTTTTTTTCTTCCAATTCGGCAATATGCTCAAGTAGCAGGCCTCCTCCGGGAAGAGTGCTTAACAATATTCTGATTTCAGGCGATATGGTTAAAAGTGTATCATCAAATTCAAGTTGTTTTTCACGATTAAATATGTGGATTTGCCGATAAATGTTTAAAAAGCGCTGAGCCACTAAAATCGGGTCTTCTTCATCTTTTTTCTTTTTACCAAAAACGGCATTTTCATTCAATTCATCTGCCACAATACATATCCTATAAGATCAAAACCAAAAACATTCCTTAGCATATTAATCACAAAGGAGTAAATTTCAAGTTAAAATTTATAATAAAACTCCACTTTTTAGGGTGGAGTTTCAAAGATTATAAGTTAATAGCTACAACTTTATGCATTTTACTTAAATCATCATCGGTTAATATGATTTTTTCATCGGGATTAAAACGCATTCCGTAGAGTTGTCCGCTTTCATCTTCCCTGATACTTAAAAGCTGAACGGTTACATCATCAATATAATATACGGCAATGTCGCCAATGCTTACAACATCTTGCGGGTCCGCAAACAAAATTGCACGAGTAGGCAACAAATTGCCTAAACGACGAGTGCATAAATTCAGGCCGTAAGCTTCTCTTTTGTATAACAAATTTGCCGGTCTGGCAATTTCTTTGGCATCTTTATCTTCTTTGTTGATAATGATGTTACCGTCTTTTGCAGGAGTTCCGAAAATTTTAATTTTAAGAGCCTCGTTTGTCGGGATGCCGTACATTGAAACCGTACCGCCTTTAGGTGTGGATAACAGCTTAAACTTGGTATCTGTTCTTTCCATAATTTCATCAAGTTTGCCATCTTTATCCAGTGCATCAACAGCAGCTTTTAAATCTTCAACCGATTCAAAAGAAAAAGCTTTGGCAATGTTTTTAAATTCTCTTTCCGAAACTTCTCTTTGTCCCATCTCAATGCGATGATATACAGACAATGTCATATCGGCCCGTTCGGCAATTTCCATTAAGGTCTGACCTCTATCGGTACGAATATGTCGTAAACCGGCACCTAAGATTTTTAAACCGGCATCAATGTTCATCTTATTGCGTCTTTCTTGTTCACGACGCCAAGAAAGCACAACCTCGGATTGAGAGTTATGTTCGTTGACATACAAATCTTGTAATGTACAATCTGTCAACTCGGCAACCTGAATGAGTTGTTCTTGATTTAAACGGCGATAACCTTTTTCAATTTTAGAAATGGCAGATAAGCTCACACCCAAGTGGTCTGCCAATTCTTGCATGGACATACCTTTTAATCTTCTTTGCATCCTAATTTGGTTAGGGAAAATAATTTCTTCCATATCGACCTCTTAAAACTATTCTTACAATTTTAATAAAACTGTAACAATAATATCACCGCAAAATTCGATTGCAAGACAAAAATTTATTTTTTTTACAGAAAAAGCACGAAATGATTATTTAGGTTGGTTGTTTTTGTTGTCTCCATCAGATTTTTTTTGATGCGTCATCTTTGTTGTTCATAACAGGTACCTTTGATAATTCATCTTTTTGAATGTTAAGTTCATTAATTTGTTTTTGTATATCTTCCATTTGTGCATTTATTTCTTGTTTGCTTTCATTATCGGCAAATGCCCGTTCATTTAACAATTGGTCATATTGTTTTTTTAAGTCGGAAATTTGAGACTCTATTTCAAACTCTGCTGAGCGATTTTCAGTTGCATAGTTTATATTTGTATAATCGTTATTATTATCTTTGTCTGATGGTTGCTTTGCTTTGTCGTCAGAAGATTCAGATTCCGGTTGTTCTCTGTCTAAATCCGGTTGTTCGGAAGATGGTTTATATTTTTGTTTCATACCGGTTCTAACTTGGTTTGCGTGGCGTCTCAAATCGGCCTCATCCATACCAAACATTGCGGCTTGTTCGTCTATATCGTTTGCAAATTCTCCGTTACGGTTTAATGCTTTCGTATATTGATGAAGTCTTTGATATTTTTCCGTAAAACCATAATCAGCAACTTCATTTCCGTTCCTATCGAGGGTTATATCACATTTTTGAATACCGTTATTTCTTTGTATGGTATAACCGTTTGCGGAAGTCTGTTTTACCTCACTGTATGCCTGATTACCGTTCGGGCCGCCGAAAGCCATTTTGATATCGGTTGTAGAACCGTCAAAATTGGTTTGTGATATGTTCATTACTCCGTTTTCATCAAAGCTTACCTTTCTATCCAAAAACTTGTTGTTTACATTAATTCCTCGTTCTTTCAAAATGACCATAGATGCGGCTTTTAAGACGGTTTCTCGGTCAAAATTGCTGTCTTTTATGACGGTATTGAGCATATCCATATTGAGGGTGCCGTCTTTTTTAACCAAATATTTTTCAATTTTCGGATTAAAGGCAAATTCTTCTCTTTCAACTTCTCCTTTTCCGTTTCTTACGGTGCGAGCAGATAAAAACTTATCTGACGATACATTTGTTGCACGAACACTTCTGGCGCTTAAATCTCTTTCTTTGGCTATAATATGTTGTTGAGCAAATTGTTGCACATTTTTGCTGTTATTTGCAACTCGTGTAAGTCCGTGTTTTTGGGCAAATTGATGTACATTTTCACTTACACCTGATAAAATTTCCATTCGTACATTAGATTTTGTTTTGCTCATCTGCCAGTTACCGTTTGCATCAAGCTCATCTCTGGTGGTAACTTTTCGTCCCATTAAATTACGATGATAGTGTTCTCTGGCGGTAACATTTCCGTTTTCATCATAAAATTCTGCCCCGTGTTCGGTTTTACGAGCAATCAGTTTGCCGTTGTCATCATATATATCTTTGGCATTAATTAAATTGCCGTTTTCATCTCGGTCACGGTTATACATCAGGTTGCGACGAGTATCGTTTGCTATATCTTTTACTTTATTGCCAATCTCTGCTCTTAAAGATTGTCTTTCTTTTGACCAAATTTCTTTGCCGTCCTTATTTATCATCACCGAACGAGTAACTTTCTTTCCAAGGAAGTTATTTGTTTTTTTATACCCGATAACATTTCCGTTTTCATCAGTAATAGCTTGTCCGTTTCTTTTCACCCAGTTTTTACGCTTTTGATCTATTTTGCCTCGCAATGGTGCGCCGACAAAATGGTCACCGGCTTCCAGTGCGGCTCCGCCAAGGGTTTTGCTTGCTTTAAATGCGGTTTTACCGACTTTTGAGACCCCTTGTGCAAAGGTTGCTCCGACATTTCTGCCCATATCTCCGACACTTGCGGCTTTGGCAAACTTGCCGGCAAAATTTTTGCCTTCATCTAAAAATACCCAACCGATTAAACAAACAACAATAAGCTTTAATCCGGTTACCCCCCAATAAGCCAGACCGTTAATCGGGTCAATTAAAAAGTCAAAACCGATGGCAGCATCTGCCGTATTGTGCACAGCCGTCATAAACTGATTTACAACCGTCATTATGATATACAAAATTATACTCAAAAACACAAAGTTAAACATTGCATTCATAAAGAAATCCCATATGGTTTTTAAGTAGTTTGCCGTTATCTTAAAAGCCCAAGCTCCGATGGCGGCAGGTGCAAGTGCGGTGGCAACCGACATCTGAATTACACAATCAATCAGACACCAAGGAAAAGCAAGCATGAGTATAAAACCGCCGAGCATAAGAACAATTCCGGTTATCATGTACGGAAGATTGGGAAAAATTAAAAACGATTTCGGACCCCAAGCAACGCACCATGCTTGACGACCATAAGCTACCATGGTTGAAACACTGTCTTGAGTAGATTTAATTGAGCATAATATCTGTTCGCCCATAGATTGAGGTAGTCCTCCGGATGAACTTTGCGTGAATTGTCCCGAATATCCGCTTACTCCTTGAGCATACGAAGCTCCTGATGAACATGCACCACTTCCGGTAACTGTTTGTACAAAGGTCATTCCGGTCTTGAATACCGGCTCTAATGTTAAGTGTATAATCTGAAAATAGCTTCCTTTTAAAATTATGACAACCAAAAACACTCTAAATGCTTGCAACAATATTTCTTGCAACATTTTGCGCGGGTCTTTTACCTCAAATGCTGATACTTGTTTTAAAACATAAACGCTTACCCATATGGCAAATCCGACCACAACCAAAATGGCAATATCACCGGCAAGAGCTTCGTATGATTTTTTTGCAATTGTACTGGCAGTATTAAAAAGCGCCTTAAACATAGGACAAAACCAACAAGATTCTTGGTCGGCTCTATATTTTTCTATCGGGCAATTGTCATCTTCGGAAGCAAAAGAACTTTTTACATTTATTTGAGTGGTGCTTTCATAAGTTTGTATATCGTCAAGGCCAAATTCGGCTTGCACGGGAGACGAAAGGATACAACTTGCCAAGATAATCGAGCAAGTAACTTTTTTGAATATGTGTAATATGTTTTTTATCATTTCGTCTGTCCTATGATTGGCTTTTTTTATTTTTCTGCATTTCATGTCCTGTTTTTTCCAACACTTCACCGGTAAATTTTACGGCAGATTTTCCGGCGGATTTTCCGGCATTGAAAATATGTTTGGCATTTTTTGTTACATTAACAGCTCTTAATCCGCCCTCTTTAATAAGTGACGGAGTTTTTGCTACGGCCGTGACCACTGTTGCAGGAGTAGCAGCTACTCCTGTTGCGACTCTTGCGGTTAATTTTGCTGCTCCGCCTAAGGTTGCGGTTGCGGCATTTAATCCGAGAGTTACGGCTCCGTTTGTTACTTTATGAACACCTCTGACTAATGATTTTGCTCCTTCCACAACTTTATTTCCGTTTTTGTTTGGCGGAAGTACAAAATCGTTAACCATATCTCTTCTGGAGTTTCTGGTTTGAATTATTCTGTTGGTGATTCTGTCCACAGACTTACTGTAACCGTAAGCTTTGCGATAATCCGCATCGGACACTTTTTTAATGTCAAAATCAGGAGCACTTTCAAGTTTTTTTCTGAATTCTTCATCTCCGTTACGAAATGTATTGACATTTTTAGCCAGTTTGCCGATTATGGTTTTTTTCTCCACATAATCAGCAATCTCTTTTCTTCTTTGCTTGTAGCTGTTGATTTTGTTTTCATAAGCAGTTTGAAGCTTAGAATGTCTGTTGCTTATTTGAGCACCTACTTGATTAATCCTTTTACCGATATCTGAATTGTTGAAATCTTCTTTCCTTTGTTTCCACCTTTGTTGTCTTGCATTTTGTCTGTTATGCACTCTGGTATTTTGATTTTGGGCTACATTATCGGCTTTTTCATTAAGATAATTGGTACCTTGGTCTATTTTTGCGTGTAATTTGTTTTTTAAATCCTCGCTTGCCTCTTTACCCATTGCAATTCGACCGACTGTTCCGGTTAAAACAGAAGCGGCTCCTTTTGTAACATTTCCGCCGAAGTTATGCACTGAATGGGCTATATTTTTGCCGATATCACCCGGATTTCGCATATAATGCTTGATTTGTTTGTTATATCCTCCGGCAACAAACTTTCCGGTTCCGGCCATAACTCTGCCTGTTTGTGTTTTTACAACATCACCGGCATATGATGCAACTTTGTCTACGGTGTTTTTCTTAACAAAATCCATACCTTGTGTCATACTGTCATGTATAGGTGATGCGCCGCCTGTTCCGTTATCAGGGAAAAACTTATTTGCATAATCGGGAATAGCTGACCCAATCAGTTTAAAACCATATACTAAGGCAAACATCATAACCAAGAAAAATGTACTGAATATGGTAAAGTTTTCGGCAATTAAATCGGTTTGGTTATTGTCTATTAGGTTAAATATCTGGGCAAAACCGTTACCGTCAGCCGAGTCCATGGATACGGCCGCCGATATCAAATTTAATGCATACGAAACCGTTAAACTTAAAAAGATAAATATACCTGCGTTGTTTAATATAATACTGATAATTGCTGATAGTTTATCTTTAGTAACAGGAAATGGCCATAATGCTATGGCAATCGGAAGCATTATGACGGCAAATCCCAATTTGAAAGCAATGTCGGCAACATAAAACGAAATACTCAATGTCATCATAAAACCGACAAAATAGATTATGAGACCGCACAGCCATACCGAAATATCCGGAAATGAGAACAATTCAATTCCGAGAAGTTTTATGCTGTGACGACCTGCATGAACGGCATGACACATTAAGGAATGTCCCAAAGCCAACAACGAAGCAGTGCTGTCGCTTATTTTTTTTGTGGTGGAAAATATACTTGTGAGAACATTGTCCGGAATTACACCTCCGCCAAGAATGTCGCTACCGTATGAGCCGGCAGAACGGCTCTGGTCTTTTAGTTGAGTGCATAGACTTTCGCGTTGACTTTTGGTTAAACCGTCATCGTATCTTTTTGCATATGAAGGAGTTGCAAAGATAATCATTATGCTCATCAGAGCTGATAATATTATGGAATTTTTAATACATCTTATCATTTTACATTCCCCCTATAGGTGCCGATGATAAAATTGCATCTCCAAAGTTAGTTCCGGCTAACATCAATGGTTCCATTGTATAATGCAATATGGTCGGGATACCCGAATTTATAATCGTAAAGGCTACAAAAATCTTAAAAAACTGAACCAACAATCCTTGTACCATTTGCCTTGGTTCAACAGTCGTAAAAGAGGAAATGTTTTTTAACACATAAATAGCAATCCACAAAATCATTCCCACTACCAATATGGCATTGGCAGCTTCTCTTGAAACATCATAAGCTTTAGCAGCTGCTCGTATAAATGCAGATGACAAAGTTTTAACAATATCACAACTATAACAGGTTGAAGTATATGAGGCAATAAAATTACTGGTTATGCATTCTTTTTCTTGCTCACTGTTAGAGCCAATAGCGGCATATGAAGTGTTTGCATATGATACCATCGTCAATGCTACGGTAAAGATAAACAGTATGAACCTTAATTTTTTCATTTTAACGGTCCCTCCCTGCCCATCGATTAAGAGCGCCATTTGCTTTTTGTTTAAGTTGGTTGACTTTATTTCTGGTTTCTCTTAATTTTTCATTTTTATCAATAACATTGGTAACAACCTTGCCGGCTCCGCCCGTAACTAAACCGAAAGCTTTTTTTGCAAAAAATGCAGCTAACTTTGCAACTTTTTTCTGGAAGTTTGTGTTGCCGCCACCACCGACTATTGTTCCGGCAATGGAAACAGCTAGTCCTAAACTCTTTAATATTAAAAATGCAACCAATAATATTGATAATGGTACAATACCGAATTCGGCATATGTGTCTTTATCACCGAATGCGGCAGAATTATCATTTATTATGGTTTGCATGGCAAGCATTGACATTGTTGCAATTATGGCAATACACATCATACATGCGGCTGAGTTGAAAATGGTTAAAGCACCTTCTTTTGCCCATTTTCTTGTTGCCTTAAACGGAACCGATAAAATCAGAAACGGCAAAATTATGATTACAATATTCATTCTGAAAATGCTGTCTACCAGATAAAATACAAAGGAAATTTTTACCATAATAAAAATGGCATAAACGATAAGTCCTAAAAATATGCTTGTAATACTTGCCGCAGATAACATTTCTTTTGCCAATACAAAACCTAATTGCAATCGGTCACTTGTGGCACATACCATACATTGCATCAAATCAGACGGACCGGTGGGAAAATGACCCATTGTTGCTTTTTCTAGTGCAGGTGCGGTACAAATTAAATCATTGGTATAAAACAAACAAGTTTCGCCTATGACCTGACCTTTTATATTTGTACCGCTACCTGAAGCCGAAAGCTCCATAATTCGACTTCCGAATTCCAAAAATGTGTAATACACCGGAAAAATAAATTTATTTAATGTAAATAACAAAAAGTCAGTTGATGAAGCTAAAAGCCCGCAAAAAACACACATAAAAGCCATGCGTCCGATTTCGGTCCAAACCTCTGCCGGCGATTCTTCCACAAGTGAACTAATATGTTTTAACAGTCTTATGGACATCCATATGGCAAACGCAACCATTATAAACGGCATGGCGCTTTTTGTTACTTTGGGATAAGCCTTCATTGAAGATTCTGACATAGCATTGTAAAACATCTCCAATAAATTAGCTTGCCAACATGTTCTTTGTTGTTCGTCAAGTTCCGATTGTTCGCCGTCCGTATTTGCACCCGTAATGTCGCCTTTATCGGTAGAACAGGCACTAAGACACATAACTAAGGCCAATACCATCAGCAGGCCTTTAATTACTTTTAATATGTCTTTTACCACGGTTTTCATATTCAGTCCTTATCTGTTTAGTTATGCTGTCAAATTTCCGTTTTAGCTACCACCGGAACCGCCGGATCCTCCGGGATTAGCCTTATTGCCTAAGCCGATTCGGGCTCCTGCGTTTGCCATTGCGTTTCTGGCTCCATCTTTCCATTCTTCCCGTTTATCTTTAAATCCTGAAGCCTCATCAGCAGCTCCGATAACGGCACCTGCACCTTTTTGTACAGTTTTGCGAGCTTTGTTAACAGCTTGTGCGGCGGTTTTACCAATTTGAGCACCGATCGGAGTTCCTCCTCCGCCACCGGCCATTTGTGTGGCAAGCTCATTAATTTGTTGAATGAGCTGAAATGCAAACATACAACAAGCTATCATCACCAAAAAGTCAGCGCCTTCAAGTTTCATTAATTTTTGCAATTCCATTACATCGTTATTGTTTATGGCATTATCAATTGCTTCCATTATGGCTTGTTTTCCACCTTCTAAACCACCTCCCAACGAGTGAGCAATCAGCTCGCTTGACATGGTTATCACCAGACCAATCATCACAAAATTGAAAAATGCATTCATAAAAATATCCCAACCTTTTTTGGTATATTGTGATGTAATCTTAAATGGCCATGAGGCAATTAAAAACGGTAATAGTGCGCAGAATATTCCAAAACGCACCACCGAATCTAAAATATAAAAGCAACAGGATAGTGTAATTGCCCAACCAAATCCCATTATAACAAGCCCTTGTATAAAAGTGCCAAGTCCGCCCGGTTTTAAAATTTCAGAGACACATACCAAAGAACCTCCGATAGCCGGCAGTTCCGCTGCGGCATTACTAAATGTTCTGACAGCGGCCATAACACTTGCAAGTAATTCTTTTCCTATAACTCCGCTTGGCATACCTGATTGCAAACTGTTAATATCAGATTGAAAAGAAGATATAACATCGTTACCACTGGAAAACAGCAAAGCCAATCCAAACTCTAAACCGGTTTTCATCAACGGGTCTATAATATAATGATAAACATAGCTGGAATTAGACAACAATAAAACGGCAACAACCACCTTAAAAGTTTGCATCAAAAGTGTACCGATATATTTTGGTGCATCTTGTTTGGTAAAAGATGCAACCAATATTAATGTGTGAAATGCAATAAAAATAGCCAAACCCACAACCAATAAATTGGTAAATCCCTTTGCTAAGGCATCAAAAGCTTTTGTGGCAATGGTTTGGTCGGTTTTTAAAATTACTTCAAATAAAGGACATAATATACACGCTTGCAGTTCAGCAATTTTTTTAGGCAAAGGTGTACAATCCTCTGCATCGGCAAACGCAATGGACGGCAACAGCATAATCAATCCGAAAATGACCAAAGCGGTAAATAAGGAAATTTTAATTTTGTTCTTTGTCATTTTTTTCGTCCTTAGAAAAAGGGTTGCCCAACACTTTATATGCAAATATGAAAGCCGATAACAATATAATCAGTGCAAAAATTAAAGCATATGAACTTGAAATTACATCAAATAGTCCGATATGTATGGCGCCAATGGTTGCCGCAAACATCAGCAATGTTATAAAAATAGACTTCATATTTACCTCTAATTGTAATTATAAACTATTCTAACATAAAAATATATAAAATTGTGTTACAATATCATTAAACTTTATCACAATTTGCCGTTTGCTATAAATTTGATACACGATTCTACGATATGATTATTATTGAAAATGTTCAATTTTTTGTTTTGTATTTCAATTATGTTCTTGGAAAAATCGGTTTCTTTTTCTTCCGATTGTATTTCCGAGCCTTTGAACTTTTCTGCTATCGGTCGCAATAACCGGCTTTTGAATGTGTCACAAAATATTAGCGCTGTGTTTATATCGGATGGCAATTTTGATATTGAACGAACTGCTTGCGGTGTACATTCTTTGAGCATCGGTCCGAAGATAATATTGAATAAGCCAAACCTTGACATCAAATCAAACAAATCGCTTCCGCAATTAATGGGGTTTACATTAATTATTTTATTTAATCTGAACTTGTTTTGCCAACCGTATGTATTTGCAATCAGACTTCTTAAAACCAAACAACCGGCGCCTTTGGTTATAAATGAAACTTTGCTTACATCTTCACAATGATTTAAGAAAAACTCAAGCTGAGTGATAATGTTTGCAATTGATTTTCTTGTTGACGGATAATTTATGGCAGCAACATTGTATCCTCTTTGTGTAAGTTCACGCCACAACGGACGAAATATGTTTTTGGTTTCACCCAATCCATGCAACAGTATAACCAGTTCGCCCTGTTGACGAGGTATCTCGTACACTTCTACAAACTTAACAAATGCTTTTCGGCAATCTTCAAAACTTCCGGTTGCCCTTCTTATATCCCAATTATCAAGAAGTCGATATTTTTTCGAATGGTAGTGTCTTTGTATACGCCATTTTTGGTAAAAAAATACATCTTCCCATAATTGCGAACCGCCAAATGTGAAAAAATTAAAACTCATTATTTTGTACTCCCTGATTGGTTGTCTGATTCGGAACGGCTGTTATCGTAATGCGTGAATTGTTATCGTTTAACGATTCTATAAGTATCTGAACCGCTCTATTATTGCGAAAATATGTCATCTGGCTGATTCTGGCTCGCACAATAGCAACTTCCGTCCATCTGTTCTTTGGCATCTCGGATACATAAAAGTCAAAAATCCGACTCGCATTATATGGTGCGCTGAAAGCTAAACTTCCCATCCAATTTTCACCGGTTCCGAAAGCTTTGGTGTCGCCAAGCTCTAAATAAGACTTTTCAGGAAACGGAATGTCCGGAAAATTTGCAAATGCGGACGGAATCGGTTGTCCGTCAACCCCGTTTAATATATCAGACTCGGTTGCACATCCGCTCAAAAAGAACAGAATCGCCAACAACATATTGATTTTTAACATTTTTAATATCATTAAAGCCTTTACTCCGCAAAATAATCTTAGGCTATAATACACTATTAAAGTTAATAAAAAGAAAATAATCGGATATTGAGATAAAAATATATCTGTATTTAAAATTGCGATATTTCAATGTGTTGTAAAAAAGTAACAAAAAAACTCATTTTTTTTAAAAAAAGGTGTTGACAAGGGGAGGAGAATTGTTTATAAGCGGTTTTACCAACGGCGAGGGGGCAAGCTCTGAGAGGTTGGGAAGGTTATAGAAAAACAGTAAATAAGAAGAGGATATACAGGCGGTATATATTGGGAAAATATATAAAGTCTGTATTGGAACCTAGAGAAAATTCTTTATGAGTAAGATATAGACAGGATGGAACATACATCAATTAAGATGAGAGTTTGATCCTGGCTCAGAACGAACGCTGGCGGCAGGCTTAACACATGCAAGTTGAACGGGATTTGGTGGTAGCTTGCTATCATTAATGAGAGTAGCGCACTGGTGAGTAACACGTGGGAACATACCTTTTGGTGGGGGATAGCAATTGGAAACGATTGGTAATACCGCATAAGCCCTAAGGGGGAAAGATTAATTGCCGAAAGATTGGCCCGCGGAAGATTAGGTAGTTGGTGGGGTAAAGGCCTACCAAGCCTACGATCTATAGCTGGTCTGAGAGGACGATCAGCCACATTGGAACTGAGACACGGTCCAGACTCCTACGGGAGGCAGCAGTGAGGAATATTGGGCAATGGAGGGAACTCTGACCCAGCCATGCCGCGTGAGTGAGAAGGTCTTCGGATTGTAAAGCTCTTTTGTGCAGGAAGATGATGACAGTACTGCAAGAAAAAGCACCGGCAAACTTCGTGCCAGCAGCCGCGGTAATACGAAGGGTGCGAGCGTTGTTCGGAATTACTGGGCGTAAAGGGTGTGTAGGCGGTTTAGTAAGATAGCGGTGAAATACCGGGGCTCAACCTCGGAACTGCCGTTATAACTATTAAGCTGGAGTGATAGAGAGGATATGGGAATACCCAGTGTAGAGGTGAAATTCGTAGATATTGGGTAGAACACCGGTGGCGAAGGCGCATATCTGGCTATTAACTGACGCTGAGGCACGAAAGCATGGGGATCAAACAGGATTAGATACCCTGGTAGTCCATGCTGTAAACGATGATTGCTAGTTGTCGGCGACAGGTCGGTGACGAAGTTAACGCGATAAGCAATCCGCCTGGGGAGTACGGCCGCAAGGTTAAAACTCAAAGGAATTGACGGGGACCCGCACAAGCGGTGGAGCATGTGGTTTAATTCGATGCAACGCGAAGAACCTTACCAACTCTTGACATCCTTAT
>SUUV01000033.1 GCA_015062345.1 Alphaproteobacteria bacterium | reverse complement strand
ATTAAAAATCCTTTCCTATCTTTGGTGACTTCTTGCAGGTTGGCCCCTCTACTATAGGAAAGGATTTTTATTATGTATAGCTATAAGCTTTCCCGTACCACCGGCCTAGCCGGTGGTTTTATATTTACAACAGCAAAACCCGCCAAAAGGCGGGCTTTGTGTAATGGCGGATTTAAGTGAGATGACTTCGTGCTCGGCGCTCATCGGCTAAACCCGACCGGCACACTCCCGTGTGCCTTTCGCTTGAAGTGCGAACTCACTTCCTCGTGAGTTCAAATCTCACTCCGCCCTAACAGCAAAACCCGCCAAAAGGCGGGCTTTGTGTAATGGCGGATAGAGTGAGATGACTTCGTGCTCGGCGCTCATCGGCTAAACCCGACCGGCACACTCCCGTGTGCCTTTCGCTTGAAGTGCGAACTCACTTTCTCGTGAGTTCAAATCTCACACCGCCCTAACAGCAAAACCCGCCAAAAGGCGGGTTTTGTGTAATGGCGGATAGAGTGAGATTCGAACTCACGGTACCCTTTGGGGGTACACACGATTTCCAATCGTGCGCCTTCGACCACTCGGCCATCTATCCGTTAACTTTGTCTTTCATAAATCGTTTTTGTTCTTAAAGCAAGTGTTTTTTTATAGATTTTTACATATTCTTTCATTTTCGTATGCTTAAATGCAAAAAAAGGAGCTTTCACTCCTTTTTTCATATTATGCTCTTTTCCAAGTAGTGCCGCTTGGAGTATCTTCCAAGATGATGCCTTGTGCTTTTAACTCATCTCTGATTTTATCCGCTTTCCCCCAATCTTTATTCTTTTTAGCCTCCAAACGAGCTTCAATCAGCTTTTCAATTTCTATATCATCAGTATCGGAAGTGTCTCCCTTAAACCAAGTTGCAGGCTCCTGATACAACAAACCTAACAGTTCGGCACTAGCCAACAACTCACTTTTTAAGCGGATTTTTTCTTGAGTGTCTTCTGCTTTATTAAGATTACCCACAATTTCATGCAACACCGATATTGCAAGCGGTGTGTTTAAATCATCTTGCAAAGCATTAACAATTTTTTCGTTTGCATCAACTTTTTTCACTTCAATGTCGGCATTTTTAAGCAGTGCATTATAAAATTTATCAAGTGTTGCTTTTGCTTGTTCAAGACCGGCAAATGTAAAATTAAACGGTTGATGATAGTGTGTGGTTAAAAACAACAAACGCAATGCTTCGGCCGGATATTTTGAGATAATTTCATCAACATTATGAAAATTGCCCAAAGATTTTGACATTTTAACACCGTCAACCATTAACATTCCGGCATGCACCCAATAGTGTGCATAGGACGAACCCTTAAATGCACATGTAGATTGTGCACATTCGTTTTCATGATGTGGAAAGATTAAATCGGAACCGCCACCGTGAATGTCAAAGTCATTACCCAAAAGTTTTGAACTCATGGCTGAACATTCAAGATGCCACCCCGGTCTGCCAAAACCCCAAGGACTATCCCAACCCGGTTGATTTTCATCTGATGGTTTCCACAAAACGAAATCTGCCGGATTTTTCTTATAATCTGCTACCTCAATGCGAGCACCGGCAAGCATTTCTTTTAATGAGCGACCGGATAAATATCCGTAATTTTTCATTGACTCGGTATCAAACAAAACATGACCATTTGCTTGATAAGCATGACCGTTTTCAAGCAATAGCTTTACAATTTCTATCATCTCGGAAATATATTCGGTGGCTCTCGGACGATGATTAGGGTCTAAGACATTGAGTTTTGCCATATCTTCAATGTACCAATTATATGTTTCTTCGGTAATTTCTCTGATGGGTTTGCCGGTTTGTTGGTGCTTGTTTAAAATTTTATCATCAACATCAGTGATATTTGAAGCATAGGTTACATGTTCTTTACCATAGGCATTACACAACATACGATACATAACATCAAAAACAACCGATGTTTTGGCGTTTCCTAAGTGAGCTCTGTCGTAAACAGTAGGTCCGCACACATACAAACGCACATTTTTTTCATCAATCGGAATAAATTTTTCTTTGCGTTGTTTTAGTGTGTTATGTAAAAATATGTCAGTCATAATATGTCCTTTTATGCCTTTGTTCCGTTTAACCGTTTAAATGCTTTTTCATATCCGATAAGCGGTAACAAAACTTTAAGTTCAGGTCCGTTTTCTTGTCCGGTTAAAGCCATGCGAATCGGGTGAAAAAGCTCTTTTCCTTTTTTGCCGGTTACGGTTTTAACTTCATTTATCCAAGCCGAAAATGTATCACCGCTCCAGTTGCCTTGAGGTAACAATTTTGCCGCTAAAGAAGTAAAGTTTGTATCTTCCACAACGGGCTCAATTTGGTCATTGCAAATGTTGTTCCAAACTTTGTAGTCTTCCACTTTTTCCAAATTTGCCTTAATTTTTTCCCAAAAATCTTTATCAACAGCCACTCTGTCCTTGACAGTTTCATAGGGTAAAGTGTGAATATACTTTAAGTTGAAATGTTTTAATTCTTCTTCATCAAACTTTGGCTGTGAACGACCTATTTTGCTAAAGTCCAGCGATTGAGCCAAATCTTCCAAACTATAAAACGGCTCAATAGCTTCAGATGTGCCAAGCTTGGCTAAAAATGAACAAATAGTCATATTTTCGACACCGTTATCTTTAAGGTCTTTAACCCCCAAACTACCCAAGCGTTTTGATAGTTTGCCTTCTTTTCCGGTCAATAAAGGCAAATGCGCAAAAGTCGGAACTTTACCGCCGATGGCTTCAAACATCTGAATTTGTGACGCAGTGTTAGTTACATGGTCCTCACCACGAACAATGTGAGTAATACCAAAATCACAGTCGTCAATTACTGACGGCAAATGATATAAATATGAGCCGTCTTCACGGATGATAATCGGGTCGCTAAGATTTTGAGCTTCATATTTTACCATACCTCTGACCACATCATTCCAAGCAATTTCGCCTTGAATAAGTTTGAAACGATAGTGCGGTTTTCTGCCTTCGGCTTCAAATTTTGCAATATCTTCTTGAGTATAGTTTAAGGCTTGTCTGTCATAAATCGGGGGTAAACCTTTAGCAAAAGCTCGTTTGCGTTTGAACTCAAGTTCTTCGGCGGTTTCATAACAAGGATAAATGCGACCCTGTTGAATAAGTTTTTGCGTGACCTCATTATAGCGTTCAAAACGAGCCGATTGGCGAGCTTCTTCTGTCCAAGTTAAGCCGAGCCAAACAAGACTTTCACGCAAATAATCTTCATATTCTTTTTTTGAACGAACAGAGTCGGTATCATCAATGCGAAGCATAAATTCTCCGCCCATTTTTTTTGCCCAAAGCCAGTTAAACAATGCCGTTCTGATATTGCCGATGTGCATATATCCGGTCGGACTCGGAGCAAATCTTACTTTAATGTTTGTCATTTTTTACATTCTTCCTTTTTAAAAACTAGGAGCATAATATAGACTTTAACTTACAAATTCAACTTTAAAATGTGTATAAATCAGTAATTATCAGCTTTTTCTTGTGCGGTTTTTTCCGATGAAACAACCAAATCGGCAAAATCTTCCAAAAACCAGCCCATATCTTCATCTAAATCGGTTACCATTGCATAAAAACGACTCCGATATGTGCTGAGTAAACTGCTCTGCCCGAAAATCAAATCAACAATTTTAATTTTTTGATTATTTTGTGTGAGTTTGAATTTGACATTTATACTTTTTAAATTTTCACTTGCAAATTGTTCGGGCAACATAACAGAGCAAGTAACATCGGTAAATTTTTGATTTTGTTTGACTGACAGCACCTCAAAATCAAGTCCTTTAGTATCAAAATCAAGAGGATAATTTTTGTAAACGCTTAAAGCATAGCGAGAAAACAATTCCATATAATGTTGTTGCTGTGAAGAATCCATTGTTTTCCAATATTTACCTATAACAAAACGCGCCATATGTTCGGTATCGACATCTTGTTTAAACATCTTATCAAGTGTTTCGTATTTACTTAAAATATCAGAGCTTGACAAAGCATCTATCAGCTTATGTCCGGTAACATTCACCCATGAAACGGCCGCACTTTCGTTTACAGGATTGGCATAAGTCAATGTGCTGAAAAACAAAACACAAAACATGCTTATAAATATTTTTAGTAAAGACTTACCATTCATTAAGAATTCCTGACATATAATTATCACCATAAATGTAGTATAACAAAAATGGTTAAAAAAATGAAGTTAAAATTTAGTTTTGCAATACTTTTGGTTTGTATGTTACCTTTTGCCGCACATTCGGCAGAAACAAAAGATTTTCGTTGCGGTACCAATTTAAGCACTCGAGCTTTTGCATACAGGGTTAACGGCACATGGAAAGGCTTTGATGCCGATATATGTCGTGCTTTTGCTTGGGCCATTCACGGTGACGGCAACAAATTTACCATGGTTGATGTTAAAGACCATGAAATTGAACAAGCCTTGCATACCGGTAAAGTTGACATTGTTTTAAGTAACAATTCAAATCCGGCAACAATGGAAATTAAGCAAAGAGCAAACTCGGTCGGGGTGTTGTATTATGACAGGCAGTTGTTTGCCGTTTCCGATGTGCCGGAAAAAGGTTCTTCCATAACCGATTATAAAGGCAAAAAAGTTTGTGTTTATGCCGGCTCGGATTATCTCGAAAATCTAAAATCATACAACATTGACAATGAATTGGATTTTAAAATTTTGGCTTATAAAACTTTAACAAATGCCAATAAGGGTTTTGAGCTTAATAAATGTGATGTGTTTTCAATGCAAGGTTTGGTGTTACAAAATATTGCCGCTAATTCCAAATCTAAAAAAATGACGATTTTGCCGGAAGAATTTGCCTATAAACCGATATATGCCTATGTAAATCCGCAAAATAACGATATGCGAATTATGGCAAAATGGATTTTAAATTCTTTATATGCCGCTGAAGAAATGGGTTTAAGAAAAGACAACGCTACCGAATTTGATTATGGGTTTGATACCGATGTTGAAAATATGAATCTGTTCGGTGATGACAATTTGTTGTGGAAATTCTTAAAAGTTCGTCCGGATTGGCTTCGTTTGGCCGTCGGAGATGTCGGTAATATAGGCGAAATTTTTGAGAACAATTTAGGCGCTAAGTCGAGCTACAATTTAAAACGAGGTAAAGCGGCTCTCGTTAAAGATGGTGGAGAGATAAGAGTTGACCCTCTTAAATAATTTTTCAAATAACAAAATTTAAGGGAAGGCTTTGACCTTCCCTTTAAATTATCATTTTTAAGACCACTGTTGATTTTTAAGTTTACCAAAATTCAAATTAATAATAATCAGAAGCGATGCTTGCGCATTTCAAAATCAGATGCTTTTTTAACCTGACGCATAGCGCAGGTCGAAGCATTACATTTAAATTAAAAAAACAAAGTCACCGCTGATTTTTGCGAAAACAAAAATGTCTTGGGGTCTTCAAATTAATAAAAAACACAAGATTTTTGTTTTTAGCCTCATACTTTGCAACATACCTCCTAACTGTCACTCCGGCACTTGATGCCGGAGTCCAGGTGGTAATATAGCTAAATTATTCCCTGGATACCGGTGTCTATTCCAAGCTAAAGCTTGGGCACCGGTATGGCAGTAAAGGAGAACATACCGATACCTCATTTTTGATTTAAATTCTTCAAACGACTCTTTTTACTTGCAAAAAAAAAAAACGGTTTATGATGCGATGTGAAAGGTAAATTTTGCGCCTTTCAAATTAAGTTTAACTATTTTTAAGGATTAAAACATATGAGAAAATATTTTCTTTTAGGTGTTGCGGCACTCTTGTCTGCAAGCACCGCAAATGCGACAGAAATATATACAGTTGAAGCACAAGCTAAAGTTGCTTTATCAACTAAAATGAGCTGTTCAACATTAGATTGGGGTACAATATACCTTTCAAGAATGGATGTATATGACTTACATTTAAAATATTATGATTCGGACATTGGTAATGATAAAATAATCGCCTCTGGAGAGGATGCTGATGCTTTTGCAAATGTGATAGGTTTTAAACCAGCTATTTGTAGCACTGGTGGTATAAGTCTTGGTAACGATGGAGAAACAGTAAATATGCCAAGTAGTATCGTATTAACCGGAAATAAAGGCGGCTATGCGACATTGATAAACATCCATATAGGATCATCTGAAGAAGATACATACATATACGGAGATATTAGTTTTACTTATGGTGAGGGTATACAGGATAATGAAACTTTTACCGGTTCATTTGCAATTACTGTAATCAAATAAACCTACATAGATACTTATTTAACCTAAGCTAAAAATTCGTATGCTTTTATGAATTTTTAGCTTTTCGCATTTTTGCGATTAATTACCCGTTATACGGAATTTAATCATTATACGAGGTTTACCGTAAACCTTAGACAATGGTTTAGATAGAATAAAAAACAAAATTCCCCTCATTTTTGTGCAAGCAAAAATGTTTTTGCGTATTCGAATTAGTAATAATCGCAAGCTTTGTTTATGCATTGAAGATAAAATTTCATTTATGACCTGACGTACAGCGCAACTTATAAAATGACATTTATTTTTATTACCTCATTTTTGATTTAAATATCCACAAAGACTCTTTTTACTTGCAAAAAAAAAAAACGGTTTATGATGCGTATTGAAAGGCTGATTTTTAGCTTTTCAAATGTACTTAAACTTAATTTTTGTAAAGGAAACAAATAATGAGAAAATATTTTCTAATATCAGCGGTGGCGCTGATGACTGTTTCAACAGCCAATGCCGCTAAAATGTCTAACCTTCAAGCTTCTGTTACCATCATTGAACCAATTACTATTGAATGTACCCCCATCGACTTTGGAACTTTATATTTTTCCCAAAATTCATTAGCAAGTAGTGATTTAGAACTTCAATTAAATAATGATGGCTCATTTACACAAATAGGCTCCTCAACAACGAAATATAAACTTTGGGGTGATCAAAGTAGCACTCCCGGAACATGTACAGGATTACCTAACGATAGTGAGTTAACACCTACTATTAACCATTCTATTAATTTGGATGAAAACGGAAATATATATTTATATGATATAATATATACTTATGGCAAATTGATCGGAAAACTTCACATTGATGCCGATGCTGTACTTAATGGTACTGAATTAACTGGTTCTACTGTTTTACAATTTACATATGAATAATTAAAATATGAAAGGATAAACTGATGAAAAAATATTTTATTTTACTTTGGGTGGCACTTTTAACTACAAACACAGCAAATGCTGCAACTTCTGCTATAGCTGAAATATCTGCCAGAGGCAGATTTTTTACAGCTGACATTTCTAATTGCACAGGCGGACTAAAATTTGGAACTTTATATGTTAAAAAAACCGAAAACTCCGGCACTATGACCGCCACAATGAACAGCAATGGTACAGTTACCATGGAAACTGCTGGCGCTTATGAATTGATGTATGATGGGACAACTGCCACTCCAGCAACTTGTACTAATATCAGCGCAAACAATGATACTATTGTTGACGGTATAATCAAATTAAGTGGTGACAGTATTTATGTTGACAACATAAAATTTACAGATGGTAAATTAACCGGCTCGCTCAACATCACCCCTGATGCGGTTATAACAGGAGAAGAATTATCAGCATCAGCTGTTGTTGGTTTTATTTATTAATGCTTAATTGATTCAAACAAATCCCCCAAGGCTTGTTATCAGGCCTTGGGGTTGTTTTTATCTTAAATAACTTATTGAACTTTTTTTCTTGTCAATGCTAGACAATTAAATTATGTTGTTGTATAGTGCAAAAAAAATTAAATCAGGATAAATTTTTAAGGATAAAATAAAAATGCAAAAAAGAACTAAAATCGTAGATTTATTGGCTGCTCAAAACCCTAAAAGCCAAGTGTTGCTTAAAGGTTGGGTCAGAACTCGTCGTGATGCAAAAGACTTTTCGTTTATTGAAGTTAATGACGGCTCATGTTTGAAAAACATTCAGGTTATCGCCAATAACAGTTTAAACAACTACGAAGATGTCAAAAAAATATCCACAGGCTCATCTGTTGCCATCACCGGTTCTTTGGTAGAATCGCAAGGCGGAAATCAAAAATATGAAGTGGTGGCCACAAATGTTGAAATTTACAGCATTGCTCCCGATGATTTTCCTTTGCAAAAGAAAAAACACACTGATGAATATTTAAGAACAATTGCTCATTTGCGTCCTCGTACCAACAAATATGGTGCTGCTTTTCGCATTCGTTCGGAGCTTTCGTTTGCCATTCATAAGTTTTTTAACGAGCGCCGTTTTCGTTATGTTCACACCCCGATTATCACCGGATCTGACTGCGAAGGCGCAGGCGAAATGTTCCAAGTTACCACTCTTGATTTGAACAATTTGCCTCGTACCAAAGAAGGTCACATTGATTATGGTCAAGACTTTTTCGGCAAGCCCGCACATTTGACCGTTTCGGGACAATTAAACGGTGAAATGTATGCTTGCGCCTTAGGTGACATTTATACATTCGGCCCCACATTTAGAGCCGAAAACTCAAACACTCCTCGTCATGCTGCCGAATTTTGGATGATTGAGCCCGAAATGGCCTTTGCCGACATCTATGATGATATGGATTTGGCCGAAGATATGGTTCGTTATTGCGTAAAACACATTATGCAAAATTGCGCGGAAGACTTGGAATTGTTTGAAAAATTTGTTGACCCGACTTTAAGACAAACCTTAGATAACATTGCCAACAATGCATTTGCTCGCATCACATACACGGAGGCCATTGAAATTATGCAAAAATCAGGCAAAAAGTTTGAATATGAGCCAAAATACGGCATTGATATGCAAACCGAACACGAGCGCTTTTTGGCTGAAGAATATTTCAAAAAGCCGGTGATTGTGCGTGATTATCCAAAAGAAATTAAAGCCTTTTATATGCGCCTAAACGATGACGGCAAAACCGTTGCCGCAATGGATGTTTTGGTACCCAGAATCGGCGAACTTATCGGCGGTTCACAAAGGGAAGAAAGATACGATGTTTTAGTTCAAAAAATTAAAGATATGGGTATGCAAATTGAAGATTATTCTTGGTATCTTGACTCTCGCAAGTTTGGTTCGGTACCGCATGCCGGTTTCGGTTTGGGTTTTGAACGCATGCTTATGTTGGTTACCGGCATTGCCAACATTCGTGATGTGTTACCGTTCCCGAGAACACCAAAATCGATTAATTTTTAAGGAATAAATATGTTGATTAAGTTCTGTTTGGGTTTATGTGCATTTTTAATGAGCTTTTACATCGGTAACAGCTCTGCCCAAAGTGTGGAAAATGAAAAAGCAGAACTTAATCAAAATTCATATGTTGCAGTGCCTAAATGTAATGATGCCAACTTATATGAAAAAGTTTTACAACGAGTAAAACAATATTCGGACATATCTGATGCCGATTCAGCAATTGTCAAGCGCCAAAAAGCTTTGCTGATAAAAAACATTGAAAGTTTTGAAGATGTTGATGTAAAATCTTTTAATCCGGAGACCGATTTTAACACAGCCAATGCTTTAATCAGTTTAAAAATCAACAAGCAACTGACAAACGACGACATTGTTTTATGCAAACAGGCCAAAAACATAAAAAAACCGCTTTATATAATTGTTTATCCGCAAGATAAGGCTTATGTCGGGCATATTATAAACTTGGAGCAATATTCGGCCGATTATGAAAAAATTTCGTTTACTTATCCTTGATTTGATAACGAAAAAAAACTAAATAAATATGGGAACGATAAAAAAGTAAGAATATGAGTGAGAACAAAAATCTGGTTGTGGTCAGCCACAAAAGCAATCTTCCTGCCATAATTGACGATGGCGGGCTCTATTCTTATTTGGAGCAAATAAAAAAATTTCCGGTTTTAACCGAAGAACAAGAAATAAGTCTTATTGCCGATTTTAAACAAAACGGCAACTTAGAATCGGCGCAAAAGCTTATCACTTCCCATTTAAGGTTAGCCGCAAAAATTGCCCTTACATACAAAAGATACGGACTGCCGATGTCGGATCTTATATCCGAGGCCAATTTGGGTCTTATGCAAGCGGTTAAAAAATTTGATGAAAGCAAAAAAGTTCGCTTAGCCACATATGCCATTTGGTGGATAAAAGCCGCCATTCATGATTATATCTTAAAATCTTGGTCGTTGGTAAAAATCGGTACAATTGCCGCTCAAAAAAAGCTGTTTTACAACTTAAATAAAATCAAAGCTCGTTTGGGTATTTATGAAAATAAAGAACTGGAGCCGAAAGTTGTCAAACAAATTGCCCAAGAGTTGGTGGTGGAAGAACAAGATGTAATTGAAATGAATCGTCGTATCAGCGGAGACAAGTCGCTTAATGTATGCGTTTATCAAGACGAAGATGAAACCAAAGAAAAAATAGATTTTCTGGCTGATACAAGTCAAAATATTGAGGCAAAAGTTGCCAACAAACAAGAAATGAGTTACAAACGCAAAATTTTAAATCAGGCTTTAAGTGTCTTAAACGAAAGAGAACTCTTTATTGTTAAACAACGAATGCTCACCGATGACCCTGTTACCTTAGATGAAATCGGTGCCGAGCTTAATATCAGTCGTGAGCGAGTTCGTCAGATTGAAAAGCGAGCATTTGAAAAAATTTCCGAAGCGGTAAAAGCAAAAATGGCAGCTTAATATGGACTTAAATATTTATCAAAAAACCATCAACGAACTTATTGAGGCAAAAATCCCCTCACCTCGCTTAGAGGCCAGAATCCTCATAGCCAAGGCATCCGGTACAGATGCAAATTGCGTTTACGGCTCAACCGAATTGACCGATGAACAACTAAACAAGTTGTATACCATGATTGATGAGCGCAAAAAACACAAACCATTGGATAAAATTGTTGGTGTTAAAGGTTTTTATCGTTATGATTTTTTCACCTCCGTTGATGTATTGTCCCCTCGCCCCGATACGGAAATTTTGGTTGAAGAAGCCATAAAAATAATCAAAGCAAACAACTTCAAAACCTTGTTGGATTTAGGTACCGGCTCAGGTTGTATTGTGCTTTCGATATTGGCTCAATGTGAAGATGTGTCCGCTTTGGCAGTGGATATATCCGACAAGGCACTTAAAATTGCGCAAAAAAATGCTGAGCAATTAGATTTGACCGACAGATGCAAATTTATAAATGCCAACTGGTTTGATGCCGATTTTGAAAGTAAACTTCAAAAAAAATATGACATAATCGTCAGCAATCCGCCGTATATTCCAACCGAAGACATTAAAACTTTGGAGCCGGAAGTTAAAAACTTTGACCCCCTGCTTGCCCTTGACGGCGGAAAGGACGGACTTGAGAGTTATAAACAAATTGCCATTGTGGCTAAAGAAAAAATATCACTTAACGGCTATGTTTTGATAGAAGCCGGTATAAACCAAGCACAAGACATTGTAAACATATTTACGGCTCAAGGCTTTACACATATTGCAAGTGTAAATGACCTAAATTTCATCCCTCGCACTATTGTGTTTAAGGCCTGAAAACATATTTTTTGCCAAACTTTCATTTTTTGCTTGCCAAATAGTAATATTTTATATACCTTTAACTCAGGTATGTAGATGATATACCTAGGGCCTAGAAACCCTCATGAACGCAGTCGTGATGCACACGACTTGAAATATCAGTGCCGACATATATGTCTTTAATCGGACGGATGTCGGCTAAATAAGAGCGTAAGGCTTGAATAAGCCGAGCCGTCTTGCGTTTATACGGTTTTCTAGCATCCGCCCGCTTTATGTTCAAAGTGGGTTTTTTATTTAACTTAAATTTTAAAAAGGATGACTTGAAAATGAAAAAAACTATATTACTCGCCGGTATTGCCGGATTGTTGAGCTTTAATGCCAACGCACAAGATTCTGATATCCAAAATCAAACTAAATCTTGGAATATACATCCTGTTATCGGTTTAGATTTTTCAAATTTAATAGGTGATTTGGAAAGTGAAGCTTACGAAAACCATTTAATGAATTTGGGTTTTTCTGCCGGATTACAATTTAACAGATATTTTGGTATTGAAGCTTTTTACCAACACACTTTGGTAAAAGGTGAAAAAGACTACTATGGTCTTAAAACCGAAAATGAACTTAACTATTACGGAATCGATTTTGCCGGCTACATTCCTCTTAATAAAAACTTTGACTTTATCAGTACTGTCGGTATGGGAAAATATGAGGTTAATGTAGATTACTCATACGGCGGTTACACTTTAAGCGATTCTGATGACGGTATGGGAATTAGGTTCGGATTAGGTCTTCAACACAAACCTGATAACAACGACAAAGTATCAACAAGATTTATGGTAAGATATAACGATATTGATATTGATGGAATTAATTATGTCGTAGACTTATCTCTTGGTTTAAGATACCATTTTCAATAATATATATGACCGCCATGTGCCAATATTTTAGTATATGGCGGTCATTTATCATATATCTCTTGACAAAACGATATGGCTGTTTTACAATGGTGATACTTTTGTATAATTATGTATCACTTAAAAAAATTAATCATTATGAACAGAGAAACCGTATCAGGTATTGTAAAAGACATCATCTGCGAGCAGATGGGTTGTGACTTAGATGAGGTATTGGATCACACAGCTCTAGCTGGTGACCTTGGTGCCGACAGTTTAGACCTTGTCGAGATTTATTACAAATTAGAGGCGCGATTTGATATCAATATCGACATTGAGGAATCATTGGAAACAATAACGGTATATAAGATTATAGATGCCGTTGTCTCCAAACTTTAGTAAAGACCGCCGGAAATTACGGCGGTCTTTGTATTTTCTTATTTGCACAAAATATTACCTTGACAAAAAGATGTAATCGGTTTATATTGGGTATACTTTTATATAATTGTGTAATTTATATTACTATGACCAGAGAACAAGTTTTAAACGAAGTTCAGCTCGCTATCCAAGAACATCTCACAAAGTACATTTGTGGCAAACAGATTGTAGCTGATATGCCGTCTCAAGATGACATTTTAGCTTATATCGGTATGGATAGCATTGATGTTCTGTCTGTTGCCGTAAACTTAGAGCAAAAGTTTGACATCAGAGCAGATGATGAAGAATGGCTCGCAACACTCACGGTCAATGACCTTGTTGATGTTGTCATGTCAAAAATCTAGTGCTTATCGCCGATAAAATCGGCGATATTTTTTATAACAGCAAAACCCGCTAAAAGGCGGGCTTTGTGTAATGGCGGATAGACAGGGAAATGAGAACAAAAATCCGCTATGTTGCTGAAATATTTTTTATGTCTTCAAAAAAATTTAAGTTATCTCTTAATAGAAGAAACTTCGCTATTGTTAAATATTGCGTTGGTCATTATTCGGTAGTTGAGATGTAACTATTTAGTCATATAAAAATGTATTTTAATTTTATAAAAATTATGATATAATTATGCTAATATATATTATATAGAGAGGCTTTCATGTCATTTGTATCAATAGGACTAAGAACAAAAAAAACAGAAGATAACCCTCATGGATATGTAAATGTTGGAAATATTCCTAATGATGAAGTGTGTGTTTTATATCTTGGCGGGGATGGCACAAAAGATGATAAAGCAGCTAATGGATACGCCAAAATTATTGAAAATGAAATTTTAGATACTATAGAGACAGATGTTCCTGTTTATAGTGTCGCATATAATTTTGCAGAAAATAAACAATCTATATCAAGAAGACTTGAGTTTATAAAACATCGCACAGAAGTTCTATTAAGTGATGATAGCTTAAATAAAACAATAAAACAAGCATCTGAAGAAGATTATAATCCTCAATATATAGATGAATTATTTGAAAAAGCAATTTTACCAAGAATTTCTCTTCATAAGGGAAATGGGAAATTAACGGCAGATGAAGCATGTAAAAGAATAAGAAAACTAAATATAGTTGCACATTGCCATGGAGGATATGTTGCTCATAAATTAGAAGAAAAAATGCAACAAAGCATGTTGGAACTTGGATATAATAAAGAAGAAACTAGATTAATACAATCGCAATTACTTATTATAGGCCATGCTCCAGCATGTCCGTTAGGTATTTCTAAATCTCAATTTATTAGTTTTAAATCTATTTACGATGAGCATATACCAAAGGCAAACAATTGGTTTAATGTGTATGTAGAAAGAAGAAAATTTGAAGAGCGGAAACGGTTTAACGCTGAAGATACAAAAAATGCGGAAGAAATTAATAAATACCGATGGTTTGATTTTGAACCATGTTATTTTCCAAATAAACAAGGTAATTTATTTTTAATTAAACAAAAATATGATTGGTATAAAGATGAAGGTCCTTTTATGATAAATCCTGACGAACATAATAACTTACATTATAATGACTCAAATCAAACAAATCATGGAAGAATTATGGCTCACTTTGCTCAAACTATTTTACGAAATGGAATAAAAAATTCATTAGAACAAAAAGAAACATTTATTCCTTTACCACCAATAGATAAATTAATTTTAAGCGATAATCCTCAAATGCATGATAAAGAAACAAAAGCTTTTTCAAAAATGTCTGAAAATGGAAAAAAATTTAGAACAGAAGTATGTAACTATGCCTTAAATAGAATATCCATATCCAAACAAAAGGCGGAATAAATCCGCCCTTTATAATTACAACCCAAAATTCTCTTTATATCTATAATAAGTCGGTTTAGTGATTCCATACTTTTTAAGAATTTCACATACACGCACCTTATTTTTTATATCATTTTTTAATCACTCGCAGATAAATACCTATGACATTCCAATCGTAGATATTTAATCTATGTCATGAAAACGGGGAAACAGGCTTTTCTATAAGCACTCTCACGCAGAGCACGAACTGAAAACCTACGAAGTCTTATCCATTGGAATTAACCACCGCATATCATAAATTGATGACATTTAATAAGAAATACACTTACATAATGAAAGACGGACAAATTGTTTTTAATAATGGTTGGGCTTGGATTGTTGTATTCCAAGCCCTTAATAGAAGAAACTTCGCTGTTGTGAAGTATTGCGCTGGTAATTATTCGGTAGTTGAGATGTAGAATTTTAAACATATAAAAATTCATTTTAATTTTATAAAATTATGATATAATATTAATAATAGTGTTTATAATGATGGGAAATAATCATGACAAAATATTTGCGAGATGTTGAAAAAATTTTTTTAGCAGGAAATACTCAAATTGAATGCAAAGAAGATTTAGCAAAAATTGTAGAAGAACCCTGTTTAGCTATATGTGAAGATTTATACGATAAAAATATTTTAACTTATTGGAGTTCTGCCAATAAAGATGCTCCGAACCATGCTTTTGTATTAATTAGATATGAAAGTCTTGATGAAAGAAACAAAGCCATTGCGGATAAATTAATTAATGAAGGTAAAATAAAAGAAGATAAAAGATTTGAATCTTGGAATAGTTTTGATGGACAATACGGAAAAGCTTTATATTTAGGAATAGATACCCATCCAGATATGTCTGTTGATGAAATTTCACAATCACTTTGTAGCATTGCACAAGAATTTGAAATGCAAGATATTAAATATAATATATATACAGCAGAAAATCTTGTTGAAATGTCGCCATATTGTAAAACTAAAACTGTATTTACATTTCCAGACCTTAAAACAGCCATTTGTGGAGATGATATGGAAGAACATCGTAAACTATCAGGATATGGTTTTAATCCTGCAAAAAATATATATGATGATATTCGTGATAGTATGTACGATAAAAAAGCTCAAGATATTACACCTGAACAAATGAAATCAATAGCGGATATGCTCGGTTGGATATATATTCCTGACGACAATACAATATATAAAGATGAAGAAACAATTCGCCGTCATAATAAATATTTAGAACAACAAAGGCAAAAAAATAACATCAAAAATAATGATGATAAAAATAACACTGTTTTGGAAACGGAAACAAATACATCATCTCATAAACCAGAGTATATTTATAATGAAAAAACCGGTGAATTTAATTATAAAAATACAGAATTTCAACAAAAAGCAGAGGTAAGATGTAAGCATAAATTAGAAAATAAAGATTATTTAGAATATAAACTTAGACGCATTAAGAAAAAGTTAGGTTATGCAGAATTAGAAGACGATATGGGAAAAACAGGAGATAGTCGCACAGGTGAAGTATCAGAAAAACATAAAAGAGTTGCTGAAATACAAACAGAAACAGCCAAAACATCTCCTATAAGATTTAGCCAAGTTACACGAAACAGATGATATAGAAGGAAATAATATATGAAGGTTTATCTTTATACTTATGCGTACGAAAAAATAAAGAATGAAGGATATAAATCAAGAGAAGTATCTGATAAAACAAGTGATGATTACAAAAAAGCATTGCTAACTCATAGAAGAAGTGCAGGTTCTGAAAATATAAATGATATAGAAGTATATTTAGAGCAAACTTTTAAAGGTCGTATGCGTTCAATTTGTGTTGTTACAGAAATAGCACCAATAGAAGAATATAAACATCCTTATTTAAACAATCTTGTCCACAATGCAGATGTTATATCTTTTGATTTAGATACCTTAATTAAAGACGGGATTGTTGAGGCCATATATTGTAAAGATTTAAGAGAAACTATTTTAGCAAATCCATCATTTGAAAATATTTATAAAATAGATAATATTAAAGACATTGATTTAACACCTCATGATTGGCACTTATGTGAAAATGATGAATACATAAAATACTCTCCTTGGGCAACAATTAAGCATTATTTTCTTGTTTTAACTAAAGGATATATTCCTGCTAATTATATTACATTAGAAGTAGATAATTCAACGGTTCGTAAGGCGGAATAAATCCGCCCTTTATAATTACAACCCAAAATTTTCTTTATATCTGTAATAAGTCGGTTTAGTGATTCCATATTTTTTAAGAATTTCACATACACGCACCTTATTTTTTATATCATTTTTCAATTCTTCTTGTTGTGATAGAGATATTTTTATTAAAAAGGGACCCACGCGTAAAACGCGTGGTTCTTCATATGCGGCTAGAAGCCTTTACCACTGGCAACCCCTGAACGGGGCACTCAAAATCTGCCAGACGCAAATTGTTACTACTTA
>SUUV01000032.1 GCA_015062345.1 Alphaproteobacteria bacterium | reverse complement strand
TGCTCCGCCGGCTTCTGCCAATACTTTGGTAATTGCTGCGGTTAATGTGGTCTTTCCGTGGTCAACGTGACCGATTGTTCCTATGTTGCAGTGTGGCTTACTGCGTTCAAATTTCTCTTTTGCCATTTTAAATTTACTCCAAAATAAATTATAAGTTTTGAAAGGGCGAGCGAATCGCCCTTTCGGTTAATTAAAATTAAGCATTTTTGCTCTTAATTGTTTCTGCAATGTCTCTTGGTACTTCAGCATAATGGTCAAATTGCATTGTAAACTGAGCACGACCTTGAGACAATGAGCGCAAGGTGTTTACATATCCGAACATGTTGGCAAGCGGTACAAATGCGTCAACAACACGAGCGTTTCCGCGTTGATCCATACCATTTACCATACCACGACGAGAGTTTAAGTCACCAATGATATCACCCATATATTCTTCAGGGGTAACAACTTCAACCTTCATAATCGGCTCCAAGATTTTTGCATCTGCTTGACGCATACCTTCTCTGAAAGCAGCACGAGCAGCAATTTCAAAGCACATAACATTAGAGTCAACTTCGTGGTAAGCACCATCGTAAAGGTTACATTTAACACCGGTAACCGGATATCCTGCTAACACACCCGTATCCATAGCGGAACGAAGTCCTTTTTCAACACCGGGGATATATTCTTTCGGAACATTACCGCCAACAACAGTGTTGATAAATTCAAATCCGGTGTGGTCTTCGGTAGGTTCAAATTTGATTTTAACTCTTGCAAATTGACCTGCACCACCAGATTGTTTTTTGTGGGTATATTCAATGTCGCATGCTTTTGTGATTGTTTCACGATATGCAACTTGAGGATCACCGACATTAGCTTCAACCTTAAATTCGCGTTTCAAACGGTCAACAATAATGTCTAAGTGCAACTCACCCATACCTTTAATGATTGTTTGTCCGCTTTCAGGGTCGGAAGAAACCTTAAATGACGGGTCTTCCATTGCCAAACGAGATAATGCCAAGCCCATTTTTTCAACATCGACTTTGGTTTTTGGTTCAACAGCCAATTCAATCACCGGATCAGGGAACACCATATTTTCCAAAACAATCGGATTTGAAGAATCGCAAAGTGTATCACCGGTTGTGGTGTCTTTTAAGCCTGCAAGAGCAATGATATCGCCGGCATAAGCTTCTTTAATATCATCTCTTTTGTTTGCATGCATCAACAACATACGGCCAATGCGTTCTTTTTTGTCTTTAACAGAGTTATAAATGTAAGAACCTGCATTCATAACACCCGAATATATACGAGTAAATGTTAAAGAACCTACGAACGGGTCGTTCATAATTTTAAATGCCAATGCAGATAACGGTTCTGAGTCGCTCGGTTTACGAACAAGCACTTCTTCCGTTCCCGGTTTTGTTCCTTCAATTGCCGGAATATCTACCGGAGACGGCAAATAGTCAACAACAGCATCTAAAAGAGGTTGAACACCCTTGTTTTTAAATGCTGTACCGCACAACACGGGAACAAAATCTTGAGACAATGTACCTTTGCGGATACATTTTTTCAAGGTTTCGATTGATACATCTTTACCCTCAAGATAATCTTCCATAGCTTGTTCATCTTGCTCAACAGCCATTTCAACAAGTTGATTGTGATATTCTTCGGCTTTATCTTTTAATTCTGCCGGAATATCAGTAATTTCAATCGGAGAATCGGCAGTATTTCCTGTGTAGATAATTGCTTTCATTTGCAAAAGGTCGATAACACCCTTAAATTCATCTTCAGCTCCGATAGGAAGTTGAAGCGCCATAGGACGAGCACCTAAGCGGTCTACAATCATATCTAAACAACGATAGAAGTTTGCACCGATTCTATCCATTTTGTTACAGAAACAAATACGAGGTACACCATATTTGTCAGCCTGACGCCAAACAGTTTCAGACTGGGGTTCAACACCGGCAACAGAGTCAAAAACAGTGATAGCACCATCAAGCACACGCAAAGAACGCTCAACTTCAACAGTGAAGTCAACGTGTCCGGGGGTGTCAATAATGTTAATACGGTTACCGTTCCAATAACAGGTTGTAGCAGCAGAAGTAATGGTAATACCGCGTTCTTGCTCTTGCTCCATCCAGTCCATGGTTGCTGCACCATCGTGTGTTTCACCGATTTTGTGGTTTACACCTGTGTAGTACAAAATGCGTTCGGTAGTTGTCGTTTTACCGGCATCAATGTGAGCCATGATACCGATGTTACGATACATTTCCAATTTATGTGTACGAGCCATTTTATAAACCCTTTCCAATTAGAACTTATAATGTGAGAATGCTTTGTTTGCTTCAGCCATTTTGTGAGTATCTTCACGCTTTTTAACTGCAGCACCTCTGTTTGCATAAGCATCTAACAATTCGCCGGCGATTCTGTCTGTCATTGTATTTTCAGAACGCTTTTGAGCGGCTGCAATAATCCAACGAATAGACAAAGCCTGACGACGGTCAGCTCTAACTTCGCAAGGAACCTGATAGGTTGCACCACCCACACGACGAGAGCGAACTTCAACCATAGGTTTAACATTTTCAATTGCTTCCAAGAACACAGGTAACGGTTCTTGTTTTGTTTTAGAAGCGATAACATCAAAAGCAGAATATACAATTTTTTCTGCAACTGCTTTTTTACCGTCTTCCATGATATTATTAATAAATTTAGCTACTACCTTATCACCAAATTTTGCATCAGGCAGTACAACTCTTTTTACAGCACTATGACGACGTGACATCTGATATTCTCCTATTTAGGTCTCTTAGCGCCGTATAAAGAACGACGTTGACGACGTTTTGACACACCTTGAGTATCCAAGGTACCGCGAATGATATGATAGCGAACACCAGGTAAGTCTTTCACACGGCCTCCTCTAATCAGCACCACTGAGTGTTCTTGAAGATTATGACCTTCACCAGGGATGTAGCTGATTACTTCAAAGCCGTTAGTAAGACGCACACGAGCCACTTTACGCAAAGCCGAGTTAGGCTTTTTAGGGGTTGTTGTATAAACCCTTGTACAAACACCGCGTTTTTGTGGACAAGCTTTCAAAGCCGGAACTTTGTTTCTCTTCACTTTTGGTGTTCGTGAGTTACGAATTAACTGATTAATTGTAGGCATCACAAATTTCCTTAAAAGTTTAAAATTAACACAAAATACCTGCTTTAGAGAGAAATCCCCCTAAAGCAAGTGTGCGCATACTAGCCTCATTGCTTGCCAGAGTCAAGCTTTTTTTTGATGTATTCGCATATACATTTTCATACCTCATTTTTGATTTAAATCAACAATAAGACTCTTTTTACTTGCAAAAAAAAAAAACGGTTTATGATGCGATGTGAGAGGGCATTTTTGCACCTTTCAAATGTACTTAAACTTAATTTTTGTAAAGGAATTTAAAAAATGAGAAAATATTTTCTTGCTACTGCTGTGGCTCTTTTGACTGCAACGAGTGTGAATGCCGAAGTAACAGATTATGCAAATATTGAAGTAAAGGCAACAATTGACAGAGCTAAAACTTACGATTGTTATCCGTTAAATTTTGGTACAATAGTGTTAAATGATGGTGCAACAGGTGTTGTAGAATTTGATGCGGACGAAATAACCGAATCAATGGAAAATGTAGCCAGCTGGCAGAATTATGATGCGGCATTCTGTGTTGATGGTACAGATGAGAATGGAGACGATAATTATGTTGATTTTACTGATTGGAATATTCCTTCTACTACCACTATTTATCGAAATGGCAGTTGGGAAGAAGATTCTATGTCTGTAACAATAACTCGAGGCATATTCTATATCAGCGGAAAATTGGAAATTCCTGCCCATGCCGGTGCAGGCGATTATACAGGTTCATTTTTAATTACCAAAGTGTCGGAATAAACCATACCAAAACCCCGTCTTTAATGTTAAAGGCGGGGTTTGACGATTTAAAAGCTGATACAACAATTTGTATAAAACCAAAGATTAATTACAAAATTTTTGTAGTCATACAAATATGTTTTTTTATAATTTCAATAATGGATAAATACACATCTGATTTGGTATCTTGAGATGAATTTAATTCATCTGCAAGTTCATAAGCTTTTTTAAGAATTTTGGACGACAATATATCCAATCTTTTTAAAATAAAATCTGAACGATATCCGGATATTTCTGATAATTTTTCAAAATTTTCACGACGAACTTTGCTCATATAATATTTTGAAGAAGATAATTTCATTGCCATTTTATGTTTTTCATAATATTCGCTCATAACAGCCGTACACATTAGGTCATAACAAGGCGCTAACTCCGGAATATTATTTTTATATAAAACAGAAAAGTTTTTGGCATGTGCATCGCCATTTCCAATAAGATAATTAAAAATTATCAAATCTATAAAGGCAATTTTACTGACAGCCGATACACCTATCTGACTTAAAAGATTAAAACAAGATTTTAAATTCGGACCGCCATCGCTTTCATATTTATTTTCAGGCAATATGTTTAAGATTTGGCAAAAGTCTTCCTGATGTATTCTCGTCCATAATCCGTCATAATTTTCTCTGTCATATCTTTGTACAACATAAAATTTTTTATCTTTTATGGTTTTAATGTAACATGTTGGTGCGTTCAAGCCACAGGCCTTAGCCAATTTCATACAAAACAACTCATTAAACACCGTATCGGCATAACCTTCAATATTGGGTTTTATAATGTGTGTTGAAGGTGTGCCGTTTAACGGCAAAACCAACTTATTGTTTATAAAGCATGCAATTAATTTATCTTGAGCTCCGGCACCTGAAATCCTGAAATCATCATCGCCGATATATAAAGGCCTGACTTTTAAGGAACTTAAAATATTATACGCTTCATCGTCTTCTATATATCTGTATTCCGGTGCCGAAAGAACATTAATTTTGGCATTTTGCGGATAAACGGATATTGCACCGGCACAATCAGCTCCGATACTTTTTAACAAGGCAAAAGTGTTGCGGCTATCTGTTTGCAATATTCTTGCTATTTGAACTCTTGCAGAATCTTCCGGCAATAAACCGTCAAAAAACGGTCTGGCTATATTATCGCCAAAAATTTCATCACAAAGAGGTAAACTTGCAGATATTGGAGTCCTATCTTTATCTGACAAGTAATCCCTATGATACTGAAAACTTAATAAGCCATTATCATAACTTAAGTAACCGGCCAATTTATTTTTAAAATATACATTTAATATTTCTGTCATTATTTATTCGCCCACTTGTTGAAAATATACAAATTTAGCCCGAGGGCACCTATAACAAGCAAAAGTTTGCCGACTTGAATATTATTTTTACCATTTTCAACATCACTTATAAATCGGCGTCCGGTTCCGGATATACCGGCCAAATCTTCCTGACTGAGCCCTTGTTTTTTTCGGGTTTCTCGTATTAAATTTCCTATTTCTTCCATGCTTGTTAACATCATATTGTTCATTTTTCACCTCTTTTCTGATACCGCTCGGTATCAATATAGTCCAAATAAATACTTGTGTCAAGTTTTTGTTACCGAGCGGTATCATCATAATATTTTCATACCTCATTTTTGATTTAAATTCTTTAAACGACTCTTTTTACTTGCAAAAAAAAAAAACGGTTTAAGATGCGATGTGAAAGGTGATTTTTTGACCTTTCAAGTACATTTAAACTTAATTTTTGTAAAGGATTAAATTAATGAGAAAATATTTTCTTTTGAGCCTTTCTTGTATATTTAGCAGTTATCAGGCAAATGCTGATAATTCATTTGCGGCAGGACAGTTTCAGGCACTAGCATATATCGGTTATGCACAGGGAATGGAATGCACTGATGTACTATTATTGCAAGTAATTCTTTCTGATACAGAGCAAGAGGCTAACATTATGGTTTCACCCACCGGCAATATCACCAGTATTAGAGCTGAAAATGTCATTACTGCATATGCCACGACTCCTACTTGCACTTTAAACAACGGCACATTTGATAATGTGGAAAATATTGTAATTACCGGATCAAATATGAAGGATTTGCCGGATGATTCGTCCAGTGTCAGTTCTATTAGTTTGGAAAATGTGTTTAACCCATCTGACAATAATGTTCCGACTATTACTGATTTTACATATTTATTAAGCTCTGATAACAAATCGGTTTCTATCGGTGCTGTTTATCGTATTCCAGCCAATCTTAATCTCATCGTCGGTGAGGATGCTACTGTATATTCTGCAGCCGTAAATATAGCATATATTTCCGAATAAGTAAAAGCCTCTCAATTTGCATATGGAGAGGCTTTTTTGAACACTTGACTTTGAAGTCACCCTCATATTATCATACAAAAGATTTACTTTAGTGTACAAGTAGTAATTCTTGCTTGTTAATTCTAAAGTACAAAACTTATTTTGCTAAAATGCTCAAAAGCTTTTTATTTGCTTCTTCAACGGATATATTGTCAAATACGGCCAATTCGCTGGCAAGTCTTTCAAAAGCTTGTTCATAAATCTGGCGCTCACTGTAAGATTGTTCGGCAATGTTTTCGTTGCGATACAAATCACGAACAACTTCGGCAATGGCAACCGGATTACCCGAATTGATTTTGTTTTCATATTCTTGTGCTCTGCGTGACCACATAATTTTTTTGATTTTTGCTTTGCCTTTAAGTGTGGTTAAAGCTTCATCAATGGTTGATGCTTCGGAAATTTTACGCAAACCGACATGTTCAACTTTGGCCATAGGAATACGCAATGTCATTTTGTCTTTATCAAAATTGACAACCAATAATTCCAGCTCAGTGCCGGCAATGTTTTGTTTGGATATATCCGAAACTTTGCCTACTCCGTGAGTGGGGTACACAACATAATCTCCGGAACAAAACACCGGAGAAGGAGTTTTTTTGATACTCATACTATCTCCTTAACAGTAAATTTATTTTATGACAATGTGGAATATAGCACATTTTTGCGCCTAAATCCAGAGTAAAATTTAAAAAAATTGATTTTTTTTATTTTTTAGGAAACAAATTTGTTTGTCTTAAAGCTTCTCCGACTACCATAACCGCCGATACCGCCACATTAATCGAACGAGCATTTTCATTCATCGGAATAATCAATCTGGCATCGGCCGTTTTATGAACAATTTCCGGTACTCCGGCGCTTTCCCTGCCCATCAAAATAATGTCGTTTTCTTTGAACTCAAAATTTGTATAAGGCATATCAGCCTTAGTGGTAAGCAAAACAATGCGGCCGTATTGCTCCTTATTTTCAGCCCGATATGATAAAAAATCTTCCCAAGAATTATGTCTTTTATAATCGGCTTTTTCGACATAATCCATACCGGCACGACGCATGGCTTTTTCATTGAAGATAAAACCGCACGGTTCAATAATATCCAAAGGCACATCTAAGCATGCACCCAAGCGCAACAATGTGCCGGTATTTTGAGGAATGTCGGGCTGAAAAAGAGCAATTCGCATTAGTTCTGTCCGTTTTTGCGAGCCAAATACATTGCGCCGAAATCTATCGGAGCAAGCATAAACGGAGGTAAACCGCCTTCAACCAAACATTGAGTTATAATGTTTCTGGCAAACGGGAACAAAAGTCTTGGAACTTCAACCACGCAAACGGCTTCCAAATGCTCGGCCGGAACATTGATGCTCACCAATGCGGCATAAGCAAGTTCTAAAACAAAAAGTTTTCTGCCGTTTAAATCGCTGTTTAAATTCAGTTTTAAGGTAATGTTATAATCTTCATCAACTTTTTTAGACTCAATTGCAACATCAATTTTTAATTCAGGTTGTTTGGTAACTTCCTTAAAAATTTCCGGTGCAAACGGAATTTCTAAAGACAAGTCTTTAATATATTGACTCTTAATCAGAAGTTGGGTTTGATTTTTTGCAGTATTTTCACTCATATTTTTTTCTTTCCAAAAGTTATTTTATAAAAATCTGTCCTCTGATATATACCAAATATTCCCGTTCGTCAAATATTATAGTTGATAATATCACAAAATAGGTTATATTAGGGTAAGTTTTTTGTAATTTGTGAGGGGTAAATGTCGCAATATATAGATATAATTTTTCTGATTATGGTAGTGGGCTTTGTTTTTTACAGGCTTTACACAGTGCTCGGTACGGGCGCGCAAAAAGAAAACAAAGTCATCTTAATTTCTAAAGATGACTTAAAAAACGGCAAGCTCAATTTGCCCAAAGAAGTTACCGAAAAAATTAAAAAATTTGCCGATATGGTAGAACAAAAAGAACAAAGTCCGGTTTGCAAAGTTTTGTGCCAAATTCCGAATTTCGACCAAGATGATTTTTGTTGTCGAACGGCAAAAGTTTTTGAAATGGTGTTAAATGCTTTTGCTTGTCAAGATGAAAAAACCTTGAAAATGCTTATGGGAACAAGGTTGTTCAAAAAATTTAAACAAATTATGGACTCTCGTAAAGAAGAAGGATTAACCGCCGAAACCGATTTGATAAAAATTGAAGATATCACCATTGAAAATGCTGAAATTAAGCCTGACGGAACGGCAAAAATTGTGGTTAAGTTTGTTACCGAACAAATAAATTTATTAAAAAATGCTGCCGGCGAAATTGTTGAAGGCGATGAAAATTTTGTGCAAAAAATCACCGATGTTTGGACTTTTGAAAAAGACATAAATTCTGCTTCAAAAATTTGGCTTTTGGTATCAACAAAGAAAAACTAAATGAAACGAATCGGACTCTTATTCATATCTTTATTTTTGGTTTGTTGTGTTGCAAAACAGCACACAGAGCCTGTTTTTACCTTATCGGACAACTCAGAAGTATTTTTGAAAAAATCCGCATTTGCCGAACTGAAAAATTTTTCTTCCGACAACTTATCGGAAACAATTGAGGCTTTTGAAAAAACTTGTGATGCCGTAAAGGAAAATCAGGCCTTGCTTGACGGGGCAAAAATTGGCATAAATGCACAAATATATCTTGAAAAATGTGCGGTTTTTGACGATGAAAACATTGTATCATCTGATGATATGCGCCGGTTTTTATTAAACCATTTTGAGCCGTATCTGGTGTCTGATAAAACGGGCTCAAAAGGAAAATTTACCTCATATTATGAAGCCGAATTGAAAGCTTCAAAAACTCGTCATGATGAATATGTTTATCCCATTTACAATCGCCCCGATGATTTAATTGAGATAAACCTGACTGATTTTGATAAAACGCTTCCCAACAAACGAATTTTAGGCAGAATTGAGGGTTCAAAACTTATTCCCTATTACACCCGTGCCGAAATTGAAAATAACGGACTTAATGCGCCGATAATTTTATGGGGAAATGATGCGGTTGACATCTATTTGATGCAAATTCAGGGCTCGGCCGTTGCTCTTTTGGACGATGGCACAAGTGTGCGTATAAGATATGCCGACAACAACGGACATTCGTTTGTGGGGATTGGTTCGATACTGCTCAAAAAAGGTCTGTTAAAATCGGGACAAGCCTCTATGGATAAAATTAGAGATTGGCTCAAACAAAATCCGGACATTGCCATGGTTAATATGTCGGAAAATCCTCGATATATTTTCCATAAAATATCCGATGCCGATGGCCCGATAGGAGCTCTTGGTGTTTCGTTAACCGCAGGCAGAAGTTTGGCGGTAGATAACACTTTTATACCGCTTGGAAGTTTATTGTGGCTTGAAACCGTCGGTCCCGATAGTGAAAAAATTGAAAAACTTGTCATTGCTCAAGACATCGGCGGAGCAATTAAAGGAGCTATCAGAGGTGATTATTTTTGGGGACATGGCGAACAAGCTCTTTTATCGGCCGGAAAAATGAACTCAAGCGGGCAATATTACATCTTGTTGCCAAAGAAAAGATAAGGCCTTTATATGATAGATTCTAATGATGAAAATTTTTGGCTTGAAACCGTAAAAGATGTGGTTAAAACCCCGTCTTCAAATGTGGTATGTGAAATAAAAAAGAAAAAAATATCCGTAAGAAAATCGGATAAAACCGTTCCGCTTACAATTTATGAGCATAATTTATCTTTGGGTACAACATCTGATATTGATGCAAACACCATGAGAAGATTTAAGCGGGAAGAATATGGCATTGAGGCAAAACTTGATTTACACGGTTTTACCGAAGATAGAGCCTATGATGCGGTTTTTAATTTTATTACATCTTCATATTTAGCTAAAAAACGATGTGTACTTATCATTACGGGAAAAGGTTCGTTTCATGAAAACGAAGATGTTTTTGCACCCAAAGGAGTGTTAAAAGACAGAGTTCCGCAGTGGCTCAAAACTGATGAGTTAAAACAACTGATATTAACTTATATTCACCCTTCCGAAAAGCTTGGAGGAAGCGGCGCTTTGTATATATTGTTGCGCCGCAACCGTTCTTAATTTATACCTTATAAGGTATTTTTGAGTATATAAAATTGCTGATGCAATTTGGTAACATTGCTCCAAACCAAGCTGCAAAACGCATCGGCCACGGAAATGTGATTAATCCGACATTTTTTTGAATGCGTTTTGCTATAATTTCAGCGGCATTATCGGCTTCCATAAAAAACGGCATCGGGCAAGTGTTTTTATCGGTTATGCGAGAACGAACGAATCCGGGGCAGATGACATTTACCTGAATATTTTCTTTTGCCAAACGCAATCTTAAAGCTTCACCATAGGCCTTGACACAAGCTTTGCTTGCACTGTATGACGGACACCCTGCCAACCCGTGATATCCGGCAATAGATGCCGTAATTGCTACTATTTTCGGCTCGGTATTATCCATATTTTGATACATATTTATAGCCGGAGTTATGGTGTTTAACACACCGAATATATTGATATTAAAGGTGTTATAAATGTTTTCCGATGTTTCTTCGCCGGTTGAAACTCCTGCATTGGCAAATACTAAATGGAGTCTGGCTTTTTGGTTGCAATCTGAAATCCACTTGCTGACTTTTTCTTTATCGGTTACATCAAGAATCGAGGTAAACACTTTTGCACCATATTTTTCACATTCGGAGGCAGTGTTATCCAAACGCTCCTTGTTTCGACCGCATAAAAACAAATTTTGAGCTCCGTTTTTTGCATAATAAAGAGCTAAAGCTTCACCAATTCCCGATGATGCACCCGTAATTAAAATATTTTTGATAGTATCCATAATTTTTTCCTAGTAAAATATTAAAAGATTTGCTTTACTATATATCATATTTTTTAAAATTAGGAGAAATATTTTGCAACTATCCAGTATGACAGGTTTTGCCCGCACTAACGGAGAATTTATATTTGAAAACAAAAAATATTCTTGGGTGTGGGAAATTAAAAGCGTAAACGCCAAAGGAATTGATATTAAATTAAGAATTCCGTTTTGGCTTGAAAATATCAGTGAAGAAATAAAATCGGTTTGTTCAAAAAGTTTTGCCCGAGGAACTTTTAATGTTTGTCTTGATATAGACAGCCAAAACTTGTGTCCCGATGTGCAAATAAATTCTGAATTGTTAGATGTTTTAACCGCTAAAATCAAACAAATTTATCTTGCCGAGCCGGAGCTTTTTACCAAGCCGTCACCGGCAGATTTGTTAAAAATAAACGGTGTTTTGAAAATCAGTGAAAATGTGCCGAGCGAAGAAGAATTTGAAGCCTTAAAAAACAGATTGCTTAAAAGCTTATCGGAAGCAACTGCCGGCTTAAAACAAGACCGAATAAAAGAAGGTGAAAAAATTGCCGAGGTATTAAACAATATTTTAATAAATATAAAACACACGGTTGAAACCGTTGATAAAATCGTGGCTCAAAATCCGCAAAAATTAAAAGAAAAATTTTTATCTCAGGTAACAACTTTGTTGGAAGATAATTCGGTTTCACCCGAACGAATCGAACAAGAAATTGTGCTTTTGGTTATGAAAGCAGATGTGCAAGAAGAAATTGACCGTTTGTATGCACATATAAAAACGGCGCATGAGTTGTTAAAAAGTGCCGAGCCGGTAGGCAGAAGGCTTGACTTTTTATGCCAAGAATTAAATCGGGAAGCCAATACATTGTGCTCAAAATCTTGTGATATCGAGCAAACAAAATATGGTATGGAATTAAAAGCTCTGATTGAGCAATTTAGAGAACAAGTACAAAATATGGAGTAAAAAAAATATGTCAGATATTGTTGATGTTTTAAGAAAAACCAGAAAAGGAGCAATGTTTATTATTGAAGCACCTTCCGGTACAGGTAAAAGTACAATTGTAAAAGAACTTTTAAAACAAGATTCAAATTTAAAATTTTCGGTTTCGGTTACTACCAGAAAACCAAGAGAAGGTGAAAAAGAAGGTGTTGATTATTACTATATCACCGATGAAAAATATAATGAACTTTTGGCGCAAGATGCTTTTTACGAATGCGTAAATTCGCAATATGGTTCTCGTTACGGCACATTGCGTTCGGAAGTTGACAGCTTTATCAATATCGGCCAAGATGTAATTTTTGATATGGACTGGATTGGTGCCGAGCAGATGCGCAAAAAAGCTCCCGATGATGTTGTTACCATATATTTGTTGCCGCCATCGGTTAAAGAAGTTCGTCGCCGTTTGGAAGACAGAAAAACCGACTCTAAAGAAACAATCGAAAAACGCATGAATTTAATTGCCGAAAAACTCAAACATTATAATGAGTTTGACTATGTTATCGTAAATGCCGATGTTGATGAGACTGTTCGCAAAGTGCAAAGAGTGATATCCGGTGAAAGAATGAAACGAGTTCGTCAAAACGGTTTACCCTCATTTGTTGAAAGTTTGTTAAAAGAGGCTAATTCTGATTAAAAATAAAAAAAATCGGAGGTTAAAATGGTAAAAATTTTTCAATCGGTTACCGAAATGGTAGGAAATACACCGCTTGTCCAACTGAATAATTTGGCAAAAAAGCACAAAGTTAAGGCCAATATTTTAGGTAAGTGCGAATTTTTTAATCCGGCTTTTTCGGTTAAAGACCGAGTGGCTCTTAATATGCTCGAAAAAGTTCCTTTTACCAAAATTACACCTGATACGGTTTTTGTTGAAGCAACATCGGGAAATACGGGTGTGGGCTTAGCGGCAATGTGTGCGGCAAAAGGCTATAAATTAGTGATAATTATGCCGGAAAATATGTCGGTTGAGCGCATAAAACTGATGCGTCATTATGGGGCTGAAGTGATACTCACACCAAAAGAAGACGGTATGAAAGGTGCGGTTAAAAAAGCTCAAATGCTTTCTGAAAAAAATAAAAATGTAATTATGCTCAAACAGTTTGAAAATCCGGCAAATCCTCAAGTACATACCCTATCAACCGCAGTTGAACTTATAGAACAAACCGGTACAAATATTGATGTTTTGGTGTGTGGAGTCGGAACTTCCGGCACTATAACCGGAATTACAAAAGCCCTAAAAACCTGTTTGCCCGATTTGTATGTGGTAGCGGTTGAACCTAAAGAAAGCCAAGTTTTAAAAGGACAGGAAGCTTGTGCTCATAAAATCGCCGGAATCGGAGCAAATTTTGTTCCGCCGTTTTTTGAAGCCAATCTGGTAGATGAAATTTTACCGATTGCCTCTGATGATGCAATAAATATGGCAAAAGAAGTGGCTCAAACCGAAGGTTTAGGAATTGGTATCTCGGCAGGTGCGGCAGTTAAAGCCGCATTGGAAATTGCAAAGCGGCCTCAAATGATGAAAAAAAATATTGTGGTTATTTTGCCTGATGCAATTGAGAGATATTTATCTTTGAGTTATTTTGATGTTAAATAAACAAAATTTTATTGAAAGAAACTTATGAATCCGAACTCAATTTTAGGTCGTTATTTATCAAAACAAATCGTGGTTACCTTTTTGTTGGTTTTATCAACAATTATGGGTATTATAATGATGTTTGATGCGGTGGAAGCTTTGCGCCGAATTTCGGGTCGTGAAGATGTCGGTATGAGCTATGTTGTCGAATATGTCATCACTCGTTTACCGCAAACCGTTGACAGAGTTTTACCGTTTATTATGATGGTTGCGGCCATGATAACTTTTTGGAAAGTCAGTAAAAGTAACGAATATGTCATAATTCGGTCATCCGGTGTTTCGGTATGGGGTTTCTTAATGCCGGTGTTGTCGGCGGTTTTTGTTGTCGGGGTGATAAATGTGGCACTGATTAATCCGATTTCATCAAAAATGTATGAAATGCACGAAACCATAAAATATCGTTTTGTAACCAGAAATCCCGAAGCGATGCTTTTTTCAAGTAAAGGTTTGTGGATTAGGGAAGCAATATCCGATGATAAAATTTTGGTCTTAAAAGCTAAATCTTTAAGACAAGAAGAAAATGAAGTTCTTTCCATGCAAGATGTTATTATATTGGAAATGGACAGACAATCGCAAATTGTAAAAAGAGTTGAGGCACTTTTAGGTGAACTTAAAGACAATAAACTCCATTTAAGAGGGGTTAAAGTTTTTGAAAGCGGTAAAGAAACCAAAACCGTAGCGCATACGGAATATGATACCGGAATCAACATTGAGCGCATAAAAGAAAACTTTATTGACCCTGATGCCATTTCGGTTTGGGAATTGCCAGATACCATCAAATTTTATGAAAGCTCCGGATTTGCGGCCGACAGGCATAAAATGAGATATTTATCCTTGCTCGCTTCGCCGTTTTTGTTGGTGGCTATGGTTTTAATATCTGCATTGTTTGCATTAAAACCGAATATGCGTCAAGGCGGAGTTATGTTTTTGATTGTTGCCGGCATTACAACCGGATTTGTGATATATTTTTCATCGCAACTCATATATGCGTTTGGTATTAACGGGTATATTCCGATTTGGTTTGCAGTTTGGTCGCCTACACTGGTTGTGGCTTTGTTGGGTATCAGTGCAATGATACAAAAAGAAGAAGGCTAAATTGGTTTTAAGGAGAAAAAATGTCTGTATATTTGTATAATATGGAGCCGCTTGACAGCTTTTTAAATTCGTTTTTAACCCCGAAAACATATTCTTATACGCCAACGGTTCAATTTGCAAAAAATAATTCGTTAAAAAGCAAAAATGTGCAACAGATTGAACAAAACCGAGAATATATTGCAAGCGCAATGCTTGAGAGATATTTTTTCCGTAATATGAAATCTTTTTTGCTTAGCGATGAAAAAGCACCATATTTTGAAAAACTTAAAAGTTATGATTATGTTGATGATTGGGCAAAAAGCAGATATGCCAAAGGAGAAGATACATTTTTGTTTTGTAAAGACAAAGTAACCGATGAGTTAACGGAAAATTTAGAGACAATCCGAGATTTTATGTATGATACGGCTTTAAGTTATGTCGATAAACGAATCGAATTATTTAAATCTACGCAGAAAAAAGATAAAGAAATTAAGATAAATTTGGACAGCTTAAAAACCATAAATGAGTATACCGATTTTAACACTTTGCTAAACACAGCCCAAAAAGGTGATACTTATAAGAGAAAACAAGAAGAAAAAGCAAGAAAAGCCGCTGAATTTTTAAAAGATTCTCTGTATGGTACCGAATCGGTAATGGTTTTTGATGACGGTATGCAAATTTTGGAATTAAAATCTAAAGTTGCGCTTGATTTTGAAAGCCGTGAGATGTGCCATTGTGTCGGTGATGGCGAATATGATGACAATAACGGTAAGCAAAAGATAGATATCTTTTCTTTGCGTGATGAAAAAGGTCATCCGCATGTTACACTTGAATTAAGAAACGGAGTGTTAAGACAATGCAAGGCATATGCCAATAAAAAACCTAAAGAAGAATATTTGGCATATATCAGAGAGTTTGTACAAGCCAATGACATAGAAATAAGCAGTGATATGAAGTTTTTAGGTATGTTCAAACAAGACGGGCAGTATTATTGTTATGACAATCTTCCTGACGGATTTATTTATAAGGGAATGTTGGATTTATCCGGAATCGGACTTAAAAAACTTCCTGATATGTCGCATATTGAAGTAACCGGCAGTTTTGTGTGTGACCGAAACAATCTTACAAATTTGAAAGGTGCTCCATATAAAGTCGGCGGAAGTTTTTTTGCCGGCTCTAACAGCTTAAAAAGTCTGGAAGGAGCTCCGGTATATGTCGGAGAGGATTTTTATTGTACAAATAATTATTTAGAAGATTTAATCGGAGCTCCTCGTGAAGTCGGAGGAAACTTTATGTGTTGTAGCAACAGGCTTGAAACCTTAAAAGGCGCACCCAATAAGGTAGGCGGTGATTTTGACTGCTCTAACAACAAGTTGCATAGTTTGGAATATTTGCCTGAAGAAATAGGTGGTGAGGTTATATACAAACAAAACTATGTAATATATCAAGATGAAGAAGAATATGATTTATCTGATTTTCCTAAAGATGTCACCATTAAAGGCGATGTCGATTTATCGGGTATGGGATTAACAGAATTGCCTGACTTAACCGGAGTTGTTGTTGAGGGTGATTTTAAGTGTTCGGATAACAATCTGGAAAGTTTAAAAGGTTCGCCCGAAAAAGTTGGCGGAAATTTTGACTGTTCGAAAAACAAAATTAAAAGCACAAGATGGGCGCCCCGTGAAATCGGCGGTGACTTTATTTTCTCAAAAAACAACATTGAAAGACTTGGTATTATGCCCGAGGTTAAAGGTAAAATTTTTTATGACGGCAATCCGTTGGTTAAAGGCATAATCGAACAAAACAAAGCAACATATATGGCAAAACATTTTGGCATAATTGAAGAAAGAGGCTCGCATTTGTTAAGCGAAAAAATGCTTGATAAGTTGCTCGAAGGCGCAAAAGTTAAGTCAGATATAACAGGGCTTAATATTGAAGAAATTAAAGAAAGAAAATTTAGTAAATTAAAGTAAAGAATAAGTATAAAAAAACATCTTGACAATGGGTGTTTTTTGTTATAAATAAGCCCTCAATGTGAATGTTTTTTTAAATATTCACTCCTGTCCAAGACTGTAGGCGGTCTTTTAGCTTAGCTGATTTACCTTAATTTCCTACATAGACGGAGTAAGTGAGATTTTATAAATCAATTTTTTCTCCCATCCGGACAGTTTTTAGGTTGCCATTTTAAGAGATTGGCTCTTGATATGGTTGTATTAAAGTGGTGTCATTAGCGATAATGATATCTTAATTGGAGACAATAAGTGAACCGCGAAGAAAAGAAACAATTACTCAGCGACTTGAACGAATTGTTCAATGCATCTGAATTGGTTGTGGTTTCTCACTATAAGGGATTAACCGTTGCCGAAGTTTCAGAGTTGCGTAACAATATCCGCCAAGTTGGTGCTGGGTTCAGAGTTACTAAAAACCGGATTGCTAAACTGGCTCTTAAAGGCACAAAGTTTGAAGGCTTGGCCGAGTTGTTTAACGGACCTACCGCAATTGCGTTCGCAAACGACCCGATTTCGGCTTGTAAAGCTTGTGTTGAATTCGCAAAGAACAATGAAAAATTGGTTGTTATCGGCGGTGCTATGGGAACAGGTGTTCTCAGCGTTGATGAAATCAATCGTTTGGCTTCCATTCCGTCTATGGACGAATTGCGTGCCAAACTCATTGGCTTGCTTCAAGCTCCTGCTGCTCAATTGGCAAGAGTTACCAAAGCATACAGCGAAAAAGAAGCTGCTTAAGGTTTTTAGTAATATAATAAAGTGTAATTTTAATTTATTTGGAGAAAAAAGATGGCAGATTTAGCCAAATTAGTAGATGAATTATCAGCTTTGACAGTTATGGAAGCTGCTGACTTATCAAAAATGTTAGAAGAAAAATGGGGCGTTTCAGCCGCTGCTGCTGTTGCAGTTGCTGCCGGTGGTGCTGCTGCTCCTGCTGCAGAAGAAAAAGATGAATTTGATGTTATCTTGGCTGATGCAGGCGCAAACAAAATCAATGTAATCAAAGAAATCAGAGCTATTACAGCATTAGGTTTGAAAGAAGCTAAAGATTTGGTTGATGGAGCTCCTAAAACTGTTAAAGAAGGTGCTACAAAAGCTGAAGCTGAAGAAATTAAAGCTAAACTTGAAGCCGCTGGTGCTAAAGTTGAATTGAAGTAATTTCTTTGTTGCTTGAAAATAAAAAAACTCTCTTTGCTGATTGGTAAAGAGAGTTTTTTGTAAATAGATGCTAATAAGTTGCTGTAACAGTAAATGAACCTGTATATGTACCTGCTTTGACATTGGCTGGAATATTTAGCTTACCGCTTAATACAAGTTGAGATCCAACATCAGCATCATAAACCGTTTTTTTTGCAAGTAAAAAGAGCCGTTTAAAGGATTTAAATCAAAAATGGTGTAGAGGTGTCTCTCTCATCACCATCATACAGGTGCCCAAGCTTTAGCTTGGAATAGACACCGGTATTCAGGGAATAATTTATCTATAGTACCACCTGGACTCCGGCATCAAGTGCCGGAGTGACAGTGAGGAGGCGGACTTCAGCATCAAGTGCCGGAGTGACAGTTTAATGTTATTTTTAATACTTGATACAAATTGAAATCAAGCTTTCATATGGCGATTAAGTTGGTCGTTTATGGTATAGATAGCTCTATTTTCGGCAAAACTGTAATAGCTGTCTTTTGTTATAATTATATGGTCATACAAGGCAATTTTCAGCGAATTTAATATGTCCATTATTATTTGCGTTTGTTTAATATCCGCCATTGACGGCTCGGCCTTGCCTCCGGGGTGATTGTGTACCATCACCACCATTGATGCTTTTTGTTTTAGGGCCTTTTCCACTATCGCCCTTGGCTCTATATATACCGCATTCGGTGTGCCTGTTTGTATCAAGTCTTCTGCAATTATGTGATATCCGCTATCTAATCCTATTATTCTTAATTCTTCATGGCCTTTATGGCCTTGCAACATCCGGCAATATTCTATCATATATGATAAATTTTTATATATCGGGCGATTAT
>SUUV01000031.1 GCA_015062345.1 Alphaproteobacteria bacterium | reverse complement strand
CACTCCGGCACTTGATGCCGGAGTCCAGGTGGTAATATAGCTAAATTATTCCCTGGATACCGGTGTCTATTCCAAGCTAAAGCTTGGGCACCGGTATGGCAGTAAAGGAGAACATACCGTTACCTCATTTTTGATTTAAATTCTTTAAACGACTCTTTTTACTTGCAAAAAAAAAAAACGGTTTATGATGCGTCTTGAAAGGTAAAAATTTGACCTTTTTAATGAAAATTAAGTTAAACTATTTTTGTAAAGGAATTAAAAAATGAGAAAATATTTTCTTTTAGGAGCTGTTGCTTTAATGATTTCAAGCACGGCAAATGCTTCAAACCAAGCAACTTTTAATGTGTATAGTGAAGTAAATGTTGTGAGTGAAGTTGAATGTATCTCTGATTTAAATTTCGGTAAGATTCAAATTAAAGACAATGGAGAAAACACCAATGGTGAAGCATCCGTAACAATTACTTATGATAATCATTACACAGCAAGTGAAAATGTAGTTGCAATTACAGGTGATATTACTTCGGCAAAATGCCCTCCATCAACAGGTTACTGGGTATTACCCACAGAACCTATTCAATTAAGTAACGATGTCACTCTTACTTTAGCAACTTGTTCTATATCACAATTTGAAATATGTGGAACAATAAACATTCCTGAAGGTATAGCCTCTAGTACATCACCCAAATCAATTTTCGGTACTGTAACTGTTACAACATTTGGAAATTAACAACGAAAAAAGCATAATACGACTTATTCACCGCCTCATGAAAAAACCTCGAGGCGGTTTTATATTTATAAAAAAGCAACCTGCCGACCTAACTGACAGGTTGCTTTTTACCAAATACACAAAGTGTTATTTTTTCATAATTACAACACCGGGGAGTTCTTTTCCTTCCATCCACTCGAGGAATGCTCCGCCTGCGGTTGAAATGTATGTAAATTTATCAGCCACACCGGCATTTGCCAAAGCCGACACCGTATCACCGCCACCGGCAACAGAGGTTAATTTTCCGGCTAAAGTTAACTCAGCTGCTTTTTCAGCCACTTTATTGGTTGCATTATCAAACGGTTTCATTTCAAACACACCCAAAGGTCCGTTCCACACCAAAGTTTTGCATTCTTCAAGTTTGGCACAAATCAGGTCAATGGTTTTTTGACCGACATCTAAAAGTTCCCAACCGGATGCGGGAATATTGTCCAAATCAACCGTTTTATGTTCTGCGTTTGGCTTAAATTCTTTAGCGGCAACCAAATCCAAAGGTAACAAAATTTCGCAATTGTTATTCAAAGCGGTTGTCATAATTTCTTTGGCTGTATCAAGCATATCCATTTGCACAAGTGAGTTTTCTTCATTAACCGATTCAAAACCTTTGGCTCTTAAAAATGTATGAGCCATACCACCCGAAATGACCAATTTATCAACTTTTTTAACCAAATTGTTCAACAAGTCTAACTTTGTTGAAACTTTTGAACCGCCGACAACAGCCATTAACGGGCGCTTAGGATTATTTAAGCCTTTTGACAAGGCATCAACTTCTTCGGCCATCAACAAACCCATTGCAGACGGTAAATTTTGAGCAGCAGCAACCATTGAAGCATGAGCTCTGTGAGCGGTTGAAAAAGCATCTGATACATATACATCGGCAACTTTTGTGAGCTCTTTTGCCCAATCGGCGTTTCCTTTTTTCTCCTCGTTATAAAAACGCAAGTTTTCAAGCAACAAAACTTCATCATCTTTCATATTTTTAACTGCGTTTTCTACCAATTCACCAACGCAATCTTCAACAAAAACAACTTTTGAACCCAAAGCTTTTTCAAGTTCGGGAGCAACATGAGACAATGAGTTTTTCATATCACCTTTACCTTCGGGACGACCAAAGTGAGAAATTACAACAACTTTTGCACCTTTGTTCATCAAAAGTTTAATGGTAGGTACGGTGCGGTCAATACGAGCAGTATTTGTTACTTCAAAATTTTCGTTCATCGGAACATTTAAATCGGCTCTGAGTATTGCAACTTTGCCGTTCAAATCGCCTAAATCTTCAATGGTTTTATATTCTGTCATTTAATTTTCCTTATAAATAAAAAAGTATCCCCGTCATAAAAAAGTTGTGAAAGCAACTTTTTATACGGCGGGGAATAAAGCTTAAAATTAGCCGTTTACTTTTGCCATATGAGCTACCAAATCAAGAACTTTGTTTGAGTAACCCCATTCGTTGTCATACCAGCTTACAACTTTAACAAATGTATCTGTTAATTGGATACCTGCTTTTGCATCAAAAATAGATGTGCGAGAATCTGTTAAGAAGTCTGATGAAACAACTGCATCTTCAGTGTAACCCAAAATACCTTTCAATTCGCCTTCGGAAGCTTTTTTCATAGCTTGGCAAATTTGTTCGTAAGTGGCAGGTTTTGCCAAGTTTACGGTTAAATCTACAACCGAAACATCTAATGTGGGAACACGAAATGCCATACCGGTTAATTTGCCGTTTAATTCAGGAATAACTTTACCGACTGCTTTTGCGGCACCTGTTGATGAAGGAATAATGTTGCCGGCAGCAGCACGACCGCCTCTCCAGTCTTTAACAGACGGACCGTCAACGGTTTTTTGTGTAGCGGTTGTTGCGTGAACGGTTGTCATTAAACCGTCTTTAATGCCGAATGTATCGTTTAAAACTTTTGCAATCGGAGCTAAGCAGTTTGTTGTGCATGATGCGTTAGAAACAAACTGTGTACCTTTTTGATAAGTTTCGGTATTAACACCGCATACAAACATCGGAGTATCATCTTTTGAAGGAGCAGACATTACAACATATTTTGCACCGGCATCAATGTGAGCTTGAGCTTTTTCTTTTGTTAAGAACAAACCTGTTGATTCAACAATATATTCAGCTCCAACTTCATTCCATTTCAAATCAGCCGGATTTTTTTCGGCAGTAACTCTAATTGCTTTACCGTTTACAACGAGTTTACCGTCTTTAACTTCAACAGTGCCGTCAAAACGACCGTGCATTGTGTCATATTTGAGCATATAAGCCATATATTCTACATCAATTAAGTCATTAATTCCGACAATTTCGATATCATTTCTTGTTTGAGCGGCACGGAACACCAAGCGACCGATACGGCCAAACCCGTTAATACCTACGCGAATCATATTATTCTCCTAAAAAATTTTATGCGGACAGCCCCGCACGGCATAGATTATTTTCGCTTGCTAATTTAGCATTAAAGATATTTTTTTCAAGCAAAAAATCAACAAATCAACCATATTTAAAACAAAAAAGCTCCGGTAAATTATCCGAAGCTTTTTTGAGTTTTGAAAGCTTAATCTCTTGAAGCCTTATTTATTAAACGATTTGCTCTTGCTCCTTCAAGAACTTTTGATTTATCGGCATATTCAGGGTCGGTAATGCCATGAACATTTGTCGATACCGATTTTACTACCACAATTTCTTCTTCCGGTAACGGAGCTTGGCGCAATGGCATTTTAGCCATCAAAACCGGTTTGTCATCAAGTGCAATCGGTGTATCATCAATTACAATTTCTTCATCGGCAATTTCAATATTGTCATCTAAAACAGGTAATTCGGGAGGTAAAACAAGTTTTTGCCATTGTCCGTCATCATCACTGCATTCTTTGCTCAAATTTAAGCCAGTTAAAACAGTGTTTTCTTTACCTGTTTTCAAAATTGTGTCTGTTTGTTCCAACAAAACATTAACTTTTTGCGCTTGCTCTGCACTCAATGTTTCCCCGCAAGCCAACATACCGACCAAGGCTTCCATTTCCTCGGCATTGTGATAAAATCTTTGATTGCTGTGAATGGTTGTAACCATAGAAGACAGTGTTTTATCATCAAAATTTTTATCGACAAACAGTTCTTGCAAACCGGTTTTAATGTCGGCAGATGACGCATATGTGTTGTCTTGCGCAAAAGCAACCAACGAATCCATCTGATGTTCATCTAAACTCAAATTCATGGTTTCAAAACGATTTTCCAAATAAGACGCACCCGACGGGGTTTCTCTTAATGTTCCGTCACCAACCTCATAGGCTTTACGCATAAAAGCATACAAACGATTGAACTTATACAAAACTTCCTCTTTAGTCTGATTAGGAAAGTTTGCCATGGTTTCATCGGTTAAATTTGCATATGCTCTGTCAAGAGTAATTTCTTCTCCTGATGCCGATTTTAATGTGCCTTCAGTGGTATTTACCAAAACATTATATTGTCTTTGGGTAATGCCCATATTTTCGCTGTATGTATCAGGAAATGAGCCCATGTTGTCGGTAGTTTCAAGCTTAATTTCTTCATCTAAAACCTGATTTTCAACCTCGGAAGTCATCAAACTCTGCTCAACCGATACCGAATCGGCAAATTGTAACGGTTTGTCAGCCATATCCAAAGTGTCAGAAATTGTTTCTGCACTATTGTACATATAGTTACCCGATAAAGCTGATGTATCTGTAACAGCAACCGATTCATCAGATTGAGGCATTCTACTCTCACTGCTTACATCAGCTTTTGGTTTGCTGAAAAAGTCTTTTATTTTACCGAAAAATCCGGTTGATTTTTCAGTTGTGGCATTTGCCGAAAGTTCGCTTGAAACTTCCGGCACTTCCACCATATCGGAAGAATTTTGCGTAATATCCTGCGTAATATCTGCCGCATTAGAACTTGCGGCAAAGGTTATGCCTTGTGCCAAAGCACTAAATCCGGCACCGACAAGAGCGGCAACTGCGGTTTGTTTTGCTTCTTCGGCTTTTAGTTTATCATCGGGGTCGGCAAGCGATATACCATATGTTAAAGCCGCATCGGTAAATTGTCCGGCAAGCGGTATGGCAATGCGTCCCATACTGACTGCGTGCTTGGTCTGAGCAATGGAGTTTGCTATATCCATATTTACGGCTGTGGTGGCGGAAGCAGCATCAACACCTTCTTTGACCCCCTCACCCAAAGCTCTCAAATCATCAATCGCTTCCAATCCGTTTTTCAGGCAACCAAAACCGATAGCGGCTAAACCTGTATTTATCACACCATTAACGATATATGTATTACGAGTTTTGTATGAATTTTTCTTTTTATCTTTTGAGGTTTTGTTTTTCCAAGCTTGAACAAGCTGAGCCTTAAAGCCTAAAACAGGTTGCCCTTTTTCGCGCCTTTGACGATTTATTTTTCTCATCTCGGCAACAATCGGATATACCCAAGAGCCGGCAGCATGATATGCGGCATATGCACCCACAGCGGCTGTCAGCGGAGCTCCGATTGTTCCGGCCGCAATACCGGCGGTAACAATACCAAATGCCGTACTGGCGCTGATGTTACCGAGAAGTTTGATTTTGTTATCACTAAAACTTCCCTTAATAGCCTTAAAAATTTCATAACGATTTTCAGAAATTTGATTGGCTTTCTTTTCCAATTGGTTTTTCTTCTTTTGAAACGAGGTAGCAATTTTTGTAAATGCCTCTTTAACTTCTTTTCCGGCATTTTTTGCTTTTTGTTTTAAGTTGTCAATATATTGCTCAATTTGTCCGGCCGAATCGGCAACAGAAGATAATATACTGTCGGTCTTAACCGATATTCTCTTATCACCCTCAATAATCTTTTTAAATACACCGGCGGCATTTTTGACCTGATTTAAGATATATTGCTTATAATCTCTTGAACCGATTTTTTCTTCTTTTTTGGTCGGAGCTTTTGTATGCGAAGCAATTGCGGCACGAGCAAAATCAGTAAAAAATGTATTTCTGATTTCTTCTGTTAACATACGATGTTTTTCATCGGGAGACTTATCAAGATAATCTCTGCTTCCGGCCAATGCGGTTTGAGCCTTTAATTTTGCGGTTTCAAACAACAACTCAACATATTCTTTTTTCTTTTTTGCACTAACCGCTTTTAATTTATTGCCGTCATTTTCCTTTATATCAACAATATCAACATAGCTCTTGATATCAGCATTCTCATCAAGATTTATGAATGTATCATAATCAAAACTTTCAAGTTTGACAGTCATATCGTTCATATTGGCCGAATAAGTCAAAGCATCTTCTATATCAAACTTTTTTTTGTTTGAATTAAGAACTTCTTGCGCCGCTTTAAGAGCCGGATGATTCGGCTCTTTGTCTCTAACGACATTTATTGCATTTTCAAGCACATCAGGTGCGCACTTTGTAACATCACCTTGAAGTACTTCCAAAGCCTCATCAAAAGTCAGTGTTTTACTTGCCATTTATAAAATCTCCCGTATATAGAATCGCTTTATTATTGCCGGCAGTATATACCAAAAAAGCTTTCATTTCAACATCTTTTTTGTCAAATGACAAATTTTTTAATAAAATGTTAAAAAATGAAGTTTTATGCGTGTTTGAACCGAACAATAAAAAAGAAATTTCTTAAAAATTTGCTTGCTTTGTGGCATATCATATAATATAACCGCTTAAAAGTAAAGCATTTTGTAAGGTATAAGATGAGAGTAGATATTTTTGATTTTGAACTTGATAAAGACTTAATCGCCAAAGAGCCGGTTTCTCCCCGAGACGCTTCCAAATTGTTGGATTTATCCGAAGAAGATACAATTTCGGACAGACATTTTTATGATTTACCTAATTTGTTGCAAAAAGGCGATGTTTTGGTATTTAACGATACAAAAGTAATTCCGGCTCGCTTATACGCCAAAAGAGGCAATGCTTTGGTTGAAGTTACATTGTATCACCCTAAAGACGGTCTTACATGGTGGGCTTTTATCAAAAATGCAAAGCGCTTAAAACAAGATGATATAATTTCATTTTACACCGATGAAATTGAGCCCGAAGATTCTGATTTTAAGGCTCAAATTGTTACAAAAGACGAAACTGACGGAGTTTTAATTAGATTTTTATGTTCGGCAGATGTTTTGGGCGATATGTTAAAAAAATATGGCTCAATGCCGCTTCCTCCTTACATTAAGCGAGACAAACCGGGGCAAGGTTTGTGGAATAAATACAATGACAAAGAAAATTATCAAACCGTATATGCAAAATATGAGGGGGCGGTTGCCGCTCCGACAGCCGGCTTACATTTTACGCAAGATGTGTTAAACAAGCTTGATGAAAAAGGTATCAAAAGAGTTTTTGTAACACTTCATGTCGGCGCAGGAACATTTTTACCGGTTAAGGTTGATGATACAAAAAATCATAAAATGCATGCCGAATATGGTATTATAAGCGCCGAAACGGCCGATATAATCAATCAGGCAAAACAGCAAGGTCGTAGAATTATTGCCGTTGGCACAACATCAGTCAGATTGCTTGAAAGTTCGGCTGACGAAAACGGAGTGTTAAAACCTTTTGTCGGCGAAACAAACATATTTTTAACTCCGGGATATAAATTTAAAATCATTGATATGATTATCACCAATTTTCATCTTCCGAAATCGACATTGTTTATGCTCATTTGCGCCATTGCCGGAACTGAGCGTATGAAAAAAGCTTATCAACATGCAATTGAGAACAAATATCGTTTTTATTCGTATGGTGACAGCTCAATTTTAAAATGCGTAAATAAAATTTAAACTATCATACTTTATATTGGGCTTAACAAAAATTTGAGCGGAGATTTAAAGTGATACCAGGTTTGGCAAAAAAAATGTTTTCTACAACGGTTGATATTTTTTTGCCGGCAATTTTATTTGCTTCTTGCGTGTTTTATTACTGTGACATTGCAACCTCTTTTGAAGTCCGGCAGGCACAATTTTTTCACAACATATTTTTGGGTTTATGCTCTTTGTGGGCTCTTTATTTGTTTTTTGCCAAGCAAAGCAAAGATACAATTTTAATGTTGTTTACGATTTGCCTGTATATCGGTCTTAATGCTTTAAAGCAAAAACATTTACACAGCTTTGATAAAACTCTCGAATATCAGCTTTTGAGCATTTTTGTGCTCATAAATTGGTTTTTATATCTGGCAACAAGCTTTTTTAAACTTGCAAAAAAATATGATTTTTATTTGTTGCTTATTTTGTTATCGGAAGCAACCTTAATTGAAAATGCACGATTTTTACCGATTGAAACTTTCGATTCCGGATTAAAATTAGCGGTTTTATTATGTTGGCTTTGTGCAATTTTGGGGTATATCATTTATGTAAGCATATTTCCGAATATAAAAAATTACGGTTTGTTTTTTGCTTTTTTATGTATCTGGCTGGGATTTTTTAACAGTGAAACCTCTTTGGGTTTGAGCTTATACTTTTCTTTTGCGGTATTAATTTTGCTGATTACAACAATACATCAAGATATTTATTGTTATTTTAAGGATTCTTGCACGGGTGTTTACAGCTTAAATTCTTACTTAAGAAAATCTAAAAATTTGCCGTTAAAATATAGTTTGGGTGTTGTATGCATTGATGACTATGTTAAACTGCTCAAAGTTTTTAAGGAACATTATGTCAATATCATTGTGAAGTTGGTGGTTAAACAAATCAGAAAAATTGCTCCGAATGCCGATATTTACCGATATAACGAAGACGAATTTATCCTGATTTTTAAAAATGTCGATAAAAAACAGTGTTTCGAATATTTAGAAGAAATCAGGCGCTTAATTGCCGGCTCCGAATTTGTATTAAGCTCCAAAAGAACCGTTAAAATTACCGTTTCGGCAGGTGTCTCCGAAAAGAAACGCAGTGATGCGGATGCCGATACGGTTTTGATGCGCACCCGTGAGGCCGTTCAAAGAACTTATAAATTTACGCAAAATATGACTTCTAAGGCCTAAATTTTTTTACCGACACATAAATAACCAAACTTCCGATAACTATAAACGGAACTGAAAGCAGTTGCCCCATGGTGATGTTTAAAAACACAAAACCTAACTGACTGTCCGGCTGTCTGAATTGCTCTATCAACATTCTGAACAAGCCGTATAAAATCAGAAACATTCCCGACACAAAACCGCTATGTTTACGAATCCACAAATTTTGCCATAAAAGGTTTAAAACGATTAACAACAATAACCCCTCTGTTAAGGCCTCATAAATTTGTGACGGGTGTCTTGGCAAATACCCGCCTGAGGGAAACTTTACCGCCCATGGAACATCGGTTACTCGTCCCCACAATTCATCATTGGCAAAATTTGCCAATCGGCCGCAAAAAATGCCGATAGGAGTGTAAAGTGCAGCCAAATCAGTAATGCTCAAAAACGGATATTTGATTTTTTTTGAAACCAAATAAATGGCAATTATAACCCCGATTATGCCTCCGTGAAACGACATTCCGCCATGCCATATGGCAAAAATTTCTAAAGGATTTTTGATAAAAGTGTTAAAACCGTAAAACAACACATATCCGATGCGTCCGCCTAAGACAATGCCTAAAGTTACATAAAAAACAATGTCTTCCAAATTTGCTTTACTTAAACCCAAATTGTATTTTTTTATGTCTTTTGCAATTAAAAACCAAGCGGCAATAATGCCAAACAAATATGCCATGGAATACCATCTGATGGCAAGAGGACCGATGGAAAATATTATCGGTGAAATATCCGGATATGCTAAACCTGTCATTTTAGTTACCTTTATCTACGCATTCAACAATTGCTTAAAACTATATTAAAAAAAACAGATAATCCACATATAAAATAATATTTTTTCTTAGCAATGTGTCAACGGATTGATTTTGCTTGTTTTATTTTTTTATTTTTTTAAAAAAAATATATTTAGTGGAAAACTTTTTAAACTTTGTTGTTAAAAACGACTCGGCAGTACTATTGTAACAACAGTTGTTTTTTTATTTTAGGTGTTAAAAAATGCTGCCGCTTTCAAATATTGAAGCATATTACAACCCGATAGATTCGCTTGAGATGATTTTTGCTAAAAAATCGGCTGATTTTGAACGCAGAAACATCAACGAAGTTGTGGTTGAAATTGAGGGCAAATGGAACAATATGTTGTTGTTCTTTGCCTGGGAAGAACACCTTAAATGTTTGCATTTTTCTTGTTTGATGAATATCAATGTTGACATTTCGGATTTAAGCAAAGTATTTGAACTGTTGGCAATGGTCAATGAAAATTTGTGGCTCGGACATTTTTCATATTGGAGCGAGCATAAAATGCCGATTTTTAAACATTCGATAATTTTGCAAGACAAGGAAGAAAATTTTGAAGAAAAACTCAATCAGATAATTGAAATTGCCGTTAGCGAATGTGAACATATGTATCCGGTGTTTAATGCGGTGATAACGCAACATATTACACCTCAACAAGCTTTGTTTCCGTTAAACGGTGTTTTGCAGTAAAATATTAAGATAAAAAGATACCCGTTGAAATGTTGCATCAACGGGCTGAGCTAGTTTTATACAAAAAGAAACCGCTAATTTTTTATAACAGCTATTGACATAGACCCTGATATAATTCCACCTTGAGAAAGATTAGAAGGAATATTAAGTGTTCCAACCATCATTTCATAAGCATTATCATAGCATATACCGCTAACATAGGCTTGCTCATCACCAGGTTCACCACCTTCAACTCCATCTAAGTTGACTTTTTCAGGATAAACAACTGTATAATCATCACTATTAATACCCGATAATATACATTCTGCTCCTGATGCACCCTGCACAGTTATTACATCACCATATGCAGATACATTGTCACTACTGGTAGTAGGTAGTAATCTTACGGTTGATTCAACATTGTTGGGCTTTAAATAAATTTTACCAAAATTCATAGTACCACACTCAATTGTGGTCGGAATAATAATTTCACCGGTCACATCAACAAGTACGGCACTATCATTAGCATTTACATTTGTAGCCATCATTAAAGCAACCGCAGATAAAAGAAAATATTTTCTCATAATTTGTATCCTTTACAAAAATTAAGTTTAAATGTACTTGAAAGGTGCAAAAATTTACCTTTCAATACGCATCATAAACCGTTTTTTTTTTTTGCAAGTAAAAAGAGTCGTTTAAAAGATTTAAATCAAAAATGAGGTAAAAATAAAGTAAGGTTATGCCTGCTTTTTGTGGAACACAAAAAGCAGGCATAACAGTTTAGTTTACATCTGGCTTAACAGCATCGTGCTCTTAAATGTCAACTTTAGAAGCTTTACCGATATTATCTATCTTCCGAAAACCGCATTTTTTAGGCGATTGAGGGTTTGTTGTATTACAGGTCTGGCCTTTAAGGCACCTGCTGACAATTTTTCTTCAACTTCATCAAAATGCGCCATATAATAGTTATACATCTCTCTGGCAGTTTTGGTTTCTTTTAACACAGCATCAAGGAGCATATTTTTTATATGACCGTAACCTAATTTGCCGTTTTCCAAACCGTATGCCATTTCGGCAACTTGGTCTTTATCGGCAACGGATTTATAAATTTGATAAACCAAAATTTCATCAGGATTTTTTGGTTCTTCCATCGGGCGAGAATCGGTCTTAATTGAAAAAATTGCTTTTTTAATCACTGAATCCTCGGCAAAAATCGGAATTACATTGTTATATGATTTACTCATCTTTCTGCCATCAACACCGGCAACCGTTGCCACATTTTCTTCTATATGATATGTAGGCAACTTTAATAAATCAGTATTATAATGTGCATTAATGGCACCGGCAATATCTCGAGCAATTTCAACATGCTGAACTTGGTCTTTACCCACAGGAACAATATCGGTATCATAAGCCAAAATATCGGCAGCCATTAAGGTCGGATATGTATAAAGCCCCATATTTATACCGTCATCATCAGGTTTTCCGTTTAACCTGTTTTTATCAACGCAAGCTTTATATGCGTGCGCTTTGTTCATAAATCCTTTAGGGGTGTATGCATACAAAATGGTAGTAAATTCATGAATTTCGGGGATATCTGATTGTCTATAAAAAACCGATTTATCGGTATCAAGTCCGAACGCAAGATAAACAGACGCCACTTCTTTTATCTTTTGATTTAACACAGTAGCATCTTTTTGGGCATTTATGGCGTGATAATCAGCAATAAACATAAAGTGTTTTCCGCCATTTTGAACAGCATTTTTACCCATATCCAAAGCCGGTTTAATAGCTCCTAAGTAGTTGCCGATGTGCGGAGTTCCGGTCGGTTTTACACCGGTTAAAACAGTTTTATCTTTAAACATTGCGTCTTTATCCTCTTTTTCTTGCGTTTTTTAATTTTTACTATTGTATTTAATGTTAAAAAAAGATAATCTGCTTTTTGGTTTAAATCAATATATTTTTAAATAGGACGCTAAAAAGATGTTGGATATAAAATTTATTATCGAAAATTTAGATACCGTCAGAGACGGTTTAGAAAAAAAAGGATACACAAAAGATGTTTTGGATTTAGATGCTTTGACTGCATTATATAAAGAAGTCAACAAGCTCAAAACATCATCGCAATCTATCGCCGAAGAAAAAAACAAATTAAGCAATGCCATAAAATCCGCCTCATCAGAGGAGCGTCCGTCAATCATTGCAAAAAGTAAGGCTTTGGGCGAAGAATTTAAGGTTTTACAAGAACAACTTAATGCTAAGCAAGCCGAATTTGACTTAATGATGTTAAAAATGCCGAATATGCCATCAGAACAATCGCCAATCGGCCCTGATGACAGCGCAAATGTAGTAAGAAGAAAAGTCGGCGATATCAGAGAATTTTCTTTTACACCTCGTGACCATATTGAATTAATGGAAATTAATGACTGGGCAGAAATGGAACGAATCGCTAAAGTTTCAGGTTCCAGAACATATGCAATTAAAAATGATTTGGCTCAACTTGAGCTTGCTATGCATATGATGGTTTTAGATAAGCTTCGCAGTCATGGCTTCACAGTCATCACCGTTCCGTCAATTTCTAAAGAAAAACCGCTTTATGGTCAGGGATATTTACCTTTTTCAAGAGATGAAGTTTATCATTTGCCTAATGATGATGTTTATCTTTCAGGTACGGCCGAACTTATCTTAAACTCTTTAAGAGCTGATGAAATTTTAACCGAGAATGAATTGCCGATTTTGTATGCCGGTTTTTCACCTTGTTTCAGACGCGAAGCCGGAGCTGCCGGAAAAGATACCAGAGGTTTGGTCAGGGTGCATCAGTTTATGAAAACCGAACAATTTGTTATCTGCAAAAATGATATTAACGAGAGCGAAAAGTGGCATCAAACACTTTTACAAATATCAGAAGAAGTGTTACAAGATTTAGAGCTTCCTTATCAGGTGTTGGAAGTTTGTACAGGTGATATGGGTGCGCCCAAATATCGCCAGTATGACTTAGAAGCTTGGGTGCCAAGCCAAAATTGTTATCGTGAAACACACTCTTGCTCAAACATTACCGAATGGCAAGCAAGACGCACAAATTTAAGATATCGTGAAAATGAAAGCGGAAAAGTTAAGTTTGTGCACACATTAAACAACACCGGAATTGCCACCCCTCGTGCTTTGGTTCCGTTTATTGAAAACCATCAAAACGAAGATGGCTCAGTTAATATTCCGGTAAAACTGCAGCCATATATGGGCGGTAAAAAAGTTATCGGTAAAAATTGCTAATCATTAATTTACACAAGCCTCTGTTTTACACAGAGGCTTGTGGTGTATATTATCCGTTCACTCCCATAACCCATTCTATTGCACAATTATTTGCATTTATACACGGTTCGCAGGCTTTTACGATATCTGTAACCGTAAATTCTGATTTAGTATCCGTTGGCAGGTTTTTGTGTTCTGATTTAGCATATATGATATCTGCTCCTGTTACACCAATCATTCCATAATTCCACCAACTGTCTGGAACAATTTTATAAATTTCTGAGTTCCAAAATGCTATACAACTTTCATGCGGATTTTGTAGAAAAGATATATTAATCACTCCGGCAATATTATTGCCATGTGAATAATTGTTATCTATCATAAAACTAATTTCACCCAAAGGTAATAAACATTTTGAACCATCTGTGGAATTAACATCACAATCCGGTACCACATCATAATCATGAGCTTGTTGAGATGTGGTAAGAGAAAAACCTGTTAAATTACTATTATCCAATTCAATCAATCGATTAATTGCATAAGATATAACATCTATAGTCTTAGTAAACTTGTGCTTAAACATTGCTTTTGAGTAACCGGCAATACCACCAACAGATAAGATACCGATTATCGCCAAAACTCCAAGCATTTCAACCATTGAACGACCAGATTCATTTATTTTCATAAAAACACCCCTCTTTAATTATACTATAACACAAAAACCCACTTTAAAAAAGTGGGCGGATGTTAGAAACCGTATATCAACAGACGGCTCGGCCTATTGGCTTAGAGCTTATTTAGCCGACATCCGCCTTACAAAGACATATGTCGGCATAAAAGTTTTAAAGTCGCTTATGCTCTGCGACTATTGATATATGAGGTTTCTACGCCCCAGATATGAAAATTTCATATCTGATATTAATGGTAAAAGAATTTATTCTTAAAGTAAAGAATATTTTGCAATAATAAGCTTGAATTTTGTTGTTCTTATCGTTACTTTTTAGGAGGGATATAACAAATGCAAATTAAATATGACTTAAACATAAAAGACTTAAAAACAGTGGTTTTTGATTGGGATAACACACTGGCCGAATCGAGAACAGCTCTTGTGTATGCGGTCAATAAAGTGTTAAAAGAATACGGGCTTGAAGATTGGGAAATTGAAAAACAAAAACGCAATAATGATTTATCTTTTAAGGACAATTTTGTAAATATTTTTGGTCTTAATGCTCAAGAAGCGTACGAAAAATACAGAAACATATATTTAAAAAATGTCAGCCAATTTATAACCGCATTTCCTAAAACGCACAATGTTTTGCAGTTTTTTAAAGACCACAATATAAGCTTAATGATTATGAGCAACAAAGAGCGCATTTTATTAGAATATGAGTTACCGCTTTTGTTTAATCCGAAGATTTTTAACAATGTAGTATGCGGACATGAGGCCAAAAAAGATAAACCCTATGCCGAACATTTGTGGTGGACTCTAAAAGATGTAATGCAAAAAGAAGATATAACGCAAAAAAATGTATGGGTTGTAGGAGATAGTCCTCAAGATAGCAAATGCGCACAAAATGCCGGTGCACAAGCTATCAGAATCGGCTCCTCAATTTGGCAAGATGAAGATGAAAACAGTGATGATGTTTGGTTTTTTGATTCATTTGTGGATTTTTATGAGAGTTTGCTTTTATCTAACCCAAAATAAGCTAAAATGAAGCAGACTTAATATCAGGACATATTTATGGCACTTAATAACAACAAAGAATTACATAAAAAAAGAATAAAACAAATTTTGCTGTTTGGCTTTTTGTTTTGTTTGTTTGTGTTTAATGTTGTTACCTATTGCCGATATATTTTATCAAATCCGCAAGAGCTGATTAATTATCAAAAACCAACTGATGAATTAAAATATTTTCGCAATCCGCTTATAGGTGTCAGTTTTTATGATAAAACCGGCAACTCAAAAATTGTAGTTTTGCCTGATGATATTACAGATAATCCTAATGTGAAAAAACACAAAATCCGTTTTGATAATGAGAATATTGTGGTTATAAACAATGAGTTAACACAAGAAAAACACATACAATTTTTACTTAATTTTAGCAAAAATATCACCAAAGAAAATTTTTTAAGCCCAAAAACCATAAACGAAAAAAATGTTCTGATTTGGTTTGACAACATTGAAAATCCATTACCTGATTTTATGAAGATAAAGCAAATCATAAAAGAAAAATCTTTAAAACCTAAATTTTTTGATTTGTTAAATTATAAGCAGATTAAAAAAATTTCTCAAAACAACGAACATAGAGCAAACTTATCGATTGAACAACAGTTCGAGAATTTGACCGATTTTGTGCAAATGTATAATAGCGAACTGAAAAAACTTATTTTAAACTACAAAAACAATCAGGTTAATGACCAACATTTTAACGATAAAGCCGCAACAATGGTTTTGGCCTGTGATGAGAAACAAAATTGCAAACATTTTGCCGATTTTGATTTTGATAAATCGTTGGTTCAATCATTAAAACATAATTTAACCAAAGCCGATAAAAATTTACCAAACTCACAAAAAAGAATTTTTTTACTTACAAAAGTTGAGGCGCATTCTTTTGAAACACAAGAAAAATTTTTGCAAAATCTGAACAAAAATTTTGGTGTTATAATACAAAAAGGACTTAGAACAAACTTTTTAATGCCCGATGATTGGCAACATTATAAAACCAAAGAAGAATTTGTAAAGGACTTAAAACTAAAAGCCGGTTTGAGTCCGGATTATTGGAGTGAAGACATTAACATATTTTATTTTAAGGCTGTGGAGGTAAAATGAAAATAAGCGGTTATGAATTAAACTTTTCCGAACAAGAACTTGATGATATATTAGCAAACAAAATGCGAAACATAGAACTTATCGGAGCTGATTTTGCCGGTTATCAACAATTGCCCGATGGCGATAAAGAAGCCTTAAAGCATCTTTTAAATGCGGCTATAATTATAAATGATGTAGCTTTGGAACAAGACAATCCGCTAAACCGAAAATTAAAAGACGGCTTAATCAGGACTGCCATGGAAAGCTCGTATGCCAAAAAAGCTTTGGAGCTTTTTAACAGCTTAAACGGAGTTGCCGGATTTAACGGAATTGATAAAGAGCCGATACAAATTTTTAAAGATGTCAAATTGTTGCAAGGAAAAAATTTTTATCCCAAAGATTTAAGTGTTAAAGAATTTCATGATATCTTACAAAAAATGCTGACAAACGGCAAAATTGCTGAGGTTAAAAACATTTTATCCGCTCGAACAATGGTCAGAAGAAACGAAGATGAGCTTGTCGGAATTGACTATACCACATATTTTGCCAAAGAATTTTTTAAAATTGCCACCGAACTTGAAAAAGCTTCTCAAACTTGTACCAACGATAATTTTAAGTCATATTTAATGTGGCAAGTTCAGGCTCTTTTGCACACAGATGAAAAACTTGATATGATGGCAGACAAATTTTGGGCCGAAATGCAAGATACCAATTTGGAATTTACCATTTCAAGAGAAAATTATGAAGATGAAATGACAGGAACAATTTTTGATAATCTTAAATTGTTAAGTGCTTTGCAACAACATAATATTGAAATTGTTTCAAAAGACACCTTGGGTTGCAGGGTCGGCATTGTTAACAAAGCGGGTACCGAGTTTATTTTGGAATCGCAAAAAACACTGCCTTATTTAGCAACTTGGATGCCCTTTAACGATAAATATGAACAAAGCATCAATACAAACAATGTCAAACAAACCATGGTTGATGCAGACCTTATGGCTTTAACAGGTGATTATGCCATGTGCAGGGGCGGAATTACAACGGCGCAAAATTTGCCTAACAATGATAAACTATCAATAAAAACAGGCGGAGGAAGGCGAAATGTATATCATCGTCAAGTGCGTATGAGTTCGGATAAAAAACGAGAAAAAGACCTGCTAAATGCCTTGGTTGAACCCAACTTACATCAATATTTTGACACCGATGCCATTCATACATGGGTTATCGGTCATGAAAACGGACATTCTTTAGGACCTTTAAGCGAATATCAAAACGCTATGGGCATTTATAAACACATAATTGAAGAACACAAAGCTGATGTGGTTTCAGTTGCATCAATGCAAGTGTTATGTGAAAAATTTAATTTGTTTGAAAAAGACTATTTAAAAACAATTTATACATCATGGTGCATCAGCTTGTTTTTAAAAGCTAAACCTGTTTTTTCGGCTCCACATCGAATGGCAGAATTAATCCAATTTAATTATATGTTAGAAAATAATGGTATGTACTTTGATGAAAACAAAAAGCTCAACATAAACTTTGATAAAATTTCGTCAGTTATGTATGAATTGCTTAAAGAAACCATCAATTTACAACTTTCAAAATCGGTTGAAAAAGCCAAAAGTTTTGTAGACAGATGGGCATATTGGTCCGAAAAATCCGCATATATTGCTGATGTGCAACAAAAATTGGGTAACAAACCATATATAAAAATTGTAACCAAATTTTAAGGGTTAAAGCATATTATACTGACATAAAAAATAAAAACAGGAGAAAAATATGTTTGGTAAATTGGTTTATGGGCAATTTTCCCTCAAAGAAACTTTTTGGAAATACGGCATAATGGGGATTTTTTCTATTTCTTTGGTTACAAAAATTTTTGGTGCTTTTTTGAATCAAAAGATTAACGGAATGTCCGTAAAATATTATTATACGCACTATTTTGCCCCGCTTAATATGGATAATGTGATTTTGTTTTTAACCATTGCTTATTTTATTTGTTTATTTGCGCTTACCATATATTCAATTATGGTTTGGTTTGGAGTTTGGCGCAGTTCAAAAGAATATGACAAGAGCATATGGTTAGGACATATTGCCAAAGTGCTTATTTTGTTTGTAATTTACGGCGGATTTAAATTTGCTCTGATATAAGGATATGATGATGAAAAAATTTGTATTGTTTTCTTTGTTGCTGATGCTTTGTGCTTGTAAAGGTATTGTTGCCGGCGAATTATCCGAAAAAAGAAGCCGTCTTTATGAGGTTGGAAATGAAGATGATTATTGCAAAAACAACCCGAAACGATGCATAAACGGTGTACCGTGGTAAAAATCGGACATTTTCGGACATCGTCGGACATTTTCGGACATCATCGGACATTTGAAGACAAAATCGGACATTTTAATTGATGACAATCGGTTTTTTTTGTGATAGAAAAAAGTCGTAATCGTTTTCATCGAATGATTACCATATATGTTTCGTATAGGTATTTAACTCCTTTCAAACTCTCTTAAAGTTCCTTTAAGAGAGTTTTTTCTTACCTCATTTTTGATTTAAATCTACAAACAGACTCTTTTTACTTGCAAAAAAAAAAAAAGGTTT
>SUUV01000002.1 GCA_015062345.1 Alphaproteobacteria bacterium | reverse complement strand
TGGCTATTATTGATTTATATGTCTCTATTTCTTCTCGCTTTTTCATAGACTTAACTCCTTTGACTTAAGTCTACCTGTTCGGATTTAATTGTGTAAAGGGTGTTCGGATTTAATTGTGTATTCACACTTACTCCTAAAATTGTTGACATTAAATTTAATTTTTGTAAACTATATTTGAATAAAGATTATTATGTGTAACCATTCAATTATTGTTACCATGTTTACAACTTTTTGCGTTATCGTAGGTGCAGTAGCTACATCTATCGGTTTGGTATGTGTCACCAGTGATGGTAAAGACCATACACAGGAGACTATTGATTACGAGGATAAGTATCCTTATTCTACAAGAGAACTGACCGAACCTTACAATCCCTAGTTGATATTCACAGGCATTGTTTGGCAGTACTTTTATAACAGCTTGATATAATAAAAACAATCAAGCTGTTTTTATTAAAAAACACTTATTTGTTAGACCGCATTTTGCAATAACAGTGTGCTCGGCTAAACTCAATTCCAATCTGTTAAATGACAATTACCTCAAATATTTCTTTTTCAGACTCATCGACTCTTGTCCTAAAGAACATTCTATGTCTGTTGAATTTGGATCCATTACATAAATCGGTAACTGAAATTAATACAAAAGTATAAAGCATAAAAATTTAACATTAATTGGTTACCATATATATTTTATATATAATATCAATCGTAGTCATAAAAAATTGTTGATTTAATATAATAGCTTTAATCATTAATCTTATATATAAATATAATACCACCTGATTTTTTATTGCTTAAAAATTGACATTCTTCATAAATGTCACTCATATTTAAATCTTTAATACATCTATTGTTCTGTTTACAATATTTATCACCAAAAAAATTTGTGGAATATAAACTTCCGCTTATATCTTCTGTCGTTTTAGCATATGTCAAATAAAATAAATTATCCGAAAAACTTTTTGCTATATTAATCACATTTAAACAAACATCAAAATTATCATCTATATGATAGCCGATTCTAACCGCATCACATAAGGGATTACAACCATTTGTACGCATATCTATTTTATAATTAAAAACATCATAAATAAACTCGGAATTATCCTGAATCATATCTTCAGGTATTTCTCCCATTGCTTTAAAATAAGTCATCAAACTCATTGAAGGTGGATTTTTTCCCCAACTTGCTTTGTGTCGATATACCAAATTCAGCAAATGAGATAATTGCTCCGCTTGTTTATTAAGTTTATATTTCATCATTGCCTTAGAATATCCGGCAATTCCGCCGACCGATAAAACTCCGATTATGGCTAGCACTCCTAACATCTCAACCATACTTCTTCCACATTGATTATTTCTCATCAACTAACTCCATATATTATATTTTGTTCACATTCTAAACCGTTTTTTTTTTTTGCAATTTTAAAGAGTCTATTGTGGATAATTAGTCATCTTTGAGGTAATGACTTTTAATAATTTTCATACCTCATTTTTGATTTAAATACCTTAAAAGACTCTTTTTACTTGCAAAAAAAAAAAACGGTTTATGATGTGATGTGAAAGGTAAATTTTGATGCCTTTCAAGTACATTTAAACTTGAATTTTTGTAAAGGATATAAATTATGAGAAAATATTTTCTTTTAACTGCAGCTGCACTTTTAGTAACAACCTCCGCCAACGCAACAACCGACTATGCTGAAGTAACCGCTAAAGCTACAATCGAGGTAGCAGGCACTATGAACTGTTCAGATTTAGATTTCGGTACAATTGTTGTTAAACAAAACAATGCTATTTCAACCTATGATTCTTCTACTGGGGAAACAACAGGAGATATACTATCAATTACTAATGATGATACTTATAAGATATCATGTGATGATCAAATTGATGAAACATATAAGTATATTTCATCTTTAGAACTTTCATCTCCAGGTAAAACCAAAAAATTGACTGTAAATTTAATTCATGGTGACGAGATCTATGCTATGCTTACAATTCCGGCAAATATTGAAGCAGGTGAGTATACAAATTCATTTACTATCACCAGAACATACTAAAATTATACATAACAAATTTAAGACCTCCGATTGAAAAATCGGAGGTCTTTGTTGGTTGCGGTTAATCCAAAAGCAGTTTTACAAACTGCTTGGCCACATCTTTTGCTTCCTCGGAGCCGTCAACAACCAGTGCTGCACTCGAGTTTATTACCAGTTCATTCCAGATTGGCTCGGTATTTGTTTCATACTCATTTAAGCGAGCCTCAATGACCGCATCATCTTTTCTGATTTCGGAAGCTCCGCCACACTTAGGACAGCATCCGTCATCAACGCTGTGCGTTGCCTTACAGCTTTTGCAAACACGACGCTTTGCCACACGCTCTCTGATGAGTTCAACAGATGTATCTCGCATAACGGATATGATATCATCACCGAGCTTATTGCACGCCGTGATAAAATCATCAAGTTGCCAATAAGTACGAGGATATCCGTCAATCAGTTTGATTGTGTGCGGTTCACAAAGAGCTTTCGCAACCAGTTCTGATACAATGGCATCACCGACAAGTTTGCCGGCAGTGACTATCTGTTCAATTTCTTTTCCTAACTTGGTCTGAGCCTTAATTTCAGCTCTGAGCAAGTCACCTGTGGAAATGTACATAAAGTCATTAACACCGGCGTTTTTAAGTTCTTCCTTGATACAATCACCAAGGTATCCTTTGCCGCTACCCGGAGCGCCAAAAAGGACAATAATCTTTTTGTTCATAAAAATAAAAAATTAAAAGGTTTATAATTTATAAATAATACTTTGAATGCCTTACATATAATGTATTATTTATGTTTTGTCAAGTTCAAAATCAGAGTGCTCCTGTTGTAAAAAGCTTATAATATTTATACACCGACCCACCTTGGACATTCCACCCAAAATCTTTTTTAATGGCATTTTGTGTCATCAGGTTTAACTCATTGCGAGCATTATAAAAATAATCTAAGGCTTTTGCCAATGTATGAGCATATGCATTAACATTGTTTTTGAACTTTTGAGCCATTAAATTTGAGCCGTAAACCCTGACACCTTTGGCAAAAAACACCTCTGTTCTGAAACCGTCAACACAATCATTTATGGTATCAACCAACCCGCCCGTTGATGTTGCAATCGGCAGTGCGCCTTTAGCCATTGCTTCCATTTGGGTTAAACCGCATGGCTCAAAGCGAGACGGCATTAAATAAAAATCAGCCGCCAATTGCATTGCATATGCAAATTCATCACGATAACCTCTAAATACAAAAATGCGTTTTGCAGCTTGTTTATCAATTTTTGCCACTTCGATTTTCAAGTTCTGTAATTTTTGGAACAACTGCAAATCCCCTGCTCCGCCCATTACAAAAACAGGAAATTCAACACCTTTATTCTTATTGTTTTCAATGAGTTGAATTATGGCTTGAGCTGCAATATCATATCCTTTTTGTTCAACCAATCGGCTGGTAGCGCAAACAAACGGCACTTTATCGGCTTTTTTAACCAAAGCGGATATATCTTCAAAATCAAACAAATCGGTCAAAGGTAACACTTTTTGCTTATATTCCGGATTAGATGCCAATTTTGAAAGCAACTTCATACACTCTTTTTTGTTGTTAAGTTTGTTTTCAAGAGAATTTTCATCAAAAACCTTAAAATCAAATCCTTCAAAATATTCATTGATATGTTCAATTTTTTTCTCATTCGGTGAAATCAGATTTTTATCATAACCGTTGACTATGCCGTAAAATGTTCTGTGGTCTTTTCTGATTTTTAAGATATCACGAAAATCAAGCCCCAAACCCAGCTCGGAAGAAACTTCCTGAAGATAATTTTTTGAAACCGTGACCACTCTGTCGGCAAGATGAAAACTGACCGAAGCCTGATTGTAACAGTCAAACACAATTAAGGTGTTTGGCGTTCGAGGATTGCTGTTTTTAATGGCTTTGGCATTTTTAAAAACCAAATTTGCATTGTCTTCATAAAGAGAATTTAACAAACGAGCCGTATTGGGATAATCCCACCCCTGATAACCCAAATGATGCGCAATATGAATTATCGGAATGGCATTAATAAGCTCTGCCGTTTGTCGGTCAATGGTGTTTTTATAGGCCTGAGCAATGCTTGCATATTTGCAAAGTCCGGTTAAGGCCCCCAAATGCCAATCATTGGCAATCAGGATATTAGGCAACTTCAATTTGTTTGTTTTATTTAATGCGCATTCTTTTAGCAAAATGTACACTGCCTTAGAAAAAAAGGCAAAGCGCTCAACTTCATCAATATCATTGTCGTTTCGGACATAACATCCGTCTTGTGTAGACGGATTTTGTGTATGCGGATTTATGGAAAAAAACCTTTCATTATGGATAAAAACATAATCTACATCATTAAAAGAAGCTTTATAAACCACTGCCTTATAATTGATAAAATTTTGTGTCTGATTTATAAAAGGCACATCAATCGACATAATTTTGGTTACATCAACCGCTTTATTTTGAGCTCCTTTATAAACTTTGCCGTCAAATGTGGCCGACTTTTTACCCGTATTTCCCAAATACATCGGCGTAACAATTGAAATTTTATGATTTTGTTTTGAAAAAGTTTTATTAAAATTTTCCGGCAGTTCCGAGGCCACCATACCCAAACCGCCCCACTTCATAAAAGTTGCCGTTTCGGCTGAAAGCATCCACGCATCGACATTTTGAATTTCAGGCCACTTGCGTTTTCCCAAGCACTGATTTTTTGCCATATTTTGCAACTCTATACAGCAAGCATCATTGGTCTTATTAAACACCACACTGTTTTTTTTACGATTAAAATTTTGAGCCAAAAAACCGATTGAGGCAATTTTTTCGCAAGCATTCATCATCTTTTCCCTATAAAATAATATACTATATGCCAAAGTATAGCACTTGATTTACAAAAGACAACACAAAAAACAATTAATCTTCTTGACTTGTGAATGTATAATCACTAAGTTTATAATATGTATTAGGTCACTGACAAATTTTAAAGAGGATAAAATGGAAAAAGAAGAAAATTTAATTGATGAACAACTTGAAACCGAAGAAGAAATTGTTGAAAATGACAATTTGCAACCTGATATTGAAAAACTTACCGAAGAAAATCAAAAATTAAAAGATGAGTTTTTGCGAGCACTTGCCGAATTGGAAAATACAAAGAAAAGATGTTCTGCCGAAATTGAAAAAAACAATAAATATGCCATATCTTCATTTGCTAAAAATTTGCTTACGGTGGCTGATAACCTGATGCGTGCGCTTGATGCATCAAAAGACACTCAAAATGATGATTGTGTTGCTTTGCGCAAAGGTGTTGAGCTCACATTAAATGAGCTTAACAAAGTGTTTGACAAGTTTGGCATCAGCGCAATGGAAATTTTGGATACGGTTTTTGACCCGAATTTTCATCAGGTCGTACAAGAAGTTGAAGACAAAACCAAACCTGCAGGTACAATAATTGCCGAGTTGCAAAAAGGCTATATGATAAATGACCGAATCTTGCGTGAAGCAATGGTTGTTGTTACAAAAGGCGGAAATTAATTCCGCCTTTTGCTTTAATATAAAAAAGATAGTTTATTCAGCCATAGCCATAATCTGAACAGTCGTCTGATATGTACCGGCAGGATAGTTAGCTTAGCTTTTAAATATACTGTACCAAAGTCTATGGCTGAACAACTAAGTTGTGTCAGCTGTTCAATGTTAACATTCACTTCCATATTACCTATAATATGTTCGGAAGCATTAACATAAGAATTTAAATCAAAAATGAGGTAAGAAACATAAAGCCACCACAATTAGAATCTGATTATGTAAGAAAATTTAACAATTTTAATCTGATTTTTATAATAGCGCCCAAAAACATATTGACAAAACAACGAAAAGTTTTTATTCTCTTTGCATAAACCAATAATTATTACATTATGAAGAAGATATTAAGAATAAAAAAAGAAATTCCGCAAGAAAGTTTCTTGAAGATGATATCATCATCAGCTATCGGATCCGACGATGTGATAGAGATGTTTGGACATATGGTTGAGACAATTGATGATACAGATATTTTCGGCAAACCTATTCAAAAACTTTATTCTCCGGTAGGTGAAGGATTTAGTAATTTAATGGTATGTGAGCTTAAAATTACGAACTTATCATACCTGAAGATGAAAGATGAAAATCTGTTAAGTCTGGACGGGCAGTTTGCCTTTGTACTCAACAATGAAATGAACGAGACAATTGTTTGGCCGATTCTTTCAAAAACCGTATATGTGTTTTGTACGAATCCATTCTGGCTTGATGCTTGCAAGTGGTACGAAAACAAGCTTGCAACAGTTTCGATTTTTACAAAGGAGCAAGAACTCGGCAAAGATTCGCGACTGAACGGAGACCCGATGCTAACTCAGGTTGATGAAGCTTTCCGTGTCTTTAAGGTGAAAAAGTCTGGGGTTGTAGTCAAAAAAGACTATGTCAAAAGCACATTAAGATGGGACGGCTATAAAGATTTGGTCGAAAATTGCACAAGGCACTATCCTCCGATGTGGCTATTAAGAAATGAGCCGGAAAAACTCAAACCTCAGCCAAGACCTCACAAAGCTCTTGCGCCGGTACATCCGATTTTAGGTAAGCCTTATATGGGCGAAATTGATGAATAAGAAAAGGGAGATTAAAAAATCTCCCTTTTCTTATTTTAGCTCACATACTTGTTTCTTGGAATTGGTATAAAAAACGGCTGAGCAGATGTATCATCGTTAACTCCTGTTTCAACATCTTCAGCGATTGCAGAAAAAGCTTTAGCCATTGGGCTGCCCATTCTGGTCAATTCATAACATTCGCGGAAAACAGGTAACGAGTCGCCGACAATATGCTCAATATGATTAACCAGTTTGTTAATCGGATCGGGAACATCTTTACCCATTCTGTCTTGCCAGTCTCGTAACAAGCAGTAAAGTACCATAAATTCTTCCGGTGCAACTTTTATATGTCCGCACATCACGGAAGTACCAAGTTTAATGGCCTGTTCAACATTTTTCATGGCCTCAATAAATAATTCGTCTTTCATAATAGTAAATTTTAATGATATAAATTTATCAAATAAATTATAAAAAATCAAGCACAATATAAAATGTTAGTTTTTTTAAAAAATAAGTAGATAATTAATAATATAGTATTAAACTACACTGATATTGTTATTTAAAATTAAAAGGAAAAACTGATGAAACAGATGTATAAAGCGGCAGTGTTGTCTTTGACAACCATTTTGTTTTGGGCAATGTCTAATGTGTTTTTGCGCTATTCAATTTTAGAATATGATTGTAACCAATTCGCAATTGCCTGTTCAAATGTGTTGTTTAGCGGTTTGGCAATGATTGCTCTTGGTAATCATCAAACCGATATCAAAAAAATTGTCACAAATTATCAAACTTGGGTGTTTGGTGCTTTGCAAATTTTCAGAAATCTGTTTATGATTATGGCATTTTTCTATATTTCATCAACACAAGCAAACCTGCTTTCAAACATTGAAATTATTTTCTCGGTATTCTTTGCATGGTTTTTGTTTAAGCGTCGCCCCGGCGGGGTTGATTTTATTGCCATGCTCTTTATCTTTATCGGCTGTTTTATCTTAGTTTCCGGTTTACAATTTGATGTAATGGTAAAAGTGACCGTATTTGTGGCAATTTCATCATTTTTGAACACATTAAGGACAATTATTGCCGAAGTGCACAAAGACAACAAATCAGAACTCACATTTAAAGAAAGATTAAGTGTCACCGGTTGGATTATGTTTGTCAGCGGTATAACCTTTATTGTTTGTTTTGCAATGCTTTCATATATTTTATCGTTTATGCCGCAATCGGTTTTATCAGCATTGCCGTTTGTTGAATTTTTACCGAAACCGTATGAATATATTGCGTTTAACAATGTAATTTGCGGATTGATTAATGGTGTTGTGTTCTACGCATTTTCAATGTACTGTTATTTGTATGCCGTCAGCTTGTCAAACAGTGAATATTTTATGATGTTCAGGTCTACACAAGCAATTTTTACATATTTTGTGGAAGTTTTGGTAAGTGCGTTTACGGTGTTGCCGTTCTTAGAGCTCAACGCAACCGACTGGATTGCCGCTGCTACCATCATTTTGAGCTCGGCAAGTATGGTTATGATGCGAACTCCGAGAGGAAGAAAACTTCGCCAAACCATATCTCGTTTTATGATGAAGTAAAAACAGTCCGGTTCGCCGGACTTTTTTTTACTGTTTTTTATAAAAAACAAAAATTATTGTTGACAAGGGTAGTTAAAAAATGTATACAACTGCTAAATGTTTTAATTTGTAACTTTAATTTAAGAGAAAAGAAATGGCAAAAGCAATAAAAGTAAAAGTAAAATTGGAAAGCAGTGCCGGCACCGGTACTTTTTATCTTGCTGAAAAGAACCCGAGAACTCATCCTGAAAAATTGGTTTTGAAAAAATATGATAAAAAATCAAAAAAACATGAAGAGTTTGTAGAAAAGAAGTTAAAGTAAGTTCTTTTTTGATAGTAGATTATAATAAGGTGCAATGGTATTGCACCTTATTTTTATTTTTCTTATAAGCTTTTAAGAGGTATACGCTTTATCGTATTCTTTCTTTAAGGTCGCAAATTCAACATCTGTATAGCGCTCAGTCGTGGCCAGATTTTCGTGTCCAAGAAGTTCTTGGATAGAACGCAGGTCCGTACCTTGAGCCAAAAGATGAGTTGCAAAAGAGTGTCTGAGAGCATGGGGCGTCACAGTATCAGGAAGGCCCAACCGAATCCGTATCTTTTGCAGTTGTCTTTGAATAATGCGAGGACACAATCTGTCACCATGAGCGCCTATAAATAAGGCATCATCAGGCTGAAAATTTTGCGCAACGGCCAAAATGTATGCGTTTATACTTTCTTTAACAATCGGCAACAACGGAACAATGCGTTCTTTGTTGCCTTTTCCTTTAATTTTTAAGAAGTTTTCCGAATTAATAAAATCGCCGTAATTTAAGGAAAGTGCCTCTGAAATGCGAAGTCCGCAACCGTACAAAAGCATAAAAACGGCTCTATCCCTTTGGCCTTGCCAGTCAGAGCTTGCAACAACTTGAGCTTGTTTTATAATATCAAATGTATCATCAACATCAACGGCTTTAGGCAAAACTTTGTTTAATTTTGGTGATGATATCAAGCTGATTGCACTGTTTTTTACCATATGATTTTTATTAAGCCACTTAAAAAAGTTTTTAAATACCGAAATTTGTCTTGCCAAAGAAGATTTTTGCAATTTTTTTTCGGCACGATAACTGATAAAACTTCTAAATTCTCTTACATCAAGATTACCTAAAAAATCTAAATCAACAAAGTTTTCTTTGTCAGCAAAATAGTTAATAAAAAACGACAAATCACGCATATAGGCACTTACCGTATGCGCAGAAAATCTTTTTTCAACGGCAAGATGGTTTTCCCAACTTTTAATGGCTGCTAATACATCATCTTGTGCTTTATAACAAATTTTACTTTTCATTGACTTATTTTTTCCAAAAAGATTTTGTAAACACTACTAAGACGGTAACAATTTCGAGCCTGCCTAAAAGCATGGCCGCACATAAAACATATTTTGCCGACGAACTGAAAAAAGCATAATTTCCCATAACTCCGATTGAAGTGGTTATTCCCGGACCTGTGTTGGTAACGCTTGCAATGGCGGCCGAAACCGATGTGGTAAAATCATATCCCATAAAATTTAAGGCTACAGCCGTTATTCCCATTGTAACAAAAAACAAGAAAACATACACAAACACTGAGTTAACTATGCCATCGTTAACCGAAACTTCACCTACTTTAACCGGAACAACTCTGTTTGGTTCAATTGATGTAACTATCGTCTTATGAAAATAAGATTTCAATACTTGCCAACGCATAACCTTTATGGAGCCGGTAGTTGAGCCGTTGCAACCGCCATGCATTGAAAGTATGGTAAAAAACACAGCAGTCCAAATTCCCCAATCTAGAAAATCGGTTGAGCCCATACCGGTTGTGGTAATTACGGATATAATATTAAACGAGCTGTATCTTAAAGCGGTAAAAAAATTCATATTACTTTGAAGACTTAACCACAAAGCCACAAAAAACGAAAGCAAAAAAATTGTTTTGAAAAAATATTTTATTTGCCCGATATGAAACGGGTCAAATTCTTTGTTTTTGATGAGCATAATATAAAATGTCATCGGCAATGCGCCAAGCAACATAAACAAAGCCAATATAAATTCGATAATACCGCTGTCAAAATATGCAACCGAGTTGTTTTTGGTGGAAAATCCGGCGGTTGCTACTGCCGATATTGCATGATTTACAGCATCAAATTTGCCCATACCACCAAAATAAAGTAAGATTGTACACAACAGTACCAAGCCGACATAAACAAACATAATCCATTTGGCGATATCTACAAATTTGGGCATCAGTTTGTCGTTTGCATTTGCATTTTCTCTTGCAAACATCTGCATTCCGCCTACTCCCAAAAAAGGAAGCATGGCAACTGCAAAAATCACAATTCCGATACCGCCCAAACCGTTAAGCATCGAGCGCCACAACAGAATAGACCGTGGCATTTGTTCAACATCGGGCAAAATTGTTGCACCTGTTCCGGTTATACCTGAAACACTTTCAAATATGGCTGATGTACAATCGGTTATAGCTCCGCTGATTATAAACGGAATCGCCGAAAACAAAGACACGCTTATCCAACATGACAATGTTACCAAATATCCTTGTTTTAAGGTTATTTGCATAATTTTTGTTTTGTTTGATAAAAACAACGATATCCCGACAAACATTGTAATCAGCATTGAGGTTACAAAATCTGACCAATTTGTATCGTTGTCATAAATATCAATCAGTGCCGGAAAAAGCATACTCAATCCTAAAATTGAGAGAATGAAACCATTAATCATTAATACCGGCTGTAACATCGTGTTCTCTATAAGGCTATATTATCGGCAAATCCGGCATCAACCAAGTTTTTATTGATGTTTTTACCATCGATAAAACAAACCGCAGTTGCATAGTGGTCGTATGTATAAGCCACAATGTCACACTCAATATCTTTTCTGTCGGCCAAGTCTTTAAGATATTCAAATGCGGCTTTTTCATCGTGCTTTTTGCTATCGGTTAAGATGCCGTACAAAATGATATATCTGTTTCCTACAGAAAGGTCATTTGCACTAAATATCAATGCTTCTCCCTGAATATGCTCAGGAATGTCTTCATAAATCAGCGGCAATGTTTCAATTTTTTTATAACTCAACTCATCTTTAATTTTCGGCATATCAACTGCTATGGTTTCATCGTTTTTAACAAGCGGTTCTACTGCAACCGTTGGCATATCAGGCGATTCGGCAATTAAATCTTTTTTCTTGGTCCAAGTGTTTTTTACATTGATGTGCTTAAAAGGAGAATTTCCCAGCTTAAATGTTTTTCTTTTAACCTCGGTAGCAGGTTTTGCTTTAACCGAATTGTTAACCGTGCTTTTATTCTTATCGGCGACGAGTTTTCTGGCAGTATTTTCAGTCTTTTTAAGTTTAAATTCTTTTTTAAAAGCATTTTTAATTTTTCTTTCAACATGCTCAGGTTTATTTTTAAGTACATCACTGCCTTTGTCTTTTACTTCTTCATATTTTAGCATATACCAATCTAATATATGTTCAAAGCTGACACCTCGCATCATCGGAATTGAGGCAAAAAACACCAAACCCACAATCAAAAAACCTAAAAACTTGAAACTGTGTCTGAAAGGATATGTAACAATTAAGAAAAACTTATGTATTGATTTTGCAATTCCTTGCAGACGAACACCTTTTAAGCTCTCAAATTTCATTATTTTTTGCTCCCGTATTTTGTTTTTAATTCTTCCACGCGTTCGGGCAAGATGCGTTCAAAAAGCATATCCCCGACTTCAAAAGGTTGACCTGCTTTGATAAAATCAATTTCTTTTTTAACATCAAAATCTTTTAAACTTGGAATATCATCAACACCCAAACCGAGTTTAGCAAGCATTTTTTCTGCAGTTTTCGGCATAATCGGAGCACTTAAAATGGCAAAAATTCGGATAAGGTTGATACAAGTTCTTAAAATCATGGCTGCTTTGGCTTGGTCTTCTTTAATCACTGTCCAAGGCTCTGCCTCTGAAATGTAGTTGTTACCTTCCACCCAAATGGCTCTCAATTCGGCAAAAGCTTTTCTGAACTCTAATTCATTCATATATTTGAAATAGTTTTTAATGCCCAATTGCAAATTTTCAATGAGTTTTTGTTCCAACTCACCAAACTGTCCGCCTTCGGGGACAGTATTGCCGATTTTGGAAGATGTCATTTTTAACACTCTTGATACAAAATTGCCGAGCACTCCGTTTAGGTCTTTGTTAATAACAGAGGCAAACAAATCAAAAGTAAAGCTTGTGTCAGAGCCTTCGGGAATGTTGCTCATCAGCCAATAGCGCCAATAATCAGCCTCAAATTCTTTAATTGCATCTTCGGCAAACACACCCCTGTTTTCCGATTTTGAAAATTTTCCACCCTCAAATGTTAAGTAGCTGACACCTTTTAAATAGTCAACCTGTGTCCATGGTTCTTTGGTGCCAAGTAATGTTGCCGGAAATGTAATTGAGTGATACGGAACATTGTCTTTTGCCATAAACTCAACATGACGAACATCTTTGGCATCATACCACCAATCTTTCCAGTTGCGTTCATCGGGTTTTTCATCGGACCATTGTTTTGTAATGCCGATATAACCGATTGGCGCATCAAACCAAACATAAAAAACCTTGTCTTCAAAACCTTCTTTGTTTACCGGAAATCCCCATTTTAGGTCACGAGTAATACATCTTGCCTGCAAACCCTCTTTGAGCCATTTTTGCGCAATAGAATAAGCTACCTCGGGCCAAAAGGCTTCTTTAGTTTTAAGCCATTGTTGCAAAATCGGCTCAATTTTAGGCAAATTCAAGAACAAATGCTTAGTTTCACGCACTTCTAAGTTTTTACTGCCCGAAATGGTACTTTTTGCGTCAATCAAGTCAGTCGGTTCTAAAACTTTTGTGCAGTTTTCACACTGGTCACCTCTGGCTTTGTCATAGCCGCAATGCGGACATGTACCGGTGATGTAACGGTCAGCCAAAAACATTTTATCATCAACAGAATACACCTGTTTAATTGTTCTTTCTTCAATAAAACCGTTTTTATCAAGTTGTTCAAAAATGTGGTATGTCATTTCTTTGTTTTGTTCAGACGATGTACGACCAAAACAATCAAAAGACAAACCAAAATCTTTATATGTGTTATAGTGGCGTTTATGATTCATATCACAATATGATTGAACATCCATACCTGCTTTTAGGGCACCAACCTCAGAAGTGGTTCCGTGCTCATCAGTTCCGACAATGTATAAAACATCATTTCCCATCATACGCATATATCTGGCATAAACATCAGATGGGAGCAAACAACCGACCATATGTCCCAAATGCGGAATCCCGTTAATATATGGCAATGCAGATGTGATAAGTACTTTTGACATTTTATACATTCTCCTTAAGATATTTTTACTAAAATCGGGGTTGATTTTATTCCACTTAACCGCAAACTTCAAGCATTATAAACAATAATACAACAAAAATATTTACATTTATTTGCTTTGTGCTTATCATTCGGACAGATTGTGTAACTGTTTATGGAGATAAAAATGGCTATTAAAAATATATTTTGGGATGTGGATGGTGTTCTTGCAAACCTTAACTATGCTTATTATAATTTTTTAACAAAACACCCTAAATATGCGCCAATGTATGGTCACATAACTTGGGAACAACTTCCTGAAGTGTTGCCGATTGTGCCTAAATATGGTGCATTAGAGCTTAAAACCCACCCCACGCTTGGTAAAGAATTGGATTATGATTTTTGCCATTCTCCGGAGTTTTTTACCAATCGTCCGTTGTATCCTAATGTTATTGAAACTCTAAAAGAACTCAATTCTTTAGGTTACAGACAGTTTACAATGTCGGCAACTTTTGATGTTGAAACCAAGAAAAGATTTTTAAACAATTTGCTCGCCGAAGTTAAAGACTTTTTGGTGATAGAATGTGTGCAACACGGAAAGTTTATGCACGATACCGCAAAAGAAGATATGCTCAAAGCTTGTTTTGAACAATATGGTCTAAAAGCCGAAGAAACGGTTTTGGTTGATGACCGCATTTATAACCAAGCCGCAGCAATTAATGTCGGTGCTCAACCGATACGATACAGATGCGAATTTACAACCGACTTACCCGAAGACCTTAAATGGATTCCCGAAATGCACAGTTTGGAAGAATTTAAACAATGGTTGTTTAAGCAAAATGGAAAATAAACACTCCTGAAAGCCTCTGCAATCAGAGGCTTTCAGTTTTTATAAATAAATATTCTTATTATCCTTTTTAGGTATTGCTTCATATATTAACTGTATTACCTGAATGTGATATCACAAATAATCAACCCTAATTTAAAACATCGGAAATTTGTTTTTCACGCATTTGTACAAGCTTCAACTCATCTTCGGTAATATTTTCAATATTCGCAATTTTGTTTTGCATATCTGCCATATTTTTATATTCTACCGAATTTGTGCCATTTGTTCTTTCTTTTAAGATATCCAAAATGCTTGCCGTATGTCTTTTCAAATATAATGTACGAAGTGCGGCTCTTAATCTGTCTTCAACATGATAAAATCGTTTAGCTGTCCAACAATTTGCCTTAAACCAAAGCTTTACCGAAATCGGCAGATTTTCTTCTAATGTACCGTCCATTAAAGAAATTTTATCCGAAACTTTTGTATCATATTCATTTAAGACATACTCTTTCCACAATTTTAAAAAATCATCAACTTCGCTTTCGGTAATTGTCACTTCATCTCTTACAGGCTTGCAACGCATATCGTTATCAGCATCGTTTTCAGGTACAATGGAGCAACTAAACACCTTTAACAAAAAGAAAAATGCTAAAAATAAAATTATGTATCTTTTTTTCTCACTCATTTACATTTACCACCTAAGCCCTGATATAACATAATCGGGATATACTTCATATTCCTGCGCCATGATTCTGGTTTTTTCAACATCAGGAATATACCCTTCACCCAAAAAATTAACATGAATCCCTTTAGAAATCAAGACTGTTTGCGCCTCTATTGTGTTTGCGGCTTTAATATCGGTAGTAAAACTATCTCCGATAAACAATGTATTACCTATACCACCAAAACACTCCAGAGCATATTTAACCATTTTGATATCCGGTTTTCCGATGGTAATTACCTTACCGCCCAACAGAGCATATTGCTCGGCAACTGCTCCCGAGCCCAAACAAACTTCACCGTCACTGTATGTGGCAGTATCATTTCCTATACACAAAAAATCGAGTCCCAAAGAATTGGCAAATTCAAGCTCTTGTGTATAGTTTTCAACCATATCGGAACCGTTTTTTACTGCTCCCATAAAAATAAAATCAGCTTTGGCAATGTCTTTGGTTTCGGTATATCCGAGATTTTCAAAAACCGCCGTTGCTTCTTTTAAGCCTAAATTATAATATGTTGTACCCTTTAACCCCAATGAATCGGGATTTTTTAACATATAATGCAAAATTTCACCGGCCGTAATTATTGCTTTTAATTTATAGACAAGCAAGCTGTCTGCCTGCGAAACAATTTCAACCATATCTTTAATTCGTAAATATGAATTGCTTAAAACCACAACATTTTTTTGCGCTTCAATACACTTGTTTAAGGCGTGCAAAGCTTCAACATTGATGTTGTTTCCTTTTGACAGCACACCGTTAAACCCGCAAATAACATTATCAAATGTATCAATGATTTTTGAAATTCCGACAATCGGCTTAATAAATTTCATATTTAACCTCAATTTTTAACCATATATATCGGCTATTTATAGCTTATAACAGTTTATTTTTATTTAATTTTTCCTCATAAAAGAAAAATATTTATGCAATATGTATGTCAAAATTGTTGACACAACCAAATACAATGCTTGAGCCACAAGTTCATTTAATCGGCAAATTTCAACCAAAAAGCTAAGTGCCAAACTGTTAAAAACAAACATAAATATGTACACTGACCAAGCTTTGCAAAATTCTGACCAAAAATCGCCCTCGCTTTTGAAAACATAATAGCGCATGGTTAAAACCGAAACATTTATTGTAATGAAATATTGCACAATTAATGCCCATAAATATGGCATACCGATAAGAGCAAACAACAATGCAAATACCATATATGCAAAAACTGTATTAAACCCTCCGACAAGTACAAACCTCACTTTTTGATTAAGCTTAAACCACCAAGATTCAATTTTTTTGTAAATCCCCCACAAAAACGGATATTCGGCATTAAAAACAAAATTGTTTAATATGCTTTTATCGGTTAAGGTTTCAAGCTCTTTTAAGCGCCAATCCGATATTACATTTTCATCAAAAATATCTTCCTTATGGCTTTTGTCGGTCATGGTTACACTCGGATGAATCATCACCTCAACAGCATCGTAACCTTTAGGAATATGCACACTTTCAAACTTGTCTTTTGAAAGTTTGCAAGTGTACAGCATGGTATAAAAATAAGTTTTTGATTTATACGAATTTATCATTGAAAAAAGCAACAATAATCCGTATTTAACCAAACCTCCGTCAAATAAATAGCTTTTGTTTTTATTGGTTTTAAGTGTCATAAACAAATTTTCGTTCATAACTCTGGTTTTTTTAATACCGTATTTTGCCATCATTTCCTTAAATATATCAAAAACAGCCGGTATCATATGAACATGACGATGCGAATCTATATGAGATAAATTTACTCCCATCTTGATAGCTTTTTGTATTTGCGCTTCAATTTCAATTTTTGCTTGTTGCTTAAACTTTCTCGGCCTTAACATTGAAAGCAAAAAAAGTTTCAAAAATCCGTTTTTGAACTTGCCGTTTTTATCAACAAGAAGAAAGATATCTTCGGCTTTGGCCGTCGAATATTCATTGGTTAAATTTACATGAAGCCCCAGTGCCAAATTTGGCATATCTTTATGCAATTTAACGGCGTCTTTTGCATATTTTTGATTTACCATTAGGCTTGCCGAATTAAGCACTCCTTCATTGTAAGCCTTAACAATTGCCTGATTTACCCCAAGACTGATGCCAAAATCATCGGCATTGAAAATTATCTTATTGCTCATTTGCTTTTTTATCTTTCTTGTTTTTATCCGCTTCAATAAAATCTGCCAAATAAAGCGGACGCTTTTTCACTTCCATATGAATTTTGCCGATATACTCGCCGATAATTCCCAAAGTGATTAATTGAACTGCTCCGATAAAGCCTACTGCTGCAACAATTGTGGCATATCCGGGTGTGGGATTATGCAAAACAAACCTCTCAACAATCACATAAAAGCCCAGCAATAACGAGCAAGTTGCACCCAACACTCCCAACCAAGTTGCCAAATGTAACGGTCTTACCGAAAATTGTGTAATTGAATTTATGGCAAGGCGCATACTTTTGAAAAAATTATATTTTGTAGTTCCGCTAAACCGATTGGGCGCCACAAAATCAATAACTTTTACCTTATCGTTAGGCATAATCCAACTAAGCAACCCTCTGAACAATCTGTCTTGTTCATTAAAACCTTTCAAAAAATCAACATACTTGCGGTCAATAAGCCGAAAATCGGGCATACTTTCACCGATTTTTGTTTCGGAAAGCAAATTAAGTATCAGATAAAAGGTTTTGGCACAAAATTTGTAAAGTTTTGAGGTTGCCACATTATCAACCCGTTTGGTTAAAACAATTTCGGCTCCTTCTTGCCAATATTTCACCATTTGCGGAATATAAACCGGCGGATGTTGTAAATCAGCGTCCATAAAGATAACCGCATCACCTTTGGCATAATCCATACCGGCAGTCATGGCAATTTCGTGCCCGAAGTTGCGTTTTAATTGCACAATTTTAACCCTTGCATCTTCTGATTGCAACTTTTTAACTTCTGACAATGTGCCGTCTTTGGAGCCGTCATCAACAAACAAAATTTCAAAATTGATATCTTTGACAACTTTAAGTTCTTTAGACAATTCCTGATGAAGTTTTTGCACATTTGTTTCTTCATTATAAGCCGAAATTACAATACTGACTGTTTTCATGGACAACCTCTCTTATATGTTATAAAAACCATAATAAACGGTTTTGCGTTTTATTTTACCAACCGGATTTTTAATTGCAAGTTCTAATGTTACGGGCTCGGACACATTATCCAAAATTTTTTGCACTGCCTGATATTCTGATTTTCCGGCAGTGACAATCAGTGCTCCGGAGGAATTAAAATCATCTGCATCAAACCACGGATTTTTCTTTATATCCGCCCAAATTACGGGTTTGGGTTTTGAGGGGGCATACATTGCAACATTTGTTGTCCACCACACATCACCGGCCACATATTTAAACGGTTTATTTGTCTGTTGATGATAGATACTTTCCATTTGAGAAGCATAACTGTGAGCAGGCAAATGAAATTTATCGCTCTTATTAAACAAAATTACACAAACCAACGCAACACTCATCAAAGCCATTATGGTATATACCCCTTTTATCATCTTGACCTTGATGACATCATTAAACTCTCGCCCGAAAAACTTAAACAACAAAATTCCTGTCATATAAAGTACCGGAAAACCCCACATACTTTTTAGCTTAATGCCCAATATCAAACTGATAGCGGTCATAATCAAAAGCGGTAACAAGCCCAAACACAGCAAAAAGTTTTTATCAAATGCGGTTATGCTTTGGGTTTCTTTTTTGGCTTTTTTATTGGCAATAAAATAAATTAAAATTGTTCCTAAAGAAAACAAAACCTGAGCACCTAAAAATCTTATCGGATAGACAATGTGTTTTAATATCGGCAAATTTTCAAATCCGGCTTTTGAACTTCTGCCCAAAAAATATTCAAGCACAAAAAACTTATGTTCATAAAGCCAATAAAGATGGGGCAAAAACACCAATAAACACACAATTGCGCACACATAAACACCCAAAAACTTAAATTTTGCTCTGGCATTTTTATCATAAAGCATAAAAACAAGCATAGACAATAACAATATGGCGCTTACATATTTGTTAAACATATTAAGGCCTGCAAACAAACCGCTTAATGCCCAATCGGATAATTTGTTGTCTTGTAAAGCCCGATAAAAATAATAAACCGTCATCGGCCACAATGCCAAAGACACAACATTGACATTAAACTCCATTGCGCTGTAACCATAATATATTACACCTTCTAAGAGCATAACCGAAAGTACGGCTTTGTCCATTGGTAAAAAGCATTTTGCCAATTTATAAAGGTAGATAAAGGCAACTAAAACACAAACCTGACTTAAAAAATATATTCCGTAATGAGAATTTGCAAAAAGCTCATAAAACCAATACGCCATATGTCCCGAAAGTGAGGGGTGCTTGTTTGTTCCCCAATCGCAATATTGTCCCCAAACAATGGCTTCAATACTATCCATAGGCATTGAACCTCGCAAAAGCGGTATCAGACTCCACACCAAAAAATGCAAAATTAAAAAACAAACAAACGGATATTTTTTCAACATTGTCATATTATCACCAATAAAACATTATTTTTTATGCCCTGATTTTACAATAGTACATTTCAGAGTCAACAAAATTACCGTTTTCTACACCATTTTTGATTTAAATCGCTTAAAAGACTCTTTTTACTTGCAAAAAAAAAAAACGGTTTATGATGCGACTTGAGAGGTAAATTTTTGCACCTTTCAAATGTACTTAAACTTAATTTTTGTAAAGGAATTAAAAAAATGAGAAAATATTTTCTTTTAAGCGCAGTTGCTCTCTTGGCAGCAACATCTGCAAATGCAAAAACCGATTACGCAGAAGTAACCGCTAAGGCTACAATTGAAGTAGCTACAAAATATGGCTGTGATGAACTTAATTTAGGTAAAATTGTTGTAAAGAAAAACAATGCTGAATTTACTTTTTCTGAAGCTGACCAGAGTGATGATAATCTTATATCTGTAGAAAACAATATTTTAGATTTACATTGTGAAGGACCTTTGGATCCTATCATTGCTAATATAGATTTAAAAAATCCTGATGCTCCGGATAAAGTAATAAAGCTTAATTATGACGGAATTTCCGCATGGTATACAGTTACAATTCCGGCTAACATCACAGCAGGTGAATATAGCGGAACAATTACTATGACCGTAGTTGATGAGTAGCTCTATAGCAAGACTAAATTTAATGTCCAACCGCTCTTTGATTTTTCAAAGGGCGGTTTTTTAAAATCATTTAAAAGTCAATTACAACAATTTAGTAATAATTGTTGATTGATTTAGCCTATAAAATAGGTTGTTTATTTTAAATAATCTGTCATTATGTGGGCGAAAAAAACTAATTTATGGAGAAAACAATTATGGCTCAGACCGATGTTAAAGTTGCAGATGATGCAGCCGAACAAAAATATATTGATGAACTTGTAGCAAAAGTGAGCAATGCTCAGAAAAAATTTGCCGAATATTCGCAAGAACAGGTAGATTACATTTTTCGCCGTGTTGCCTTAAAGATGAGCTCTTTAAGAATTCCTCTTGCTAAAATGGCCGTAGAAGAAACCGGCATGGGTGTTGTTGAAGATAAGGTTATCAAAAATCATTTTGCTTCCGAATATATCTATAACAAATTTAAAAATACAAAAACCTGCGGTATATTAGAAGAAGATAAAGATAACGGTATGATAAAAATGGCAGAACCGATTGGTGTTGTTGCCGGTGTTATTCCGACTACAAACCCGACATCAACCGCAATTTTTAAAACTTTAATTGCCTTAAAAACCAGAAACGGAATTATCTTTTCACCTCACCCGAGAGCCAAAAAATGCACTGTTGAAGCCGCTCGCATTATGCTTGAAGAAGCAGTATTGGCTGGTGCACCCGAAGATATTATCGGTTGGATTGATGAACCGAGTATTTTGCGCACGCAAAAATTAATGCAACATCCGCAAGTTGACATCATTTTGGCCACAGGCGGACCGGGAATGGTTAAATCTGCTTATTCATCAGGCAAACCCGCTCTTGGTGTGGGTGCAGGTAACACTCCGGCCGTAATTGATGAAACTGCCGATATTCAAATGGCCGTCAGTTCAATTTTGATGTCAAAAACATTTGACAGCGGTATGATTTGTGCTTCCGAACAATCGGTCATTGCCGTAAAAGAAATTTATGATACGGTTAAGGCTGAGTTTTTAAAACGCGGTGCATACATTTTAAGTCCGGCCGAAAAAGAAAAACTCGGTAAAGTAATTATGATTGACGGCAAATTAAATGCTGCAATCGTAGGTCAAAAAGCAGCCACAATTGCCGCTATGGCAGACATTAAAGTTGCACCCGAAACAAAAGTTTTAATCGGCGAAGTTTCCAAAGTCGGTGTTGAAGAGCCCTTCTCTGCCGAAAAACTTTCTCCGGTGTTGGCTATGTATAAGGCCGACGACTATGAAAAAGCCGCAAAACTTGCTAAAGATTTGGTTACCTTTGGCGGTAACGGACACACTTCCGTATTGTACACTGACCAAAACAACGATGAACGCATAAAACACTATGGTCATTTGTTACACACCGGTCGTGTACTTATTAACTGCCCTGCATCACAAGGTGCAATCGGTGATGTGTATAACTTTAGACTTGAGCCGTCATTAACCTTAGGTTGCGGTTCTTGGGGCGGAAACTCTGTTAGTGAAAATGTGGGAGTAAAACATCTTATGAATATTAAATCTGTTGCAAAAAGAGAAGAAAATATGTTGTGGTTTAAGGTTCCACCGAAAATTTATTTCAAACCGGGTTGTTTGGGGCTTGCCTTAAAAGAATTGGCCGGCAAGAAAAAAGCCTTTATTATCACCGATAAACCTTTGTTTGATTTGGGCTATACGGCAAAAATTACGAACATTTTGGAACCTATGGGCATTAAATATCAAATTTTTTCTGATGTTCGTCCTGACCCTGATTTGACCACCATCAACAAAGCAAAAGCCATGATTGATACTTTTGAGCCTGATGTCATCATTGCTTTAGGCGGCGGTTCTCCGATTGACGCTTCCAAAATTTTGTGGATTATGTATGAGCACCCCGAACTCAAGTTTGAAGACTTGGCAATGCGCTTTATGGATATCAGAAAACGCATCTTTGAGTTCCCGTCACTTGGAAATAAGGCAGAGCTTGTTGCCATTCCGACCACATCGGGTACAGGTTCCGAGGTTACGCCGTTTTCTATCATTACAGATGACTCAACCGGCATTAAATATGCAATTGCAGACTATGTTTTGACACCTTCAATGGCCATTGTCGATGCCGATTTGGTGTTAACAATGCCAAGAGGTTTGTGTGCCGCATCGGGTATTGATGTGTTCACTCACGCAATTGAGTCATATGTATCATCTATGGCAACCGAATATACCAGAGGTTTGTCGTTAGAATCAGCCAATTTGGTAATGAAATATTTGCCTGAATCTTACAATACGGCCAATGCCAATGCTCGTCAAAGAATGCATCATGCCGCAACCATTGCCGGTATGGCATTTGCCAATGCCTTTTTGGGTGTTTGCCACTCAATGGCTCACAAATTGGGTGCCGCATTCCACATTCCGCATGGTGTTGCCAACGCACTTTTAATTTCTCAAGTGATTCGTTATAACGCAACCGATTGCCCGGCAAAACAAGCCGTATTCCCGCAATATCGTTATCCGAACGCAAAAGCCGCTTATGCCGCATTTGCCGAAGGTTTGGGAATTAAGGGCAAAACCGATGACGAAAAAGTTGACAACCTGATTAAGGCGGTTGAAGAACTCAAAAAAGCCGTTAACATTCCGGCCTCAATCAAAGAATGGGGTGTTTCTAAAGAAGATTTTGCCAAAGCAATGGAAGAACTTCCTACCCTTGCATTTGATGACCAATGCACCGGCTCTAACCCTCGTTATCCGCTAATTGAAGAAATTGAAAAACTTTATTGGTACGCATATGAGGGTGATTATAACTTCAATATTTAATTGAGATTATATTTTACTAAGCTGGCGATTCTGATAAAAAGAATCGTCAGCTTTTTTGTTTTTATTATCCGATATTAAAAAAATACTTGATTATATAACTAAAAGTTGTAAGAAAGAAAATAGTTAATCAAAAATAGCTATGGAGGTAATATGGATAATAATTATACCGAGGATAAACATTTTGAAAGTTTTAATCATAAAATGAAAAATTATTTTATCGGAAAAAACATTGCGGACAAACGCAGAGAGCGAAATTTAAGAGCCGATGAAGTGGCAAAATTTTTAAGCATTTCGACGCAAGATTTGCTTTTATACGAAAGCGGAGAAAAAGAGGTTGATTATATGGTACTGATAAATTTAAGCAAATTTTTTGATGTCAGTATTGATTCGTTTTTTTCATATATAGAAAATTTTGTAACCAACTAAACATATTTAGACTCTATTACTAAACAAAGCACTAAAAAAGGACAGAACTTGTAAGTTCTATCCTTTTTTAAGTTACCTGAGTTCAGCAAGTAAATTGCGCTTGGACGTGATGTAATAAGCGGTTGCAACCTTACGATTTTTAATTAAGGTAGTTAGCGCCATTTTAAGGTTGCAAGACAATGCTTTTATGCACATCGGGTGTTTATCGGAGAGCCACTTTAAAGTTTCGGACAAGAACAACTGTCGGACTTTTGTGTATTCACCCTTGCAATAGTACAACCATGGCCGATGCTTAAACGAATATTCTATTGCATTGAATGTGCGTTCAACCTCTGTAAAAGTTCGCTCTGACGAGTAGAACCAATCGTAAATTGCATCAGGCTTTACCGAAAAGAGCAAAGCATAATCATTGCCCTTAACTTCCTTGCACCAACCTTTTCCATAATATTCAAAGGTCTTACCATAAAATTCAAATCCTTTTTTGTAGGAATTGATGTAGATGTAAGAGCCTGCCGCAAGATAACTTGGTGCTTGAACAAACACGGTCGCAAGATTGTCAGCATTGCCACACTCCCACACTTTATGTTCTTCATTGTAAGAAAGAAGTTCGACCTTTCTTTTATGAAAATCTCTTTTTTTGCAATTAGGATTCAAGAGGTGATATATGGTGTCTATATGCGTCTTGATTTCCTCTGCATCAGGAAGAACTGCATTGATACATCCTCTCTGGTCAGTCTTCCACCTTGACATATTATATAATTGCCAAATATGTGGTTTCGGAGTAAAACCGCCAAAAGTTTTGGTTAAATATGCGGGAATATTATACATTCCGGCAAATGTAAACGCAACTTCAAACGGCTGAGGGTTTTTGTGCTCAACAAGAATATTATAATGTCTTTTAACATCTGTTCTTCTTGCAAACACCCTTTCAATGTCTTTAACAAACGGATAATTGTCCGTTTTTGCTCTAAAATGCAACAAGTTGGCATTGGCATCAACAAGTTCGCATTTGAGCTCTCGTTCAACAAAGTTGACGAACTGTTTTCTGTGCTTTTTCATAATGTATAGATTAATAGTGAAACAAAAAAATCTGATTTGGTTTCATTTATAATGTTTTTGTGAAAATTTGTCAACAATATTATTTTGGGCAGATTATTTTCTTACCTCATTTTTGATTTAAATTCTTTAAACGACTCTTTTTACTTGCAAAAAAAAAAACGGTTTATGATGCGTATTGAAAGGGCATTTTTGCACCTTTCAAATTAAGTTTAACTATTTTTGTAAAGGAATTAATAAAATGAGAAAATATTTTCTAATATCAGCGGTTGCACTCTTGGCAACAAGCACAGCAAATGCCACCACCGACTATGCTGAAGTAACCGCTAAAGCAACAATCGAGGTGGCAGGCTCTCTTAATTGTGATGATATGGATTTTGGCACCATTGTTGTAAAGCAAAATAATAAAGCTGCTACTATAAGATTGCATTTAACTAATGATTTTGATCCGAGGGTAAGTTATGACAGTGATGATATATTATCTGTTGCTGATATAAATCCTGCAAATTGTGATAATATAGTGGATAGAAATCTTCCAACCGCTATTCCATTAACTAATGGTAGTGGAGCAAAGATGCTTGTAACCGATTTTGATATTATGGATGACGCAGTAATATGTGGCACTTTAAATATCCCCGCTAATGTTAAAGCCGGTGAATACACAGGTTCATTTACCGCAACCACAACTTATTAATAAATTGTCTTAAATATCACCCTCTGATTTTTATTTCAGAGGGTGATTTTTTTTAAGCAATATACAAATCTTATTCTCGATGATAAGGATGCCCATTTATAATGGTTTGCATACGATATATTTGTTCGGCTAAAACCGCACGCATCAAAATATGCGGCAATGTCAATTTTCCGAAAGATAACACTAAATCGGCTCTTTTTCTGGTTTGTTCCAAATGTCCGTCTGCCCCACCGATTAAAAAACAAATTTCCGAACAACCCGACAGTTGCCAATTTTCTATCTTTTTTGCCAGTTCCTGACTTTTGATGTTTTCCCCTCTCTCATCAAGAACTATCACTTTTGCCCCATTCGGAACAGACTGCAACAAAAATTTTGCCTCGTCCTCTTGGGTTGAATTATCTTTTTCTTTGATGATTATATCCCAAGCCGAACGCTTTATATATTCTTCAATAATTGCTCTTTCGGCACTATTTTTTTTGCATTTTCCGATTGCGATTATATATATTTTCATTTCTTACCCTTTAGATACAAAAATAAGGGCTTATGAGCCCTTATATTAAATTGGCGGAGAGAGAGAGATTCGAACTCTCGGAAGGGTCGCCCCTTCGACGGTTTTCAAGACCGCTGCATTAAACCGCTCTGCCATCTCTCCATATACACAATAAACAAACATTTTTAAGAGAAAACCGTCTTGCGCTTTACAAGCGCACCTTCGCCGGTTTAGGCCTTCGGCCATCTGCGATTCCAAGACCGCTCTAATTAAACCGCTTAAGCCATCTCTTAAATATACACAATAAACAAACATTTTTAAGAGAAAACCGTCTTGCGCTTTGCAAGCGCACCTTCGCCGGTTTAGGCCTTCGGCCATCTGCGTTCTCTCAAATTATGAAACTCATTTACACCAACAATCTTCATTCGTCAAGCTTTTTTTACAAAATTATTGATATTTTTTAATTCGAGTTCATCTTCTTTGCATAAAGCATAAAATATGGTCATATTGTTGTCCATACTTTCAATATTTGTTGCCAATTTGTGCAATCCGTAAAGTTTTCCGGCAATCTCCGAAGCTATGGCGGCCAATTGATTGTCATTTAATTGCAAGATTTTTTTACACGAAAGCGCCGTATCAATATATTCTTTGGGCTCTATGTCTCGATTTTGCCAAAACAATCTGCATTGAGCCAAGGCCTGAGGGTGTGAATATACTTTTGTTATTTCTGACAAAGTGCTGTTTTTTAATCCCCACAACTGATGATGTATCTTAAAACCATATTCCAACATTCTAAACAACTTGGTAGTTTTGATATACGGCTCGGTTTCTTTAACAATTCCGGCAAAAGAGTTTTTAACCGGCACAAATGCGACATCATAAATCCCTTGCTCAACACTTGTGAATACATCTTCAAATGTTTCAAGACCAATAAACTCGGCATTTTTAAAAACATTTTCGGCCGCCATATGTGAATAAGCACCCTCAACACCTTGATATGCTACCTTAATTTTTTTCATTTAATGCGCCCTTGCCCAATTGTCCCCTACTCCGATTGAAGCCACAAACGGAACATCAAAACCGGCAGCATCTTCCATAATTTTTTTAATTATGATTTTTACTTCATCAACTTCATCAAGCGGAGCTTCAAACACAAGTTCATCATGCACTTGCAACAACATTTTTGTATTAAACCCTTTTTCTTTTAGCGTATGCTGAATTTTTTTCATCGCCAGTTTGATAATATCGGCCGCTCCGCCCTGAATCGGAGCATTAATGGCGGCTCTTTCGGCAAACGAAACCAAGCGCTTGTTTTTGTCATTGATACCCAAAACCGAACATTTGCGCCCGAACGGTGTTAAGACATATCCGTTTGCATGTGCAAATTCTATGGTTTTTGCCATATATTCCTTAATTTCGGGCATAGATGCAAAATATGCTTGTATATACTGCTCGGCTTGAGCCGGTGTAACCCCGAGTTGTTTTGCCAACCCATATTTTGAAATTCCGTACACAATACCAAAGTTAATGGCTTTGGCATCTCTGCGCATTGTCGAATCGACTTTATCGGCCGGCACACCAAAAACTTGAGCCGCAGTTGATGTATGAATATCAACTCCGTGTAAAAAGGCTTCTTTTAAGGCTTTAACATCGGCAACTTGGGCCAAAAGTCTTAATTCAACTTGGCTATAATCCGCCGCAATAATTTTATGCCCTTCTTTTGCCACAAAACAAGCTCTGATTTTTTTGCCGTCTTCGGTTTTTATGGGAATATTTTGCAAATTCGGATTTGAAGAAGCCAATCTTCCGGTATTGACAACCGTCTGATTAAATGTGGTATGAACTCTATAATTTTTATCCATCAACGCAAGAAGCGCACTTGTATATGTAGATTTTAATTTTGATAAACCTCTCCATGCCAAAATCTTGGCAACAATTATGTGTTCATCGGCCAATTCTTCTAAAATGTCCGCTCCGGTTTTAAAACTTCCCGATGCGGTTTTCTTCCCTTTTAAGCCCATTTTAACATACAAAATATCACCTATTTGCTTTGGTGAGCTCAAATTAAATTCTTCACCGGCAAGAGAAAAAATTTCTTGTTCAAGGGCCTTAATTTTTTGTTCAAAATCGGTATCCAAATTAATCAATGCTTTTGTATCAAGCATAATACCAACTTGTTCCATTTCTTTTAAAACCGAGATAAGCGGCCTGTCAAAATTTTCGTAAACAGCGGTTTGTTTTTCTTTGATAAGGCGCGGCTTTAACACATTATAAAGCCGTAAAGTGATATCGGCATCTTCGGCCGCATAGTCAAGTGCCTTATCAAGCTCAACATAATCAAAAGAAATTTTGTTTTTTCCGCTACCGCAGATTTGTTCATATTTTACGGTTTGATAATCTAAAAATATATCAGCCAATTCATCTAAACCGTGACCATGTTCGGAACTGTCCAAAATGTAAGATAAAACCGATGTGTCTTCAATTGGGAAAATATCTGCTTTTTCGCCCACGATTTGAGCTAAAAAATGCATATCAAACTTAATGTTGTGCCCGATTTTTAACACCGATTTATTGGCTAACAAATCAGCTAAATACGGTTTAACTTTGGCAATTGAGAGTTGTTTTATTTCATCTTGCGAAATTTGACCGAACAAATCAACTTCCATATTTTTTGACTTATGATTTATCGGCACATAGCAAGCTTTGCCCTCATCTGTTGCCAAAGAAAAACCCACAATTTTATCTTTTAACAAATTTAGTCCCGTGGTTTCGGTATCAATGGCTACAAGTCCTTTTTTTACGGCTCTGTCAATCCATTTTTTCAAATTTTCTTCATCTTGAACAAGCTCATATTGTTTAACAATTTCTTTTGGAGTTTCAACAAACTCCCCGCAACGGGCTCGTTGCTCCGACACCCACTTTTGAGCTCTGATTTTTAGGCTTTTAAGGTCATATTCTTCTATAAAACTCATTACATCTTCAAGATTTGGCGCTTTGCAAACATAATCTTCAATTGCGTGTTCAACTTCAACATCTTGTTTTAGCTCAACAAGTTTTTTAGATATGCGCGCATTTTCAATGTTGGCCAAAATGGTTTCTCGTCTTTTGTTTTGTTTAATTTCCCCTGCTTTTGTTAACACCTCATCTAACGAACCGAACTGATTGATAAGTTCGGCCGCTGTTTTGATACCAATTCCGGGGACACCCGGAACATTGTCTATCGAATCGCCGGCAAGGGCTTGCACATCGACCACCTTATCCGGATATACACCAAATTTTTCTTTTACATCTTCGGGGGTAAAAAACTTATCTTTCATACTGTCATAAAACTCAACCCCGTCACGAATGAGTTGCATCAAATCTTTATCGGCAGACACAACAACCGCTTCATAGCCTTTATCTGTTGCTTGTTTGGCATAAGTGGCTATTAAGTCATCAGCTTCAAAGCCTTCCATTTCAAGATAATTTAAGTTTAATATTTCAACCGCTTTACGAATAATCGGAAATTGGGGAATAAGCTCCTCGGGAGTTTCTTTTCTGGTGCCCTTATATTCGGGATATATCTCATTGCGATAGTTTTGCCTTTTGGCATCAAAAAGCACCAAACAATAATCGCAATTGATTTTTGCGGTTAAGCGCATAAACATATTCATAAATCCCAAAACCGCATTAACCGGAGTTCCTAAAGGAGAATTTAACATCGGCAAAGCGTAAAAAGCTCTGAAAATATATCCCGAGCCGTCAATCAGGCATACCTTTTTTTTCATCATCGTTCCTTTTTTTGTTTTTTTCAATATAAACTCATATTTTCCATTAGCCAAGACTTAAAAAAAATTATACTAAGTAAAAAAATTTTAAGACATTTTTTCTATAATGGGGGAAACATTTTTTTGAAGGTACGCAAAATATGGCAAAAAAAGTCAATAAGAAAAAAACAGGCAAAAAACGCAAAAAAACGCAAAAAAAATCTTGGATATGGCTAAAGTTCATTTTTAGTATGGCGTTTTTTGTGTTTTTAGCGGTTTCGGGTTATGTTTTTTATTGCTACTTAACTTTGCCTGACATTGAAGATGCCGTTTCTCGTACCCGCACACCCTCAACTGCCATAATTGCCGAAAACGGTAACGAAATTTATACTTTCGGTAACAATTATGCGCAAGTGATATATTTAAAAGATTTACCCGATTATGTGCCTCAAGCCATTATTGACATTGAAGACCGAAGATTTTATTCGCACTTCGGGTTTGATATAATCGGTTTTGCCAGAGCCGGTGTTGTAAACATAATCAAAAGAAGATATGCTCAAGGTGCAAGCACCATTACCCAACAAGTGGCAAAAAATTTGTTTTTAACTCCGCAAAAAAGTATCAAGCGTAAAGTTCAAGAACTGTTAATTGCATTTTGGCTTGAAAACAAATTTTCCAAAGAACAAATTTTGACCTTATACTTAAACCGAGTATATTTAGGTGCCGGAACATACGGCATTGAAGCCGCATCAAACCGATATTTCGGTAAAAACTCCGCCGATTTAAGCTTAAAAGAAGCAGCCACTTTAGCCGGTATGCTAAAAGCTCCTTCCCGATATAATCCGATAGCTAACCCAAATTTGGCACAATCACGAGCCGAAGTGGTGCTAAACATAATGTTAAAAAATGGCTCGATTACGCAATCACAGAGAGATATAGCTATAAAAGAGCCTTATCACGACTCAAGCAAATATAAGGTAGAAGGAGCAAGGCATTTTGCCGATATGGTTTATAGCGAAGTAAATGCTTATATTTCAGAACGCAACCAAGATTTATATGTCAGTACCACCTTAGACCAAGACTTGCAACAAAAAGCCGAATGGATACTAAAAGATGCCATAAAATCAAACCAAAACAAAAAAGTAACCAATGGTGCTGTGGTAATTTTGGATTATACCGGAGCCATCAAAGCCTTGGTCGGCGGTGTTGATTATAACAAAAGTCAGTTTAACATTGCTACCCAAGCCTTACGACAATCGGGTTCGGTGTTTAAGCCGTTTGTTTATATCACGGCGCTTGAACAAGGTTTTACTTTAAATGACCTCATTGAAGACAAACCCGTAAAAATCAACAATTGGCAACCGCAAAATTATGATAAAAAAACATACGGACTTGTCAGCCTAAACGATGCTTTGATAAAGTCGTTAAACTTGGCAACAATCAATCTTTCTTGGCATTTAGACCGCCAAGATATAATCAAAACCGCGCGTAAAATGGGCATTACATCTAATTTAAAAGATAATCCGGCTTTGGTTTTGGGGGTTGATGAAGTAAAAATTATTGATATGGCATTAGCCTATTTAAGCATTGCCAACGGCGGATATGCCGCATGGCCGTATGCAATTTCGGAAATATATACCAAAGACGGTGTTCAGCTTTATCAACATGTTATGAGCGAGCCTTTGCAAATATTGGATAAAAATGTGGTTGATGATATCAGCAAAATGCTGGAAAATGTTGTCAAATACGGCACCGGAAAAAATGCCGCATTGCCGACCTTTGCCGCCGGAAAAACCGGAACTACGCAAGATTATAAAGATGCTTGGTTTGTCGGTTGGACATCTGATTATGTGTGTGCCGTTTGGGTAGGAAATGATGACAATTCGCCCATGGATAAAATTACGGGCGGAAACTTACCGGCGCAAATTTGGAAAAAAATTATGCTTACCACACTTGATTTATCTTCAAAAGCGGCCATTGAGCCCGATGTAAAAAAAATCGAAAAGGACACACAAAAAAAGAAAAAGAAAAAATTTTTCTTTTGGTAAGCAAAAGCCAAATTAAAATCTGATAAAATCTTTTTTACTTTACATTGTGTTTTTTTGTGATAGTATGGACATATGATATGTTATTTCATATCTAGGGCGTGAGAACCCTTAACAATAACAGATAGTCGATGTGCATGCGACTTTAAATATTTTGCCGTGCTCTGTCTTTGTAGGCGGATGCCGGCTAAATAAGGCTATAAAAGCTCAATAGGCCGAGCCGCTTTTTATCTGTTATTGACGGTTTCTCAACATCCGCCCGCTTATTTATATAAGTGGGTTTTTCTTTATAAAAAGATAGTTTAAACTATATTAACAAGGATTAAAAATTATGAGAAAATATTTTCTTTTATCTGCTGTGGCTTTAATGGCTGCAACCACCGCCAACGCAACTACCGATTACGCAGAAGTAACTGCAAAGGCTACAATCGAGGTGGCTAATGAGTTAAGCTGTACGGAAATGAATTGGGGTAAAATTGTTGTAAAACAAAACAATGCTGAAACCATATTGGAGATGGGTTTTAACAGTCAAGTCAGCCCTAAATACGGTCAAGGCGCTGATATATTGTCTACCAGTGGTTACCCCGCTGCATCTACAACGAACTGTACAGGGGTTGATTTTGATACAACCACTCCAACTTATCCGTCTCAAGTTCCATTAAAAGCCGAAGGAAAGACTAAAACACTTACCTTAGAACCTGGTTATGAATCCAATTCTTTTTATGGATACTTAACAATTCCTGCCAATGTTGAATCTGGTGAATACACAGGTTCGTTTACTGTTACTGTAACTTACTAATTTTCACATTCCAACCGCTCTTTGATTTTTTCAAGGAGCGGTTTTTTATTTTAAAAAACAATTCATCGCTGATTTTTGCATCTTCGAATTAATAATAATCAGAAGATGCCCTGAATTTTTTGCTAACGCAAAAAATAGGCATGACATTTATTTAAAATCGGAAAATATTTGTTTTTTATCCTCATACTTTGCAACACACCTCCTAACTGTCACTCCGGCACTTGATGCCGGAGTCCGCCTCCTAACTGTCACTCCGGCACTTGATGCCGGAGTCCAGGTTAAATTATATAGCTAAATTATTCCCTGGATACCGGTGTCTATTCCGAACTAAAGTTCGGGCACCGGTATAACGGTGATGAGAGAGACACTTCTACACCATTTTTGATTTAAATATCCACAAAGACTCTTTTTACTTGCAAAAAAAAAAAACGGTTTATGATGTGATGTGAAAGGTGGTTTTTTGCCTTTCAAATTAAGTTTAACTATTTTTAAGGATATAAAAAATGAGAAAATATTTTCTTTTATCTGTTGTTACCTTATTGAGCGCAACAAATGTTATGGCTGAAGCCCTGAACAGCAGCGTTCAAGTTAATGCTAAAGTTGAATATGTTACGGATATGACTTGTACACCGTTAAATTTTGGTACAATTTATTTGAAAAGCGGAAATTCAGAATCTACTCTAGATTTATATGGTATGACAACCACAGGTAACATTGTTGAAGTTGACGGAGCATCGATTGGACAATGTAATTTTAATCCTGTTTATGATGAAGATGGCGAACCTGATACACCAAATTATATGCTTTCAGGAGTTGATAGCGATATGGGTAGTGTTATATTGCATTCTGGTGCTGAGGATACGATTTATATTGATAATATACGCGTTCACGGTGATGGCAAGATTTATGCTAAACTTACCATAGAAGGAGATGTTCCGGCTCAATCATACAGTGGTTCATTTTCAATTACGGTTTTACAATAATTACTCCAACCGCTCTTTGATTGTTTTCAAAGAGCGGTTTTTCATTACAAAACCCCTCGCCTGACAATCAGCCAAGCGAGGGGTTTATTTTAGCTACAAAATTTTAAGCTTCTTCATCTGCTGTCGGCAATGCCTCAATTTGAGCATTTGCGGCAGCCTCGCGTTGAGCCAAAATTTCTTTATCATTTTGAGCTGCAACTCGTTTCAATGAACGAAGTACGGTACCTGTACCGGCCGGAATCAAGCGACCGACAATTACATTTTCTTTTAAGCCATGCAATCTGTCTGTCTTACCTGATACAGCCGCCTCGGTCAATACACGAGTTGTTTCTTGGAAGGAAGCCGCTGAAATAAACGACTTGGTTTGAAGTGATGCTTTGGTAATACCGAGCAATACAGGGTCTGCCTGTGCCGGAATTCCGTTTTCCTTGATTACTTTTTCGTTTTCAAGTTCAAATACATCACGGTCAACTTGTTCACCAACCAAGAATGTTGTATCACCCGGAGTTGTTACTTCAACTTTCTTGAGCATTTGAGATACAATTACCTCAATGTGCTTATCGTTGATTTTAACACCTTGCAAACGATACACATCTTGAACTTCTTTAACCAAGTATTCAGCCAACTTTTCAACACCCAATACACGCAAAATATCGTGTGGTGCCGGTGTACCTTCAACCAACAAGTCGCCTTTTTTAACAATATCACCGTCTTGTACAACCAAGTGACGACCTTTTGGAATTAAGTATTCAATCGGCTCACCTTTTGCGGGAACAACACTGATGCGTTGTTTTGCCTTATAGTCTTTTCCAAACTCAACCATACCGTCAACATCAGAGATAATAGCCTGATCTTTAGGATGACGAGCTTCAAAGAGTTCGGCAACTCGAGGCAAACCACCGGTAATATCTTTGGTTTTTGAGCTTTCTCTCGGAATACGAGCAATTACATCACCGACCTTAACTTCTGAGCCGTTATCAACCGTTAATACGGCATCAACAGAAAGGTAGTAACGAGCCTCTTTTCCGTTGTCAAAGTTTACAGGTTTACCTTTGGCATCTTTTAACACAATGCTCGGTTTTAAGTTTGCATTTGATGATGCACCTGAGTGCCAATCAATTACAACCTTAGAAACAATACCTGTGGTCTCGTCCATATTTTCTTTTACGGATACATTATTAATTAAATCAACAAGTTGAGCAGAACCTGCTTTTTCCGAAATTACCGGAATTGTAAACGGATCCCATTCTGCAACTTTTTGACCTTTCTTAACTTTAGCACCTTCTTGAGCTAAAACTTTTGTACCGTAAGGAATGTGGTGACGAGATTTTTCACGGCCTTGAGCATCTTCAATTACGATATCACAGTTACGAGATAACACAATCAAATTACCCTCAGAATCGGTCACGGTATGTTTGTTTTCAAGTTTTAACACACCCGCAAACGGAACTTCAACACTTGATTGCTCGGCAGATTTTGATGCCGCACCACCGATGTGGAATGTTCTCATCGTAAGCTGTGTACCCGGCTCACCAATAGATTGAGCAGCAATTACACCAACTGCCTCACCCACATTTACAGGTGTTCCTCTTGCCAAGTCACGGCCGTAACAAGCCGCACATACACCATGTTCGCAATCGCAAGTTAATACAGAACGAATTTTTACTTGTTCAACACCTGCTTTTTCTACCAACTCGGCATCGTTTTCATCAATAAGTTTGCCTCTTTGAATGAGAACTTCGCCTGTTTCGGGATGAACAATATCTTCTTGAATTGTACGACCCAAAATTCTGTCGCCGATAGAAACAATTACATTACCGCCGTCAACAACCGGACGAACAATGATACCTCTTTCTGTACCGCAGTTTGTTTCAGTAATTACAACATCTTGAGCCACATCAACCAAACGACGAGTCAAATAACCGGAGTTTGCGGTTTTAAGTGCAGTATCGGCCAAACCTTTACGAGCACCGTGGGTTGAGTTAAAGTACTCAGACACCGTCAAACCTTCTTTAAAGTTTGAAATAATCGGTTGTTCAATAATTTCACCTGAAGGTTTTGCCATCAAACCACGCATACCGGCAAGCTGTCTCATTTGCGCAGCACTACCACGAGCTCCCGAGTGTGCCATCATATATACGGAGTTAATGTAACCTTTTTCGGTCTTAGAAATGTTTTTCATCATTTCATCGGCAATTTTATCGGTACATGATGCCCAGATATCCACCACTTTGTTATATTTTTCGCCCTTGGTAATCAAACCGTTTTGATACTGTTGCTCAAATTCTTTAACCTGTTTGGTGGTTTCTTCAATGAGGTCTTTTTTGGCAGCAGGAACAATCAAATCGTCTTTACCGAATGAAATACCTGCTTTACAAGCATTTTGGAAACCGAGTGACATAATTTTATCAACCATGATACAGGTTTCTTTTTGACCGCAATGACGATAAACCGTATCAATAATTTCAGAAATTTCTTTCTTTTTAAGCAAACGGTTTACAATTGAGAACGGTACATCTTTATGCTTGGGCAATATGTCCGAAACAATGATACGACCCGGAGTTGTATCAACTAAGCCATATTTTGTTTCACCATTGTCATCAACATATTCCATACGACATTTGATTTTTGCATGCAAATCAACAACCTTAGAATCAAGTGCAAGCATAACTTCATCAGTATCTGCATAAACACTGCCCTCACCGATTACACCTTCTGCTTCATATGAAAGGTAATAAATACCCAACACCATATCTTGTGAAGGAACAATAATCGGCTTACCTGATGCAGGTGACAAGATGTTGTTTGTTGACATCATCAATACACGAGCTTCCAATTGTGATTCAATTGATAACGGAACATGCACAGCCATTTGGTCACCGTCGAAGTCTGCGTTAAATGCTGTACATACGAGCGGATGCAAGTGGATTGCCTTACCTTCTACCAACACCGGTTCAAATGCCTGAATACCAAGTCTGTGCAATGTAGGAGCACGGTTTAATAACACAGGATGTTCTCTGATTACTTCTTCTAATATATCCCAAACTTCCGGACGCTCTTTTTCAACCATGCGTTTTGCTTGTTTAATGGTTGTTGCGTGTCCGTAAAGCTCCAATTTTGAATATACAAAAGGTTTGAACAATTCAAGTGCCATTTTTTTCGGCAAACCGCATTGTTGAAGTTTAAGTTCAGGACCAACCGTAATAACCGAACGACCTGAATAGTCAACGCGTTTACCAAGTAAGTTTTGACGGAAACGACCTTGTTTACCTTTGAGCATATCTGACAAAGATTTCAAAGGACGCTTGCTTGTACCGGTAATTGCACGAGAACGACGACCATTGTCAAACAATGCATCAACAGACTCTTGCAACATTCTCTTTTCGTTTCTGACGATAATATCCGGAGCTCTTAACTCTAACAATCTTTTCAAACGATTGTTACGGTTAATTACACGACGATATAAATCGTTCAAATCAGATGTGGCAAAACGACCACCGTCTAACGGCACAAGAGGTCTGAGTTCAGGCGGAATAACCGGCAATACGGTCAATACCATCCATTCGGGCTTGGTGTTAGATTCAATAAACGATTCAACAATCTTCAATCTTTTAACCAACTTTTTGCGTTTTGCTTCCGAATTGGTTTCTTTCAATTCTGCACGCATAACGGCGCGTTCCGTTTCCAAATCGATATTGGCTAAAATTTCACGCAATGCTTCGGCACCGATTCCGGCTCTGAAAGCATCTTCGCCATATTTATCAAGTGCATCTTGATATTCGTCTTCGGTCAAAAGCTGATTTAATGTCAAATCGGTAAGCCCCGGCTCAATGACGATATATTTATCAAAATATAACACGCTTTCAAGCTGTTTCATCGGAATATCGGTAAGCATTGAAATACGGCTCGGCAAAGATTTTAAGAACCAAATATGAGCAACCGGAGCGGCCAACTCAATGTGTCCCATTCTTTCACGACGAACTTTTGAAAGTGTAACTTCAACACCACACTTTTCGCAAACAACACCGCGATATTTCATTCTTTTATATTTACCGCACAAACATTCATAGTCTTTAACCGGACCAAAAATGCGAGCACAGAACAAACCGTCTCTTTCAGGCTTAAATGTACGATAGTTAATGGTCTCGGGCTTTTTAACTTCACCAAATGACCAAGAACGAATTTGTTCAGGAGAAGCAATAGAGATTTTGATTTCATCAAAAGACTCTTCAGCTACTTGCTGACCCATAAATTTCATTATATCATTCATATTTATATTACTCCTTATCCTTAAACTTCTTCGTTCAACATTTCAACATTAAGACACAAAGACTTCATTTCTTTTACCAAAACATTAAACGATTCCGGAACACCGGTGTCAAATGTGTCTTCACCGCGTATAATTGCTTCATACACTTTTGTTCTGCCGTTGACATCGTCAGATTTAACAGTGAGCATTTCTTGCAAGGTATAGGCAGCACCATATGCCTGCAATGCCCACACTTCCATCTCACCGAAACGCTGTCCGCCGAATTGGGCTTTACCACCTAACGGTTGTTGTGTAACAAGTGAGTACGGACCAACCGAACGAGCGTGCATTTTTTCATCAACAATGTGGTGAAGTTTAATCATATAGATGATACCCACAGTAACCTTACGGTCAAATTTTTCACCTGTTCTGCCATCATACAAGTCAATTTGACCTGATGTCGGTAAACCAGCCATTTCAAGCATACGATTAATATCATCACCGTTAGCTCCGTCAAATACCGGAGTTGCCATCGGAATACCGTTTTTAAGGTTAGAAACAAGTTCCATTTTTTCTTGTGTATTTAAGGTTTCAATTTCAGCTTTATACTGTTTTTCACCATAAATTTCTTTTAACCGTGCGTTTAATTCATCAATGGTCTTTTCACCTTTTTTGTATTGCTCGCAAAGTTCATCAAGTTGTTTACCTAATTCTTTTGCAGCCCAACCAAGGTGTGTTTCCAAAATTTGTCCCACATTCATACGAGAAGGCACACCAAGCGGGTTTAACACGATATCAACCGGAGTACCGTCTTCCATGTACGGCATGTCTTGTAAAGGCAACACGCGTGAAACAGTACCTTTGTTACCGTGACGGCCGGCCATTTTATCACCGGTTTGCATTTTACGCTTGGTAGCAATAAATACTTTAACCATTTTGAGTACACCGGGCAACAAATCGTCACCTCTTTGAACTTTTTCAACTTTGTTGTCAAAGTGTTTATGAACTTTTGCAACGCGTTCATCAAAAGCAGCTGAAAATTCTTCAATTTCAGTCATTGTCTTTTCATCTTTAACAACAATCTTGCGCCATTGTGATGAAGGTATCAACTCAAGCATTTCTTCGGTTAATGTTGCTTTTTTATCAATGCCTTTTGGTGCATCAACAACTGTTTGACCGACAAGCATTGCTTTCAATCTGGCATCAAACGAACGACGAATAATTGCAATTTCGTCATCACGGTCTTTTGCAAGTTGTGAAATTTCCTGTTGTTCAATAGAAAGTGCGCGTTCATCTTTTTCTACGCCACGACGAGAGAATACATGAACATCAACAACAACACCTTCAATACCCGGTTGAACTCTTAATGATGTATCACGAACATCACTTGCTTTTTCACCAAAGATTGCACGCAAAAGTTTTTCTTCCGGAGTAACCGGAGATTCACCTTTCGGTGTAACCTTACCAACCAAGATATCACCTGCTTTAACTTCCGCACCGATATAGACAATACCGGCTTCGTCCAAGTTACGCAAAGCTTCTTCACCGACATTAGGAATATCTCTGGTGATTTCTTCTTGACCGAGTTTTGTATCACGAGCCATAACTTCAAATTCTTCAATGTGAAGTGAAGTTAAAACATCATCACGAGAAATTCTTTCCGAAAGCAAAATAGCATCTTCGTAGTTCAAACCGTTCCAAGGCATAAATGCAACCAAAACATTTTTACCCAATGCCAATTCACCCATATCGGTACAAGGACCGTCAGCAATGATATCACCGGCTTTAATTTTGTCACCGACTTTAACAAGCGGAACTTGGTTGATACATGTGTTTTGGTTTGAACGACGGAATTTTTGCAAACGATAAATTTCAACACCTACATTGCTTGCGTGTTTATCATCTGATCTGATAACGATACGATTTGCATCTACCGAATCAACAACACCGTCATATTTAGCTACCAATGTCGCACCGGAATCTTTAGCAACGGTTGCCTCAATACCGGTACCTACAAGCGGAGCTTCGGAACGCAACAAAGGCACACCTTGACGCTGCATGTTTGAACCCATCAATGCACGGTTTGCGTCGTCGTTTTCCAAAAACGGAATAAGGGCTGTCGCAACCGAAACAAGTTGTTTTGGCGACACATCAATCAAATTAATTTCTGTCGGAGCGGCAAAAACAACATCGCCTGCTTTACGACAAGCAATCATATCGTTTTCAAAATGTCCGTCTTCATTAACTTTTGCATTTGCTTCCGCAATGATAAACTTGCCTTCTTCATCAGCTGACAAATATACAACTTCAGAGGTAACAACACCATCAACAACTTTACGATAAGGGCATTCAATAAAGCCATATTTATTGATGCGAGCATAAGTTGAAAGTGAGTTAATCAAACCGATATTCGGTCCTTCAGGAGTTTCAATCGGGCAAATACGACCATAGTGTGTCGGGTGTACGTCACGAACTTCAAAACCAGCTCTGTCACGAGACAAACCGCCGGGGCCCAATGCCGACAAACGGCGCTTGTGTGTAATTTCCGATAACGGGTTGTTTTGGTCCATAAATTGCGAAAGCTGTGATGAACCGAAAAACTCTCTGATAACGGCAGCAATCGGTTTTGCATTTACCAAATCTTGCGGTTTAACATTGTTTAGAACTTCAGCACTCATTTTTTCTCTGATTGCTCTTTCCATTCTTAATAAGCCCATACGATATTGGTTTTCCATCAATTCACCGACCGAACGAACACGACGATTACCCAAGTGGTCAATATCATCAACTTCACCCTTGCCGTCACGAAGTTCAATCATATGTTTAACAATACGCAAAATATCATCTTTTCTTAAGGTACGATATGTATCCGGAGCTTCTTCAAAAGGTATATCCATCGCCAAGTTCATCTTAACACGACCCACCGATGATAAGTCATATCTTTCTTCATCAAAGAACAAAGCCTTAAATAAATGATATGAAGCATCTAATGTAGCCGGTTCGCCGGGACGCATAACACGATAAATATCAAGCAATGCTTCTTCACGACAATGGTTTTTATCAGCTTCTAATGTGTTACGAATGTACGGACCGACATTTACACCGTCAATGTACAAAATGCTCAATTCTTTAATTTTTGCATCAGCAATTTTATCAAGCAATTCTTCGTTTAACTCAGCACCGGCATCAGCAATAATCTCACCAGATTTTGCATCAACCAAAGCTTTTGCCAAGAATTTACCGTAAAGTTGTTCTTTAGCAACCTGATAATATTCCAAGCCTTCTTCTACAAGCTTGTTTGCTGTTCTTAAGGTCAATTTTTTACCTTGTTCCCAAACAACCTTACCGGTTTTGGCATCAACCAAATCAAAGTCAAATTTCATACCTTTTGCGCGTTCCGGATTAAATTTAACTTTCCAAGATTTTTTGTTTGCAACATATTCGTCAGCTTCGTAGAAATAATTTAAAATTTCTTCCTTATCCATACCCTTAATTTCTTCTTCGGGTACTTTCTCACCGGCCTTAATTCTGTCTTCGGTTTCTTTTGAATATAACGAATATAAAATTGATGTTACAGGCAATTTACGACGACGGTCAATGCGGGCATAAACCAAATCTTTGGCGTCAAACTCAAAATCGAGCCAAGAACCGCGATACGGAATTATGCGAGCGGCAAACAAATATTTACCCGATGACATCGTTTTGCCTTTGTCGTGGTCAAAGAACACACCCGGTGAACGGTGCATTTGTGACACAACCACACGCTCGGTACCGTTAAAGATAAATGTACCTTTATCGGTCATAAGCGGAATGTCGCCCATATAAACATCTTGTTCTTTAACATCATGCACCGATTTTGCACCGGTTGCTTCATCTATATCCCAAACAATCAGGCGAAGCGTTGCCTTAATTGCGGCAGCATATGTCAAATCACGCTTTAAGCATTCATCAACATCATATTTTGGTTCTTCGAGTTCATACTTAACAAACTCTAACTCACCGTTACCTGAAAAATCTTTAATCGGGAAAATAGATTTGAAAACTTCTTCCAAACCAAATTCACAGTGTTGTCCATAGTTATCAACATTATTGATAAAGCTGGAGTATGAACCGGTTTGAACTTCAATCAAACTTGGCATATCAATAACAGCATCAATTTTGCCAAAGTTCTTTCTTACACGCTTTTTGCTCGTATAAGATTCTTTCATTTTGCTTTTATCCTTCTTCGGTTAAAATCTGTAAACCATACTATCGGCCTTATTTTTCGGGAGCTACCCGAGATAAAACCAAACCCCGTTATACAGATGGTTAATATAAAAAAACGTTTTTTCACACACGAATCGCCCGAACCACAAGGCATTGCGCCAAACTCGGGACTAATTCACCAAATAATATTTAATAAAACCGACAATTTTCTACACCATTTACCGATAAAATTCAAGTAAAAAGTAGTAAAATTAAAAAATTTTTGAAAAAGGACACAGAAACAGATATAATATGTACTATAAATAAATTTCAAGTGCAGTAAACATCATATCTATGTAATCTTTTAGAGCAAATGTTGTGGCATACTCGCTATATAAAAATGCTGATATACCACAATTATTTGCTCTGCAATAATTATTTTCTTGATATATAAATAAGTAATTTTTGTATATTGATGATGCAAAATCTTCAATTTTCTGATTAGCTTGTTGTTCATTCAAATTATAGAATTTTAAAAAAATCCTCTTAGCAACCTCAGTGTAGCAATTTTGTGTGCTTTTATGTAACTCCGTTAAAAATTTATAACATTTCATGCTCCCTGTATCTGAACATTGTTCGGATTTAATATGAAAAGTTTCACTGCATTCTGTAAAATCATTTTGTAATTGTGCAAGATATTCTACATTATTCTTTTTTGCAAATGCTTGTGAAACTATGCAACAAAGAAAAATTGAAAAGATAATTTTTTTCATAATATAATCTCCGAATTATTTACAATATATTTTAATAATTTAGTATTAAGATATATTAAAGAAATGAAGAAGTATTATAATAACATTGCAGAAAAAGATAAAAGTCAATATGAAAATTTAAATGGGTGGTTAAATAGAGCAAATAAGGCTCATTTAGCAAAATAAATTATAACTGTTATAAAGCAAGAAATTACTGTTTATTTCTTGCTTTATAATTTGCAAGTTCCGGCATATAGTTTAGCATTTTAATTTTACTATCAAACAATAATCCTTTTATATATTTTTCTATATCCTGTAACATATCTTTAGTAACTTCAAATTCGCATATATATCCGCTTGGCCACAAATATTTATTACGACAATATTTAATACCATAAATCTCATTAAGTGCGGTTTTAAAATTTTCATATTGTTTGACACTTACATCTGAATACATATAAAATTTTTTCAATATTTTATTAGCTATATCATCATAACAATTTTTATTTTGAGTAATATTGGCAGTGCAATTATTAAATTCAAGTTCGTATTGCAATAATAAAGTATAATCATCAATAGTATTTTTTACATTATCGTATAAAATATCATTTTTTGTGACAATTTCATTTACATCAATACCATAATATATTTCATTAGCCTGTGTTATGGTTGACTTAAAAGAATATAATACGCTCAATAAAATAAATAAAATTTTCATATTCATCCTCAAAATGTTTAACATATTCATCAAATATAATTTGGCATCTATCATATATACCCTTTATTTTTTCTTAAATATTAATTTTATTTTTCAATAAAAAAATCTTCTTCTGCCTATTGATAGCTACATATTGATATACCTATATCAATATTGATATTAAGAGTAATATCGTTGTTTTAATTTTTTTTATAAAGGAAAATAATATGGTTAGTAAGATAGTTGTAACCGCAGGAAAATATAAAGTCAGAAAAAATCAATGATACTTAAATATAAAAGGCAATACTTTTATATTGCCTTTTATAGTTTTTTTGATACAATCTGATAAAAAGGAATTTAATATGATCAGATTTAAAAAAATATTGTATTTTACTTTAGGTTTTATACTAATCCCGCTGGCATTAGGCATGATTTCGTGTTGGCTGTTAGATTCGGCAAATTGTGAAACTTATGTTTCTTATTGGGGCAATGTCTATCTTTTTACATATCTGTTGTTCCCGTTTATTCGTAAAATTAAAATTTTTCAAAAAATATCAAATAAATATGTTATTTTTGCTGTATGCTATCTTTTTATGGCTATCCCATTTTTTTGGTGGTTTAGGTGAGTATACTGATAACCCTTATCCACTGTTGCATATAAATTTATAAAGAGTTGACAAAATAAATATTTTGTGATAGATAAATATCTACAAACTAAATTATTAATTTAAAGGCGACGGGTCAATGCTTTATAACCGACAATATAAATTATGAATCTATTATTAAAGCTAAAAAATATGATTAACTATTCTCAGTTAAGAAGGCGTATAAGAAACGGATATCACCTCAGCGATGATGAAGAACTTAAGATGTTCGAGCTTAAAAATCCTGAAGAACTTGTAAAGATGTATATTCAAAAATATCTTCTTTGTAAGGAGGCCGAACTTAAAATGCTTGAGCTTAAAAATCCTGAAGAACTTGTGAAAATATATATTCAAAGAGGTCACCTTTGCGTTGAGGCTCAACTCAAGATGTTTGAACTTGAAAATGCCGCAGAACTTGTAAAGATATATATTCAAAAATATATTTTTTGGGACAAGGCCGAACCCAAGTTGTTTGAACTTGAAAACGCAGCAGAACTTATGAAGATGTATGTTCAAAAATATGAACTTTGCGATGAAGCGGAGCTCAAGTTGTTTGAGGTTGAGAACGCTATGGAGCTTGTGAAGATATATATTCAAAGATATGGACTTCGCGACAAAGCCGAACTCAAGTTGTTTGAACTTGAAGATGCCACAGAACTTGTAAAGACATATATTCAGAAATATAGCCTTTACAATGAGGCTCAGCTCAAGTTGTTTGAACTTGAAAATGCAGCAGAACTTGTAAAAATGTACATTCAAAATTATGCGCTCTGCGGTGAAGCTCAACTTAAGATGTTTGAACTTGAAAACGCAGAAGAACTTGTAAAAATGTACATTCAAAATTATGCGCTCTGCGGTGAAGCTCAACTCAAGTTGTTTGAACTTGAAAACGCAGCAGAACTTGTAAAAATGTACATTCAAGAGTATGGTCTTTGTATTAAAGCTCAACAGTCTATGTATACACTTCTGCTGGAAAAAAGTAACAACCTTTAGACGCAAAACAGGATATTTTGATATCCTGTTTTGTGTTTTTTAATAAATCAAAAATCTTCATTTCCATACCAAGTTATAAAACTTTTATAAAAAATATTATTTGTTTTTTAAGATTAGGGCATATATATTGTGCGGTGGATATATTTTTTGGAGGATTTTTATGGACGCTCATATTTTGCCGCAAGTCATTTTCGGACTTAATCCGCAAATATTGGCAACTTCAATTTTGGTTATCAGTTACATAATTTTGTTTACTGAAAAACTTAATCGTGCGGTTGTGGCACTCTTGGGCGCCTCGGTGATGATTTTTACCGGCATTTTAACTCAAACTTCTGCTCTTGCCGGTATAGATTTTAACACCATTTCACTTCTTATCGGTATGATGATTGTTGTCGGCATTGCCGAAAAATCGGGTATGTTTCAATATGTAGCCATCAAAAGTGCAAAACTCGTTAAAGCCTCGCCTCGAGGTCTGCTTATTATGCTCTCTATTGTTACCGCCATATTTTCTGCCCTTTTAGATAATGTTACCACCGTTTTATTAATTGTGCCGGTTACTTTTCAAATTACCCGAAACCTAAAGCTTAACCCCTACCCGTTTTTAATTTTAGAAATTTTCGCCTCTAATATCGGCGGAACGGCCACTCTTATCGGTGATCCTCCGAACATTTTAATCGGCTCTGCCTTAAACCTCTCGTTTATGGATTTTGTAAAAGAACTTACCCTAATTGTTGTTATAAATATGGTTGTCTTAATTGCCGTTTTTGACTTTGTTTTTGGTCGCAAAATGACGGCAAACCAAACCGACAAAGAAAAAATTATGAAAATTAATGAAACAGACAGCATTACAAACTATAATTTGCTTTATAAATCTCTCGGGGTTTTAGCGCTGACCATAATCGGCTTTATCAGTGCCGAATATATCCATATCAACAACGGAACAATTGCTCTGTTTGGTGCCGCTTTGTTGCTGATGCTTTACACACTTGGCGACAAGCATCAAGAACGAGACCAAAAAGTTGAAGATGCTTTCAGTCTTGTAGATTGGACAACCATTTTCTTTTTCTGCGGACTGTTTGCCATTGTTTACGGCTTGGAAGTTGCCGGAGTTTTAGAACTTTTGGGGCAAAAGTTTATTGAAATCACCGAAGGAAGCATCAAAAAAGCCACCTTTTTAGTGCTTTGGGTATCAGCCATTGTATCAACTGCCATTGATAACATTCCGTTTGTTGCAACTATGATTCCGCTTCTTAAAACCATGGAGCCGTCTATGGGCGGTCGTGATGTGATGATGCCTGTATGGTGGGCATTATCACTCGGTTCTTGCTTTGGTGGTAACGGCTCATTAATTGCCGCCTCTGCCAATGTAATTGTTGCAGGCTTTGCCACCCGTGAAGGACATGCAATCAGTTTTATCAGGTTTTTAATCTGGTCAATTCCGGTAATGCTTGTCAGTGTGACCTTGGCAATGATTTATCTTTATATTATTCACTTTATGTAAAAGGCTCGGACTATGCTTGACTTACTAACCCAAAATTTCGGAATTGATGCAAAAACAGTTGCTTGCGCTCTGGTTTTAATTTGCTATCTGATATTATTTTCCGAAAAAATCAATCGTGCGGTTGTAACGCTTTTAACCGCCACCATAATGATTTTTTTCGGGCTTTTAACTCAAGCGCAAGCTTTTAGCGGTATAGATTTTAACACAATATCCCTTCTGGTCGGTATGATGGTAATTGTAAACATTACCGAAAAATCAGGTTTGTTTCAGTTTGTGGCTGTTTGGGGTGCAAAAAAAGTTAAGGCACACCCAATCGGAATTATGATAATGCTTGCCTTTGTAACCGCATTTTTCTCGGCATTTTTAGATAATGTTACAACTGTTTTATTAATTGTGCCGGTCACATTTCAAATTACCCGAAAACTCGGTATAAACCCCTTCCCTTATCTGATATTAGAAATTTTTGCCTCTAACATAGGCGGAACTTCCACTCTTATCGGCGACCCGCCGAATATTTTAATCGGCTCTGCCTTAAACCTGTCATTTTTAGACTTTTTGAAAACACTTGCGCCGGTTGTTATTGTTTGCATAATTGTGTTAACTGCTTTCTTTGTCTTAATTTGGCGCAAAACTCTTAAAACAACGGACAGAAACCGCGCATCAATTATGCGTATGAATGAATTTGAGAGCATAACCGACAAGGTGCTTTTGTATAAATCTTTAATTGTGCTCACTTTTACCATTGCAGGTTTTATCAGTGCCGAATATATCCACATTGCAAACGGAGTGATTGCTCTGTTTGGGGCGGCAATATTGCTTTTGCTTTACACACTCGGCGAAACGCATTATGACCGAGATGAAAAAACCGAAGACATTTTCAACCTTGTAGACTGGACAACCATTTTCTTTTTCTGCGGGCTTTTTATGGTGGTGCACGCACTTGAAATTACGGGTGTGTTGCAAATTTTGGGTGAATTTTTTATAGATTTAACTCAAGGCAGCATTAAAAAGACCGTATTTTTAATTTTGGGTTCATCGGCAGTTTTATCAAGTGCTATTGACAACATTCCGTTTGTAGCCACCATGATACCGATGCTAAAATCCATGGAGCCGGCTTTTGGCGGTCGAGAAGCCATGATGCCGGTGTGGTGGGCTTTATCACTTGGTGCTTGTTTTGGCGGAAACGGAACACTAATCGGAGCTTCGGCCAATGTAATTGTAGCCGGACTTGCCTCTCGTGAAGGGCATCCGATAGGGTTTGTCAGATTTTTAATCTGGTCTATTCCCGTGATGCTGGTAAGTGTGTTTATCGCCGCCGTTTATTTATGGATTTTGTATTTTTAAGTACCTCATTTTTGATTTAAATCTTTTAAACGACTCTTTTTACTTGCAAAAAAAAAAAACGGTTTATGATGCGTATTGAAAGGTAGTTTTTTGCCTTTCAAATGTACTTAAACTTAATTTTTGTAAAGGAATTAATAAAATGAGAAAATATTTTCTACTTTCTGCTGTAGCTCTCTTGAGTGCAAACACTGTTATAGCCGCAGAACAAGGAGAAATTGCAAACATGCAAGTAACCGCCAATGTGAGTGTTGTATCAGAAGTAAATTGCTCAACCTTGGACTTTGGTAATATCTATATAAGAGCAAATAATAAGCCATCTTCGGTTACTGTCGGTGCATACAGTAATAGTGGGGATAACTATCCCATAAGATGGGACGGTGATGTTACAGGTGCCACTGGTGGCAAAGCCGGTCGATGTGACTTATCGGGTATTTATGAAGGATATTCTGTTTTATACCCCGATCATGTGTCTTTAACCGGTGGCTTTGGCGGTCCTTCTGATGATCCTAATTCTGAAGAAGCATATATAACAAATCTTTATGCTGAATATGTGGATAGACACGCAATAGATCCAGATATGGAAAAATATGGTGATTCTATAGATGTAGGCGGAACACTTAATATTCCAGAAAATTTTTCAGGCGGAGAATTGAGCGGTACAATTACAATCACCATAATCAATGAGCCTGTATAATCTGCAAAGATTTATTTAGTATATTAACCCGCATTCAACTTTTTAAGTGCGGGTTTTCTTATTTTTCAATCAGTTTTTGTATCACATAATTTGCCATCATCAAACCGAAAATGGCCGTAATGGTCGGAAGCGAGCCCAAAATTTGTTTTCCGCCGTTTTCATTTTCGGTTATGGCAGAATCGGGCAATCGGCAAATTTCATTTGAAAACACGCATACAACTTTTTTTAAATCGACATTAAGCTTTTTCAAATTTTGCCTTACACTTCGCGCCATTGTACAATTTTGCGTCTGATTCAAATTTGCAATTTTTATGGTACTTGTATCGGTTTTAAGCGCTGCCCCCATTGATGAAATAAAATCAACATTATTATCAATTAAAGCCTTAATCAGTTCGCATTTCGGTTTTATCGAATCTATGGCATCAATTACAAAATCGGGCTTTAAACCAACGAGCTTATCGACATTATTTTTATCAACAAACATATCCATAAGCACAACCTCGCAAGTCGGGTTAATTTGTTTTACTCTCTCAAAAGCAACATCTGTTTTTTTCTGGCCGATTGTCGAGCTCAAGGCTAAAATTTGCCGATTTATATTGGTTTCATCAAAGCAGTCAAAATCAACCAAAATAAGCTTTTTTACACCTGAGCGGGCAATTCCCTCCAAGGCATAACCGCCAACAGCTCCAAGTCCTACAATCATAACAGTAGAATTTTGAAGTTTTTGCATGGCTTTGCCCCCGATTAGGGCTTGTGTACGCATAAATCTGTTATTTATCATTTTTCATCAGCTCCGATGCATTGTTATACAAATGTTGAAGTAAAACTTCAAGTTTTTCTTTTCTGATATCAGCCAAAGTTGTTGTAAGTTCTATCATATCATCAACACTGCTTTGATACGGAGCATCGCTTTCTATTAAAATTTTATCTGACGGTACCAAAGATACAATTTCATTTGCTTGTTTATTTTTTAAAATTTTTTTATTAAAAGCGACATATCCGCCAAATTGCAAAACCTTTTTTAACAAATCTGTATTGGCATTAAACGAATGAAACACAAACTTTTGCGGTAACAACTCCCATATGTCTTGCAACCACATATCAGCTTTTACCATATGCAAAAGCATGGTGCGATTATATTTTTTTGCCAAGTTAATCTGTTTTATCAAAACATCTTTTTGAGCCTGTTCATCTTTGCTTTTTAATCTGTCAAGCCCACATTCGCCAACCATCGCCAAAGGATATTTTTTTAAGTATGTTTCAAGCTCTTGTTCCCAATTTTTAGCCGTATTGTTGATATACCACGGGTGCAAACCAAAGGCCGGCACTATCATATCGGGATATTGTTCGTAAATTTGAGCCACTTTTTCCCAATCGGAAACTTTGGCGCTTACACAAATACATTTTTGTATTTTTTTTAATACCGAAAATATATCTTGTTCAAAATCTTGCAAATGAATATGTGTGTCAAAATATGGCATAAAAAATCTCCCTTATTTATAATAAGAGAGATTTGTTTTTTTACAAGCAAAAATTACATAAGTTTTATCAAAGCTTTTATCATATTGTCAGCCCCTTCGCAAACTTCTTTAATTGATTGCGCCAACATATAAGCCGGAGTTGTAACCACCTTATGAATTTGGTCGACACACACTTCAACCGCTTCTTTGTTTTCGTGAACGGCACCGGTTTTTAAAATCGAAGCCGCCACTTTTTCATCGTTTCCGATAGTAACTTTTACCCCCTCAGAGCCCAACACCTTGGCAATCAAAACAGGTGCAATACACATTGCACCAATCGGCAAACCTTTTTTATAGCTGTCCCAAATAGCTTTTCTGACGGAAGTATCAACCTGACAACTTACACCGCTTACGGAAAAATCGCACCAGTTTATAACCGCACCGATACCGCCGGGGAAAACAATAGCATCAAAATCATTGGGGTTATAATCTGTTAGCGGCTTAATGTTGCCTCTGGCAATGCGTGCCGATTCTTCTAAAACATTTCTATGTTCGTCAACTCGCTCACCGGTGATATGATTTACAACCATGGCTTGCTTGATATCGGGAGCAAAACATTGATAAGTTGAATTTAAACAATCTATGGCAAGCATTGCACAAGTCGATTCATGAATTTCGGAGCCATCTGCTCGACCGCAACCGGACAACACAATGGCAAAATGAGGATTTTTTTTCATATTTTAATACCCTTTTTTTTAAAATTATGGTTGATTTATGTTATACACGGAATATAATACTGTCAACTGAGTTTTTAAATAGGATAAAAAATGCAACACAAACTGACTACTTTGGAAAACGGATTAAGAGTTGTTACGGCACAAAGAGAAAATACAGAAACCGTATCTTTGGGTATCTGGGTGAACACCGGCTCTGCCTATGAACCGCAAGACTTAAACGGAATATCACACTTTATTGAGCATATGGTTTTTAAGGGCTCCAAAAAAAGAAACTCAGTTCAAATTTCTGAAGAAATTGAAAATGTCGGCGGTCAAAACAATGCCTACACTTCAAGAGAGTTTACCGCTTTTTATGCAAAAATGCTTAAAAACGATGTTGAACTTGCACTCGATGTCATTGCCGATTTTGTCTTACACCCGACATTTCCCGATGATGAAATGGTCAAAGAAAAAGAAGTCGTAATTCAAGAAATTAAGCAATCAATTGACACTCCTGATGATGTTGTGTTTGACTATTTTCAAGAAACCGCTTTTCCCAATCAGCCCTTAGGGAGAACAATTTTAGGCCCGAAAGAGACCGTTCGCTCGTTTAATGCCGATATGTTACATTCTTATATGCATAACCATTATGCAGCCAACAACACGGTTGTTGTTGCTGTGGGCAACATCAAACATGAAAACTTTGTTGAAATGGTAAAAGCCAGAATGGCAAACTATCAAAAACAATCTGTTTTTGAAATTGCTCCTCAAGTTTATCAGGGCGGATTTTATCAAGAAACCCGCCAAATTGAACAAGCGCATATGCTTATAGGCTTTAAAGGTGTAGAATATACAAATCCGCTTTATTATCCGATAAACATTTTTTCTACCATTTTCGGCGGCGGAATGTCGTCACGACTTTTCCAAGAAATTAGAGAAAAAAGAGGTTTGGTATATAGTGTATATTCGTACCATTCGTCACAAACTTCAACCGGCTTATTCGGGATTTATGCCGGCACATCTGCTGACCAGTTAAACACCTTACTTCCGGTTGTGTCCGATGAAATTAAAAAGGTATTAAACGAATATGTTACCGATAAAGAACTGAATCGAGCCAAAGTTCAGCTAAAGGCCAGCATGCTTATGGCTTTGGAAAGTTCTTCATCAACTGCCGAAGTTATTGCTCGTCAAATGTTGTTGCATGGCCGAGTTATTCCGACCGATGAAGTGATAGCAAAAATTGATAATGTCAGCAAAGATGACATCTTAAAAGCGGCACAATATTTTTTTTCGTCAACTCCCACATATACCCTGCTTGGCGATTTGAAACAATATCCCGATTATGAAAAATTAAAACAATATTTGCCCCGAATATAACATCACTTCACATCAGTATAGCCTATTAAAACAAAGACAAAACATTCGGTTGTATCTTCACACACTTGACAGGCATTGTCAATTTGAGTGATTGATAAATTGCGCAAATATTTGTTTTGACTTGTAATTTTATTACCGTAATATGTTGACATACTTGTATTTGAAGCATCAGTTTCCGTGCGTTGCACATAAACCCTTGAAATATCTTCAGCTCTTTGTTGTGCCATTGTCAGCAAATTACGACATATATCCATTGAGTGTCCTGATGTATCTATTTGTAAACCTATTGCAAGGCCTCCAGCTGGTTGAGACGGCAGATGATGATTTTCAAGCTTAATTCTGGTATTAAAAATGTCATATGCATACATATTGTCATTTTCTTTTACCATATCTTCAGATATAATGTTAAGTTTTTTCAGAGTATTTAATACATAAAAATCAGCTGTTTTTAATGATTCTTGATTAATAATCATATAATCCAGAATTAGACCGATTTGTTCTGTTTGTTTATTTAATTTGTGCTTAAACATAGCTTTAGAATATCCTGCAATTCCGCCAACAGAAAGCACTCCGATTATGGCTAACACCCCAAGCATTTCCACCATACTTCTTCCAAATTGTGCCACATCTAATCGGTGTTTTTTCGCTTGTGTACCCTTTTTGTACACGGCGCTCAAAAACCCCTTCTTATCTGCACCACTCTTTGGAAGAATAAAATGCCCAAGCTCACAAACTTTTCTCATCAACTAACTCCATATATTATATTCTGTTCACATTCTAAACCGTTTTTTTTTTTGCAATTTTAAAGAGTCTCTTGTGGATAATTAGTCATCTTTGAGGTAATAGTCAAACAAATTTATATTTATCACCTCTTAACAATTTTAGTAAGCAATTATTACCGGAGTCCGCCTCTAACTGTCACTCCGGCACTTGATGCCGGAGTCCAGGTTAAATTATATAGCTAAATTATTCCCTTAGATATTGGTGTCTATTCCAAGCTAAAGCTTGGGCACCGGTACGACAGTAAAGGAGAACATACCGCTACCTCATTTTTGATTTAAATCCACAATCAGATTTTACATTTTTAATTGGTGCTGATGAAAAGTCGGTTAATATCGGTACAACGCTTAACATTCCGGCCGGAATCGAACAAGACGGTTACAGTGCCATTGTGTCAATTACATATGTTTACGGTTAATCTGTTGTTTTAGTTTGATATCGGTGCAATAATCATCATTCCGCCTAAGGGATACAATGCATCATAAATGAGTTTCTCATTTTTCATAGCCTCAAACACATCGTGTTTTGGGGCTTTGTGCATTTCTACAAGGCTTTGCATTGTGGCAAACTGGCGTTCGGCATAAAGCGGTTTGAGCTTGTTTACATATGCATCATATGTTTTTTCTTGAACAGCCTTAATCACAGACATATATGCCGATGAAACTCTTGAAACACGATAAGCTTTTATGGTTTTATCGCAGGTATAAGCCCACTCATTTAAAGAAAATCCTTCTTTTCCGACAACCTGAGTAAACTCATCTTCAAGACCTGCCCATTTGATTTTTAAGGCTAAGCGCTGACACGGATTTACTCCGTCTTTTAAGTTATTTAACGACAAAGCCGTACCGTTTTTGCGCTCATAATAATCAACCAAGTCGCTTGCGTGCATAATTTTGAGAGTATTGTTTAATGTACCAAAACTTTTAACTCCGTCAACAGTTCTTAAAAATGCCCTGATATCACCTGTGGTAAGGGGCGAATCTTTGGTGATTTTTAATGTTCTTAACTTATCAAGTCCGGGTTTGTTGTTAGTTTCAAAAGCACCGCCAAAGCCAAATTCAGGTGTGTTTTTCATAACTCTTTCCATAAAATCGGGCGAAAATGAAATTGGCGGAATTTTGGCTCTTTTTTGTTTGGGCATTTCTATCGGCGGTTGATTATCCGGCCACATTTCTGGCATCAGCAATATGTACAAATGCGGCGATAAAAACTCTAAATTTTCAATTCCTTGCAATTGCGGAGCAATTCTTTCAGGAAACTTGTTTTTGGTTTCTTTAATCCCCGGCAACATCAACACTCTATCCGGAATGCCGGGTAAGGTATGCAAATATGGTCCGATATACGGATAAAATTCTTTTGGTGTCATCATAATCATATCAAAAAATTCATCTTCCATGGCCGATTTTATGCGCTTTTCCGATGTGCCGTACGAAGTGATTACACCTTTGAAAAGTTTATCAAAAGTCGGCCCCATATCCCAACTTACCATATAGCGGGAATTGTATATTTCGGTTGCTTTTTCAAGTTCTTCGGACAATGTTTTCAAATCAGGCACCGGAGCATCTAAGTCTACCTCAAAATATTTTTTATAATCTATTGCCGATGCTTGCACGGTTTGTGAAACACCAATCAATAACAAAAAGCAAATTTTCAAAACATACTTCATATAATTTCACCCGATAAAATAAATCTGTTTATCTACAATAACACATTTTTGAAGAAAAAAAAGAGCTATTTTAAATTAAAACTGGACTTAAAGAAAAAATGTATGTATCTTGAGAATAATTTTTTGATAAATTTGCAAATTTTGGAGGATATAATGGCTTGGACCGAAGAAATGATTGATGGCTTAAAACAAATGTGGAAAGAAGGCTTAACCACAAATGAAATTGCAAAAAGACTCGGAGTTTCAAAAAACTCTATTGTCGGCAAAGTGCACCGTTTGGCTCTAAAAGCCCGTCCCTCACCCATTAAGAAAAAAGAAGAAGTTGTTGCAACAAAAACAACTGTTGTTAAAGAAGAAACCGTAAAAAAAGCTCCAAAAGCAGTTAAAACAGAGCCTGTTGCAACGGTTACGGTTGCAAAAACACCGACTAAAAAGAAAGATTCTTGTCTTAAATTAACCGAATTGGACAATCATACCTGTCGTTGGCCCATCGGTGACCCCAAAGATGACAATTTTTGTTTTTGCGGCAAAACCATACGCGGCGGACAAACATATTGTGAAGAACATGCCGCCATTGCTTATGTAAAACCGATTAAAAAGGACAAATAATGGAACAAAAACAAATTGCAGCCGGTATTATCATACATAACGGCAAAATTTTGCTTGCACAAAGAAAAAAAGGCAAAGATTTAGAATTTAAATGGGAGCTCCCCGGCGGTAAACTTGAAAAAGGTGAAACTTTACCCGAATGTTTGTGCCGTGAGTTAATAGAAGAATTAAATCTTAAAATAACGGTTAAAGAGCTCTTTATGAAATCGGAACACGGTTATGCTTTCGGCAGTTTCGTTTTGAACACATTTATTGCCGAATGTGAAAATCCGCTCATTACAAAAACAGATGCTCACGAACAATATGCTTGGGTTGAGCCGATGCATTTACTTGATTATGATTTGGCTCCGGCAGATATTCCGATTGTGCAAGCATATATAAAATCTTTGTAAAATTTTAAGGAGAATTTTTATGCCTAAAGTTTTAGTTGTTGGTGGCGCCGGTTATATCGGAAGTCATGTGGTCAAAGAACTTTTGGAAAATGGTTTTGAAACCGTTGTTTATGACAATTTATCAACCGGACAAGAAATAAATTTGTTCAAAGAAAGTGCGTTTATCAAAGCGGACATTTTAGATGAAAAAGCTTTGGATAATGCCATGAAACAAAACATTGATGCGGTTATTCATTTGGCAGCCAAAAAAGCCGTCGGCGAATCTATGGAAAATCCGCAGTTGTATTCGGTTAATAATTTGACCGGTACAATTAATATTTTAAATGCAATGATAAATAACAATGTTAAACATATTGTGTTTTCATCATCAGCTGCCGTTTACGGAATGCCGCAATATTTGCCTTTAGATGAAAATCATAGTCGCAATCCGATGAGTTTTTACGGCTATACAAAAGCCGCCATTGAAGATTTAATGGATTGGTATTCTAAACTAAAAGATTTTAACTATATTGCATTAAGATATTTTAATGCTGTCGGTTATGCAGCCGATAAAAGCATTGTCGGAAAAGAAAAAAATCCGCAAAATTTACTGCCGATAATTATGGAAGTTGCAACCGGAAAACGCGAAAAATTTTCGATATACGGTTCCGATTATGACACGCCTGACGGCACCTGCTTGCGTGATTATATCCATGTAACCGATTTGGCAACCGCTCATGTTTTGGCCGTAAAAAAACTGATATCCGATAAGAAATCATATTGCTTGAATTTAGGTACAGGTAAAGCCACATCGGTTAAAGAAATTGTTGATGCAACCGAAAATGTAATCGGTAAAAGGTTAAATTATAATTTTGCTCCGCGTCGCAGCGGTGACCCTGCCGTTGTGGTGGCAAAAGCTCAAACGGCAACAAAAATTTTGGGGTGGAAACCTAAATATACCAATATTGAAGATATAATCAAAACAACTTGGAATATTGAGAACTAAAATAAAAGGAAATTAAATGGAAATCTTAAACTCATTAATGGCTGAACATGCCGTATTGTCAACCAACATGATGTGGGGCATTTTCGGTGTCAGTGTAATTGTGTTATTGGCATTGGATTTGTTTGTGTTTAATCGCAAAAATGAAGAACCGCATTTTTGGCATACTTTGTGGATATGTGTGTTTTACATTGTAATTGCGCTTATTTTCGGAGTCTTTGTCATATATGAAAAAGGTGCCGATTTGGGTATGGACTATTTTACCGGATATTTGTTGGAGAAAAGTTTATCTTTGGACAATATATTTGTAATGTCAATTATATTTTCTTCTGTGGGTGTTCCGGCAAAATATCAACATCGGGTGTTGTTTTGGGGAATTTTGGGCGCTCTTGTTATGCGCGGAATTATGATATACTTAGGTGAAGCCTTAATTTCTCGTTTTCATTGGACACTTTACATTTTTTCGGTGTTCTTGGTTTATACCGGCGCCAAAATGCTTTTCCATAAGGAAGGTGAACAAAAATCTTTCAAAGAAAGCAGGCTCTATAAAACACTGTCAAAGTTTTTCCATGTTACACATGAGCTCAAAGGCGAACACTTCTTCATTAAAGAAAACGGTAAACACTATATTACACCTTTGTTTTTCGCATTGATTATTATTGAAACAATGGATGTGATTTTTGCTTTTGACAGCATTCCGGCCATATTTTTAATTACGCAAGATGTGTTTGTGGTCTATACCAGCAATATTTTTGCAATTTTGGGATTAAGAGCTTTATATTTCTTGCTTGCCGCCATTGTAAATAAGTTTGTATATTTAAAACCGGCATTGTCAATTATATTAATTTTTATCGGTTGCAAAATCTTTATGCCGATTTTCGGTGTTCATATCTTGGCTTGGCAATCATTAAGCGTAACTTTCGGATTGCTGTTCGGAGCTATGATATTGTCGCTTATAAAAGATAAAAAAGCATAAAAATATTACCGTTTACAACTTGCCCGCTTGTTATAAAGCGGGTATTTTTATTACCTCATTTTTGATTTAAAGCCTTTAAAAGACTCTTTTTACTTGCAAAAAAAAAAAACGGTTTATGATGTGATGTGAAAGGTAAATTTTTAGCTTTTCAATGAAAATTAAGTTAAACTATTTTTGTAAAGGATTAAATTATGAGAAAATATTTTCTTTTGAGCGCTGTGGCTTTGATGGCTGCAAGCAATGTTAATGCTCAAGTAGGTGAATTAAATGTAGATGCACGAGTTTCGGTAGCAGATATTATTGAGTGTACCACATTGAGTTTTGGTGAGATTGTTGTAAAACTAAATAATCAAGAAACAACAATTAGAACCTTCTTTGATGAGGATATGCAAATTGGAAATGATATTATATCAGTTAGTGGAGAAGGTAAAGCAACTTGCCAACTTTCAAGTGGTAGCTTTATTTATGGTTTATCGATGAATGATGTGACTTTAACAGCGGGTGAAAATGACAGTGAGTTGACTTTTTCACCTGTTTCTGAATCTGGTTCATCTGCCATAATATATGGTACTTTAACAATTCCCGCAAACGTAGAAAGTGGACACTATGTCGGTTCACTTACTGTAACTTATGTAGATGAGTAAACATCTTTACTTATTAATAAAAATCTAACATACCAAGATACTCCGACTTAGTCGGAGTATCTTTCTGATTCTCTCTTATGTATAATGTATGATTTAAGAATACAATTAAAAGTTATATAACGGTTCGGCAGCTTTTTGGCAAAGCGGAAAATAATAAAAATATGCGCTAAGCAAGAACAACGATGCTACCGGAACAAAAACTTTTTCAAACGGAAAATGAGCGTGACCGCCATTTTTTTTCTTCATCCATTGATAAAAATCAGACGATAAAACCAACACAACCGCACCGGCAATGGTGCTAAATAAAAACGGGTCAAGATAGAAAATTCCTATTACCTCAGCATGATATTCAAGCTGACTAATGTACATAAAACCAATCATGGCAACTGAAGTTACCAAGATGATAAAATCACGCCCTTTAAAGTGCCAATTTTTCTTATCAAACCATTTAATGGTCCAATAACCCAATAACACTAAAAATGCACCTGCCCACACACCGACAACACTATCGTCAACACCAAGCTTGCGAGCAATTTCTAAGGACGCACCTACGGCTATGGTACACACGGCACAAGCCGGATTGGCTAAAACAGATTTTACAAAAAACAAACTAAAAAGAAAAAACAGTGTAAATAACATTTCTTATCCTTTCATATTAAAAACTTTTTTCATTATGGTGATAATAAAAAGAAAATCAAGTGCTTTTTTGAGCATAAGATAAATATTGCGATAAAAAACAACTTGAAAAATGTGAAAAGTGTTGTTATAAAATGCTTGTCAGGTAACTGACTATGACACTAGAGGCGGTATGAAATAGGTATATTGGACCCGAGGGCAGTACTCGGCACCTCCACCATTTTATATTGTATATAAGTGCTTGCCACTTAAAAACAAAAAGCGGATAAGTGCTTTGCTGTGATGAAATTTTTTATACGAAGTGTACAAAGAGGTACACGAGTATAAAAAGTTGCAAGCATGAAAGTACTTAAAAACAAAAAGCGGATAAGTGCTTTGCTGCGCCGAAATTTTTTATACGAAGTGTACAAAAAGGTACACGAGTATAAAAAGTTGCAAGCATGAAAGTACTTATACGATTTTTATGGGGGTGAAACAGGTTAGACAGTATATAATAAAGATACTTTTGCTGTGTTCGGCAAGATACCACCGTTATCGGTTCAAAATAAATGAACGCAAATGATAATTTTGCACCTGTTGCAGTAGCTGCTTAATTTAGGCGATAGCAACAAATTCAAAATTCTTTTGACATTGGTTTGTTAAAAGTGGGGAATGAGCCACCTAGCAACAGAACGGCTCATTTTTATATGTGCTTATTAAATTGAGGATAAAAATGCAAGACTATATTTCTGAAATTGATTATGACAAATTAATCAGCAAACATCTGATGGGGGTTGTGGTTGATGCCTTAAAAATTGCTTCCAAGCAAGGTTTACCGGGGGAAAACCATTATTACATTACATTCAAAACAAATTTTGATGAAGTTGAAATTCCGCAAATGTTAAAAATTCAATATCCGGAAAATATGACTATTGTCTTGCAACATCAATTTTCAGGTTTAGAGGTTAGCGATGATAAGTTTTCGGTTGTTTTAACCTTTGGCGGAGTCCCTCACCGTTTGGTTGTGCCGTTTGCCGCCATTACATATTTTGCCGACCCTTATGCCAAATTCGGTTTGAGTTTTAACTTTGAAGAAAGCGACAAAGCAACTCGCCTTGAAGATATTGAAGTTGATGAAAAAGAAACTTTGAACTCTACTCCGGCAGAGGTTATTTCCATTGACAGTTTCCGAAAGAAATAAGATGAAAAAAATTTCCGTTGTCATTGCCGGCAGACATTACACGAGTATCACTTTGGAAGAAGAATTTTATGAAGTTTTGCTTAGCATAGCCAAAGAAAATAACCAAAGTATCAATGCCTTAGTAAGCAAAATTGATATAAATCGTGATGAAAACAAAAATTTATCAAGTGCAATCAGAGTTTATATTTTGGAATATTTAAAACAACAATTAAAAAAGCTCTCATAACGGGAGCTTTTTTTATATTTAAAAACAAAGTCACCGCTTAAACACTTTAGTTAGGTCATATTGCTTCGAATTAATAATAACTTTAAACTGTCACCCTTTATTTTTGTGCAAACAAAAATGTTTTAGTGTCTTCAAATTAGTAAAAAACACAAGATTTTTGTTTTAAGCCTCATACTTTGCAAGCGCCTCCTAATTGTCACTCCGGCACGAAGATACCGGAGTCCAGGTGGTAATATAGCTAAATTATTCCCTTAGATACCGGGTCTATTCCAAGCTAAAGCTTGGGCACTGGTATGTCGGTGATGAGAGAGACACCTTTACCTCATTTTTGATTTAAATTCTTTAAACGACTCTTTTTACTTGCAAAAAAAAAAAACGGTTTATGATGCGATGTGAAAGGTGATTTTTTGCACCTTTCAAATGTACTTAAACTGAATTTTTGTAAAGGAATTAAAAAATGAGAAAATATTTTCTTTTATCGGCAGCTGCCCTCTTGGCTGCAACATCAGCAAATGCAACAACCGACTATGCTGAAGTAACAGCTAAGGCAACAATTGAAGTCGCAGGTACTTTTGAGTGTGATGATATGGATTGGGGTACAATTGTTGTTAAACAGGGTAATTCAGACATAGAAATTGATGGAGAAATTCCTATTCAAGAGTTTGTTTCCTCATATGATGACCTTATTTCTGTTAGTGGTAAAAGTTATACTTGTTGTACCGCTTCAGATGGTAACACTCTTTGGGATGAAGAAATAGATATTAATGATTTTGTATTAACAAACAGTTCAGGTGATACTATGTCTGCTAGTGCTTATGGTGCTGTAGGTGATCAATGTGGTAGTGGCAGGGGTATTATTTCATCTACCTTAAGAATTCCGGCAGAAGTCAAAGCAGGAGAATATACCGGTTCATTTACCGTAACATACACATACTAATCATTAAAATATATGGATTAAACCGTAAAAAAGGCTCCTGATTTTGTTCAAGAGCCTTTGTTTGTTACTTAGTTTTCAAGGCAATTTCTAAAACTTCTTTGACCTCACTTACCGGTACAATTTTTAAGTTTTGTTTTACATTATCCGGAATTTCAGCCAAATCTTTTTCATTATCTTTGGGGATAATCACGGTTTTGATACCGCCTCTTAAAGCTGATAAAAGTTTTTCTTTTAACCCGCCAATCGGGAGCACTCTGCCTTGCAGTGTTATCTCACCGGTCATAGCTACATCTTTTCTGACCGGAGTTTTTGTAAACACCGAAACAAGTGTTGTAAACATTGCAATACCGGCAGATGGTCCGTCTTTGGGAGTTGCACCCTCAGGCACATGGATATGAATATCGGTCTTTTCAAACACATCAGGCTCAATGCCTAAATCTTTTGAGCGAGCTCTTACCACCGAATATGCCGTATCAATTGATTCTTTCATTACATCGCCGAGTTTTCCGGTTTGCATAACCTTGCCTTTGCCGGGCATATCCACCGCTTCAATAAAAAGTATGTCACCACCGACTTCCGTCCACGCAAGACCGGTAGTAACACCGATATGGTCGGTTTCTTCGGCTTGTCCGAAATGATACTTTTTGATACCTAAATATTTTTCCAAATTTTCGGCCGTAACTTCAATTTTTAAACACTTATCCTTTGAAAGCAAAATTTCTTTTACGGCTTTTCGGGCAATGGCCGAAAGCTCTCTTTCCAAATTGCGTACACCGGCTTCACGAGTGTAATAGCGCACAATGTCACGAACTGCCTCATCGGTGATGGAAAGCTCAGAACATTTAACCGCATTTTCACCAAAAATCTTGGGAATTAAATGTCGTTTGGCAATTTCGATTTTTTCATCTTCGGTATAACCCGACAAACGGATAATTTCCATTCTATCCAGCAACGGTCTTGGCATATCAAGAGAGTTTGCGGTTGTCACAAACATTACATCGGACAAGTCATAATCTACTTCCAAATAGTGATCATTAAAAGTAGAATTTTGCTCAGGGTCCAACACTTCCAAAAGCGCCGAGCTCGGGTCACCTCGCCAATCATTGCCCAATTTATCAATTTCATCAAGCAAGAAAAGCGGATTTGATGTTCCGACTTTTTTCATACCCTGAACAATTTTTCCGGGCATTGAGCCGATATATGTGCGTCTGTGTCCTCTAATTTCGGCCTCATCACGCATACCGCCTAACGAGGCTCTGACAAACTTTCTGCCGGTTGCCTTGGCAATGGATTGCCCCAGTGAAGTTTTACCAACCCCCGGAGGTCCGACCAAACACAAAATCGGCCCTTTAATTTTATCTGCTCTTGAACGCACGGCCAAATATTCCACAATGCGTTCGGTAACCTTATCCAAACCATAATGGTCTGCTTCCAAAATTTGCGTGGCTTTTTGCAAATCATTATTAACTTTGGAGGGCTTTTTCCACGGAATGTCCAACAACCAATCAAGATAATTGCGCACAACGGTAGCCTCGGAGCTCATCGCTCCCATAGTTTTTAACTTTCTTAATTCGGCCAAAGCCTTATCCTTGGCTTCTTTTGAAAGCTTAGTATTATTAATGCGTTTTTTTAAGGCCGAAATTTCATCTTCTTCATCACCATCATTTAACTCTTTTTGAATGGCTTTCATTTGCTCGTTTAAATAATATTCTTTTTGGCTTTTTTCCATTTGTTGCTTAACACGATTTTTTATCTTGTTTTCAACTTCAATCATCGCCAACTCGGAATTCATAAACTCTAAGAGCTTTTCAAACCGAGACGATAAATTTTCTGCTTCCAAAAGCTGTTGTTTTTCTTCGGTTTTAAGGGTAATGTGCGAGGCAACGGTATCGGCAAGCTTGCTATAATCCTCAATTTGACGAACGGCCACAATCACATCGGGAGAAAGTTTTCTTGAAACCTTTACATATTCTTCAAACAACGAAATTACCGAGCGAGATAAAACTTCAATTTCCCGTTCGTCCATAGAAACTTCAGGCAAAGCTTCAATTTTGGCACTGATAAAGTTTCCGTCATCAATAAAACTGTTTACTATGATACGCTCTACACCCTCAATTAAAACCTTAACCGTACCGTCGGGGAGTTTGAGCATTTGCAAAATACTTCCCAGTGTTCCGATATTGTAAATATCTTTTTCTTTAGGGTCTTCAATCGAGGCTTTTTTTTGGGTTACCAAAACAACCTTACCGCCTATTTCGTTGACCTGCTGTAAGGCCTGAATAGATTTTTGACGCCCCACAAACAACGGCACAATCATTTTCGGGAATACAACCGTATCTCGTAAGGGCAACACCGGAATTGCCTTATTTTGTTTATCTTCGTTATTTTCGGACATAATTTAAGATTTCTCCCTATTTATTACTTTATCATAATATAGGAAATCTATAAACATTTGGCAAGGGTGACAATGCTAAATCTTTTTAATCCACAGGCTTAAGTGTTAAAAGCTAATTAAGTTATTGCAGATTTAAAAAAAATGTTTATGATGTGCTTGTTAATAACTTGTAAAATTGAACTCAGAAACACATAATGTCTATATTAAAAAAAATTACAAAATCTAAATTTGCCATCAATGTCATAAGCTATGTTGCCTATTGGTATATCAGGCTCATAAAAGCCTCAACCCGATGGGATTTGCGTGGAGTTGAAACTTTTTATGACAACTTGGAAAAATACGGCAGTGTAATTTTTGTTGCATGGCATGGCAGAGCTCCGATGATACCTCCGTTTTGGGATAAACGAAAAAAATTAAAAGCTTTGGTTTCACCTCATCGTGACGGACAATTAATTGCCGCTATTTTAAAAAAATTCGGTATCGGTAGCATTGACGGCTCCACCAATGAAAATGCCAAAGGGGCTGCTGTTTCCATTATGAAAGAGCTAAAAAACGGTACCACAATTGCCATTATTCCCGATGGTCCGAGAGGCCCCTCAATGACAATGTCTTTAAGCCCTGTATATTATGCTCAAAAAGCTGCCATTCCGGTTATCGGTGTAACTTACAGCATAAAAAATTCGGTTATTATTGAGCAAAGTTGGGATAAAATGTTTGTGCCAAAGCCGTTTAGCAAAGGCATTTGTGCCGTAACCGAGCCTTTTTTAATTGATAAAAATGCTTCAAAGGAAGATTTGGAATCATATCGCTTAAAAATTGAAAATGCTCTTAACAACCTCACATGGCAAATTGACAAAGAACTTAATATGCCGTATATTCCGAAAGGGACATTACCTAAAAACAAACGCAAAAAAGTTAACTAAAATAAAAGGAACTAAATTGATGTTGATTAGAATCTATAATACTCTGCTTCGTATTTTATATCCGCTTGTTATTAAGCCATATATTGAAAAACGCAAAAAGAACGGAAAAGAAGATATAAAACGCTTCAACGAACGAATCGGTCGTCCATCAAAACCTCGTCCCGAAGGAAAACTTATTTGGATGCACGGCGCATCTGTGGGTGAATCTATTTCGATGTTACCGCTAATTCAAAAGTTACTTGAAACATATCAAGATGCGCATATTATGGTAACAACGGGTACTACAACATCTGCGGAAATTATGGCAAAACGCTTGCCTGAACGCGCATTTCATCAATATTTGCCGATTGAAAATCCTACATTTGCAACCAGATTTATAAGACATTGGCGTCCTGACATTGCTTTGTGGTTTGAGTCCGAATTTTGGCCGTCAACACTTTCTTGCATCAAAAGAAAGAACATTCCGCTGATTTTGGTTAACGGCAGAATTTCCAATAAATCGTTCAAAAGATGGCAACAGTTTGAATTTGCCATTAAGGAAATTTTAGATTGTTTTACACTGTGTTTGGGACAATCGGACCAAGATGAATATCGTTTAAGAGTTTTAGGGGCAAAAAACACTTTATGCTTGGGCAACTTAAAATATGCAGGTCTTCCTTTGCCTATTGATGAAGAAAAGAAAAAAGAAATTGCCGAACAAATCGGCAATCGTACAACTTGGCTTGTAAGCTCCACTCATGAAGATGAGGAATTCAGAATCGGTAAGTTCTTAAAAGATTTAAACAAGAAAATCCCCAATGTGTTGACCTTTATTGCTCCTCGTCATCCGCACAGAGGCATTGAAATTAAGAACAGATTGCAAAATGAACTGGGTTTAAAGGTATCTTTGCGTTCTGCCGGTGAAAAAATCACTTCCGATACCAATGTTTACATTGCTGACACCATTGGTGAGTTAGGCATTTGGTATGATTTGTTTGATTTGGTGTTTATCGGCGGTTCACTCATTCCGCATGGCGGTCAAAACTTTATGGAACCTTCTCGTTGTCGTGATGCCGTAATTGTCGGTCCGCATATGCATAACTTTACCGATGCCGTCAACAGAGCCAAAAAAGCCGATGGTATCATTCAGGTCAATGATGTGATTGACTTAATGGCAATGGTCGAAAACCTGCTTACCAATCCGGAACTTTTGGAAGCCAAACGCTCACTTGCTTACAACTGGGCATATGGCGAAGCCAAAGTTTTAGACGGCATTGTTGAAAAAATCCAATGCTATCTTGATTAAGAAAACAGGATGTTAAAATGAAAACGCCAACCTTTTGGAACAAAAAAAATATTTTTTATTATATTTTGTTACCGTTAGGTTGGCTTTATTGTTTTGCCACAATACTAAGAATTAAACTTAAAAAGCCCTATAAATCCGGCTTACCGGTGATATGCATCGGAAATTTAACCGCCGGAGGTACAGGAAAGACTCCGGTATCGATTGCAATAGTGCAGATGCTAAAAAAATACGGCAAAAATCCGTTTTTTATATCTCGAGGATATGGCGGAAAATTAAGCGGTGTTGTTGTAAACAAACAAATTCATACTCCTGATGAGGTTGGTGATGAGCCGTTGTTGTTATCTGAGGTTGCTCCTGTTTGCATCAATGCCGACAGAGCAAAAGCCGCCAAGCAGGCTTTAGATAACGGAGCTGATATTTTGGTAATGGACGATGGGTTTCAAAATCCGAGTTTGTATAAGGACATTTCATTTTTGGTCTTTAGCGGTAAATTCGGTATCGGTAATGGCGCAGTCATTCCGGCCGGTCCGTTGCGTGAAACTTTTGCCGGCGGTATAAAAAGAGCCGATGCCCTCATTGTAATAGGTGATGATAAAACAAATTTATCCCACAAAACCGACTTACCGATATTTTTTGCCGATATAACAGAAGATAAGCCAAAAGTTACAAACTCAAAAGTATATGCTTTTGCCGGTATCGGATATCCCGAAAAACTTTATCAATCGCTTAAAAATGTGGGTTTAGATGTTGTAAGAACAAAAGATTTTCCCGACCATCATTTTTATACAAAAGAAGATTTAATGAGCATTATTGATGAAGCAAAAAAAGAAAATCTGGCTATATTTACCACATCCAAGGACTATGTAAAAATTCCTTCGGATATCAAGCAACATATAAATGTGCTTAATATCAAAATTATGTGGCGAGACGAAAAATCATTAGAGAAATTTATAAAAAACAAATTAGGGTTATAAATGACGAACAAATTAAAATTTTCTCTACTTGCCGTTGTTTTTTTGTTGGGTTATTCAAGCCTTTCTTTTGAGCTGATTGTTCTAAGACAGTTGATTAATTTTGTCGGCTCTAACACCTTAATTACTTCAATTGTCATCACTTTTATTTTGATGTTTATGAGCCTTGGCTATTATTTAGGCTCAGTAATAAATCTAAGCAAAAACAAACTTCGTAAATTGATACAAAAGATGATTGTTGTTTTAGGCATAATTTTTGTTGTTGCTTCATCATATTATGTTATGGAAGTGTATTTTATTTTTCTATACTTTTTAAATATAAAAGGCTTTTTGCTTCCGGTTAGTTTATATTGTTTGTTTTTTATTGCTGTTCCGTCTGTGTTTATGGGCTTTATCACATCGGCAATCGGCCGGATTATACATCGTTATGATACAAATTATACCGGCAGATTTATGGCAGTTGACACATTCGGCAGTGTTGCCGGTTCTATCGGTACCACCCTTGTTTTGATGCCTTTTCTTTCGGTAAGTGCAACCATTATGGTTTTGGTCGGTTTAACATCTGCTTGCTTATTGATTATATGCCACAAAAAAGAAAAACTGCCCTCGTTAATATTGCTTATTGTTTTTTTAATTTTTTGCTACTTGCTCAACAACGAAAACTTGATATATGGCACAAATTATTTGATAAAAGACGATGCTGTTTCAAGACTTGAAATTGTTCCCGAAGATGTTGTTGGCAACCAAGCTCAATCTTTATTGATGAAAATTAACGGTTCACATTCATCAAAAATTTCCGCAGACAGTTCTTTGATGTTTAACTACATAAAATTTATCAACGATAATTTCATAAAAACAATGAACGATGATAAAATTTATGACATTTTAGTTTTGGGAGCCGGTGGTTTTACGGTTGGAATTGACGATACAAAAAACAATTATACATTTTTAGATGTTGAAAAAAAATTGCAAACAATAGCGGAAGAAAAGTTTTTACAAAAGCCGTTAAGCAAAAACAAAAAGTTTATTTACCAAGATGCGTATCTTTTTATGCTAAATGATAAAAATAAATATGATTTAATTGTGGTTGATGTGTTTTCTTCGGTGCAAAGCATTCCGCTGAATTTTGTAACGGCAGATTTTTTTCAAATGGTAAAAAATCATCTTAAAAACGGTGGCATTATGATAGCCAATATAATCACATCACCTGATTTTAAAAATAAATTTTCACAAAGATTAGATAACACTATGCGGGCCGTATTTATGCACAATTTAAGTCGTCAGGTTTTGCAATTTGGCAATGAGTTATCAAATGTAGAATATGTTTACTATAATCTGCCGACTGATAATGAAATTTATACCTTAAATAAAAGCTCGGCAATGTACGGACAAGATAGTTGATAAAAGAAATTAGTATGCTATAACCGTATAAAATCTGCAACTGCGGTCATAACAATTGTTACATAAGATATCTATATCATTAAAAGTTATATTTCTGATGCAACTTACATCCTGAGTGCAAAATTTATCACCATAGTATCGTCCATGTGTAGTATAGTTATCATTTCCATCATTTTTATCGGATAGGATTTGAAACAAATTAGCCGAATTTTCCTTTGCTACATTTATCAGATTTACACATATTTCTCGCCCTGTTTCATTTCCGGTAATGGTATATCCCATTCCTACTTGCTTAGCATAAGGATTAGTAAATAACCAAATAGAATTATTAAAAACATCTCTTAAATAATCGGTGCTATGTTCATATAATCTAACATCATCAGGCAAAAGACCTGATTTATAAAATGTTTCACTAATGATTACTGTTTCTGTAGAATTATTATTGAAAGAAATAACTTTATCCGCATACATAAATAGAGTATTAATAAGAGAATTAAGCATAACTCTATGTTCGTTCATTTTATGTTTCATCATTGCTTTTGAGTAACCGGCAATTCCGCCAACCGATAAAACTCCGATTATGGCAAGAACTCCTAACATCTCAACCATACTTCTTCCAAGCTCACAAACTTTTCTCATCAACTAACTCCATATATTATATTCTGTTCACATTCTAAACCGTTTTTTTTTTTTGCAATTTTAAAGAGTCTATTGTGGATATCTAATCATTTTTGAGGTAATAGTCAAACAAATTTATATTTATCACCTCTTAATAACTTTAGTAAGCAATTATTACCGGAGTCCGCCTCCTAACTGTCACTCCGGCACTTGATGCTGAAGTCCGCCTCCTAACTGTCACTCCGGCACTTGATGCCGGAGTCCACCTCCTAACTGTCACTCCGTGGCTTGACCACGGAGTCCAGGTGGTAATATAGCTTTATTTATTCCCTGAATACCGGTGTCTATTCCGAACTAAAGTTCGGGCATCGGTATGATGGTGATGAGAGAGACACCTCTACATCATTTTTGATTTAAATCTACAAACAGACTCTTTTTACTTGCAAAAAAAAAAAACGGTTTATGATGTGATGTGAAAGGTGATTTCTACACCTTTCAAATTAAGTTTAACTATTTTTAAGGATTAAAATTATGAGAAAATATTTTCTTTTGAGCGCTGTGGCAATATTAATTACAACAACGGCAAATGCCGCAAGTGATGTTACAGGCAATATTGGAGTTAATGCTACTATTAAACACATACAAGAATTAAACTGTTCAGAGTTTAATCTTGGTACTATATATATAAAAACAAATGGTCAACCTTCCACCGTAACAACAAGTGGTGCTGTAACCGGGGCGGCAGTTTTTGCTGAAGGAGGTACAGATGCAGAATGCACTGGTGATTTTAGTTCTCTTTCAAATATAGATTCCGAACAACGAGCTGAATTTGGACCGGTGATAGGCGAAGGTGAAGATGCAGCGCAGCTTGAGTTTTATATTGATGAAGATAGTATTTATGAACTTGGAGCTGGTGGTGAAGGCGTATCAATTGGTGGAATGTTACATATCCCTGCCAACTATCCTGCAGGCTCGTATGAAGGCACTTATACATTATATGCAACAGCTGAATAAAACTTTTTGCTGACATTAACGGCGGAAGTTTTAATACTTTCGTCGTTATTTTTTTGTTACATCAAGAAGGCTTTTAAGCACTTTTTCAGGTGTTTGGTTGAAGCTGATATATTTGTCGTTTATCAGGCATTTTTTTTCTAAGATATTATACAAACAAAACGGAGTTGTGAAATATTTTCCGTAAACAACCGAATCATCAATATGAACATTGATATCATTTTGAGCACAATACAATGCTTTTGCGCTATCCCACAATATGTCATCAACCTTAAATGTTCCGTCCTGGTTATATCTCACTTCTTGCAATTTATCATAATAGTCAAGTGTTGACCATATGGCAGAATATGATATCTGTTTTTCGGTTAAATATTTTTCAATATCTTTTGTATGCCCGCCGCTGATAACATATATCAAACAATTATTATCCAACGCATAGCGGTTAAATTTTTTAAAAAAATCCGGATTAGCGGTGATTACGCCATGATAATCTATCCCGATTTTAAATTTTTTATTCATCACTGCCTCCAAAGGCTGATGACAATAAATCTTTTAACGAATTGGGGCTAAACATCGACAGCGGATTAATGGCAATTTGCGGGTCGGATAAACTTCCGTCAATTGTATAATTTGCCGCAATTACCGTGCCATCTTTACCGGCCAAAACCGAACCTACAAACGGAATTTTACCGATAAAAGAATTTAGGCTGTAAGCAGGAGATATAATTCCTTTCAAATTAAGTTGTTCCGATGACACATTATACGAGCCGTTTGTGGTAAAACCTATAACATTGCCGAACATTTTTGCTTCTTTTATTTTAAGTGTTTTATTTGTATACTCAAACGGAGCATCAAAATGCGAAAAATAAATTCCCTCACCTCTTAATAAATCAAGAATACCGCTAAACGATGCCACCGTTAACAATTTTGCCAACAAAGGAGTGTTTTTAATGCTAAAATCTCGTATCTTGGCATGACCGATAAAGTCGTTGTCTTGAGAATGTTTGCCCTCAATTTTTAAAATACCGCCGTGCATATTTTCATACAAACGCAACACTCTTAATGTGCTTCCCGCATTGTTGGAATCTATTGACAATATATGCTCACCACTCGGTTTGGGTACATAATCTAATTTTAGTTTTATAGACTTATCCGTACCGTAGTTTCCGACCATATGTATTTGGTCAAGCCCAATACCGTTTTTAATGATGGCACTTCCGGCAAAATTTTTAATCGGTGTATCAGGATTGGTCCACAAACTGTTCACCGCAATAAAAATTTCGGAATCTATTGCATTTTTAAACCCGCTGTCATCAGATGATTTACTGCTTTCTTTACGAGCTTTTTCTTTTTTATCAAACAAAGTATTCAAATCATAACTGTTACCGCTAATATTTATTTTGGCCTTTTTCTTTGGAGCATAACTGATATCAATTTTTGCTGCCGCCGAAGTTTTGGGGCCTTTAATATCCGTGATATCAATTTCTTTAATTCTGCCATGGTTATCAAGTTTTAGGTTTCCGTTCAATGAAAAATCATCTTTGGTCAAACTAAACGACGGAACAGATCTTACTTTTGTTTGTTCCAATTCTATTGTGGTTTTAATGTTGCCTTTTTGACCTTTATCCTTTTTAAATCCTAAAAAGCTATAATCAATTTGTGCATTGGTGATATCCGCATTAACATCTAAAACAATGGTATCATTGTTTAACACCGTAATATCCGAAGTTATATCCGCATATCCGTTGATATAAGGCGGATTTAAAATAGAACTGTCAATACCTAATTGTTTCTTAACTTCATCATTAAGTTTAAAAGAAATTTTGGCTTTGCTTTTGTATGTTTTGTTGGCAAAAGTTTCATTTATAAACAAATTGAGATTAACTTTATCAAACATCGCATCACCGATAACAATAAAACCTTTTGAGTTAACTTCCACATTAAGTTTGTCGGCGGTTAAATCTTTGTTATCAACTATGTTTTTTATCCTGACATCTTTCAAATCGGCTTTAACATCAACATTTATTTCTTGGGCGGTTAAATTTCGATGCAATTCAAAATTTAGTCCTAATTGAATATCTACATCACCCAAAACATCTTGAGGATTTATCCCCATACCTGAAGCAAAATTTAACGGCGGATTGTCAATAAACTTTAACGCATCTGCAACAGATGAATTGCCGTCAATTCGGATATCAATGTAGCTGTGCTCTTTGTTTAAATCATAAAGCAACACTCTGCCTTTGTTGACCAAAACTCCGTCTGACACACCTTTATCAATGTCAATATCAATTGAAGAATTATTAAATTTTGCCACCCCGTAAACATGATTAACTACCGGCATACCCTCAAGATATGTTAAATCGCCGTCGATTAAATCTGCCATACCGTCTAATGACGAAAGGCTCAAATTATTTTTGTTTTCATCATAATTAAACTTAAAAACAAATTTTCCGTTTTGGGCCTGCCCGCCGATAAGATGGTCTTTACACCATTGCCAAGCCGGCTCTGCCAAATATCTGGGCCAAAACTTCGATAAGTCCGCCAATTTGAATTTTTCAATTTCAGAGGTGAAAATAATTTTTAAATCGGCAAGCGAGTTCTCGAAAAAATATTTTTTATATCCGGATACATCTAAGCTTAAACGAGTTTTTTGACCGGCCGTTTCAAAATCGGCATTATTAATGATAACCGCATCTAGCCCACCGGCAATATTACCTTCTAAAACAAAAGAATCTATGTCATAATTAAACTTTTCCTGATTGTTAAATATTACTTGTCCGTCACCACCATTGACCTTAAAATCTATATTGCCGACTATGGTGTCCAGATGCTCCAAAACATCTTCTTTGTTATCAATAATTTTAGCAAAATCAATTTTTGTACTGATTTTGCCGTCTATCGGCACATCAATACGCAAAATATTTTCATTGCCGGTATTCAAAAAGTCAGAGACTTCAAAATCGGAAAAAACAAAATCTAAATTAAGTTTATTTTTTAAAATGTTATAATCACCTTTTAAGCCTAATGTAACAAGACGGTCCGACTTATCCAACAAACCTGAAATTGCAAGCTCTAAGTCTGCAATATTTCGATTAAAATCAACATTAACTTCCTTAAAACTTTGCTTTCGGCCCAAATCTACCTCATGAAACTCAACTTCGGCATGATTAACTTCTATCTTATTGATAAAACTTTCCGGATATATCATCTCATCAGAATTAAACCGTTCCAAAAAACCTTCGTACCAATCAATATAATATTCCACTTTTTTCTTGTTAACTTCATTGGTTTTTTCTTTATCAACACCATAAGTCGTAAAAATTGCCATTTTGGGTTTTTCAACCGAAACATTTGAAGGCGCAATAATTCCTTTTAGCAATGCCCTCACACTAAACGACAAAGACAAGCTTGGTGCCTGAATGGAAAATTTATCATCATTTTTTCTTAAAACCACATCTTTTGCTATAATTTTTACCGGCTGAATTGAACGAACCAACTCCAAATTCACTTTACCGATATTCATTGAATATTCCGTATCCTGCGAATTTAAGGCCTGTATAATGTAAGGTTTCAAAAAATCTACCGATAGCGGACCCTTGTACAAAATCCATAGCATATACAACAAAAAAAGCAGCAGACCGACTCCTATATAATCGACTGTTTTTTTGAAAAAATATGCTTTACCGGATATCTTTTTCATTAATTTTTATCTTTCCCGACCTTATCTGACAATGCGGCTTGCAAAAACATATCTATATCACCGTCCAATACTGCTTTACAATCGGAAGTTTCAACCTCTGTACGCAAATCTTTTACCATGCGGTACGGTTGCAAAACATATGACCTGATTTGATATCCCCAACCGTTATCGCCTTGATTATCTCGTTGTTCACTGGCTATATCTTCCCGCTTTTTCATCTCCAATTCATATAATCTGGCTTTAAGCATTTTCCAAGCATTATCTCTGTTTTGAAATTGCGAGCGCTGATTTTGGCTTTGTACGACAATTCCGGTAGGGATGTGAGTAATTCGGACTGCCGAATCGGTCTTATTGATATGTTGTCCGCCGGCACCCGATGCTCTGTATGTATCAATACGACAATCAGCCTCATTAATATTGATTTCAATTTTATCATCAATAACCGGAAACACATTTACCGATGCAAAACTGGTGTGTCGCCTTCCTGCACTGTCAAAAGGTGAAATTCGGACAAGTCGATGCACACCGCTTTCATATTTTAGCCAACCGTATGCATTGTGTCCGCCTATTTTTATTGTAACCGATTTAATACCGGCAACATCACCTTCAGTTTCTTCTTGATATTCTACCTTAAATTTTCTTTTTTCAGCCCATCTGATATACATTCTTAAAAGCATCTCAGCCCAATCTTGCGCTTCTGTTCCACCGCTTCCGGCATGAATTTCAACATAAGCATCATTAGCATCTGCTTCACCTGAAAACAGTGCTTCAATTTCGGCAATTGCAACATCAGATTGCAGATTTTCCAAAAGTGAAAAAATTTCATTTTGCATTTCTTCATCATCTTCCGAAAGAACGGCCATTTCTTCATAATCGATCAGGCTATTGTTCATTAAATCAAAAGATTTTAAGGCATCTTCCAATCTGTTTTTTTCACCGGTGATTTTTAAGGCTTTTTGAGAATCACTCCACAAATCGGGATTTTCACTCAAAGCATTAAGTTCTTCCAATCTTAAAAGTGCATTATCATAATCAAAGAGACCTCCTCAGCAGTGCTAAAGACTGCTTGATTTTCTCAATTATGTTTACAAATTCTGCTTTCATATTTACCTCTAATATTCTCCGCCGACCTGAAGTCCGGTGTCTTGATTGTCAATAATCATCATATCTTCTTTGTCTTTTCCGACAACTCTTTGTTTTGAAGCATCAAAACTATAATCAGGTTTAATAGCTTCAACAATAACCGTTTTATCGGTTGGCTCAGATAATTTACCGGTTTTAGGATTTATACGCACGAGCTTTATTCCTGCCGGTATTCTGAAATCATAATCAGGAACATCTTTTAAGGCTTCTTTCATAAAATCATAAAATATGGGAAGTGCAGCAGATGCACCGGTTTCATAACGACCTAAACTTACAGGTTCATCATATCCTACATAAATTCCGGCCACCAAATCAGGCGAAAATCCGATAAACCAAGCATCTTTGTTGTCATTGGTTGTACCGGTTTTTCCGGCTAAATGCTTATTTAAGCTTCTTAATTTTGCACCTGTTCCCCTTACGGCAACACCTTCTAAAATGGAAGTCATTTGATATGCTGTAAGCGGATCAATAATTTGTTCTCTCAAATCAGGCTTTATCGGAGCCTCCTGATTTTCCCATTTGTCGGCATAACACTCCATACAATCAAACTCATCATATTTGTATATGGTTTTTCCGCTACGGTCCTGAATGCGCTCAATTAAATGCGGACTAACCTTTTTACCGCCGTTAACAATTATGGCATAAGCGCTTGTCATATCCAAAACTCTGGCATCGGCAGAGCCCAATGATGAAGACAAATATTGCGGTAAATTGTCATTTATACCAACTCTTTTAGTCATTTCGGCCACTTTATCCATACCGATATCTTGTGCCAAACGAACTGTCATCAAATTTTTAGATTGCTCAATTCCCTGACGAAGTGTCATAAGCCCGTAAAACTTTTTAGAATAGTTTGCGGGTTTCCATTTGGGTTGTCCCACTCCTTGATCCAATACAAACGGAGCATCTAAAATCAAATCATTTGGGGAATATCCCATTTCCAAAGCCGTTAAATATACAAACGGCTTAAACGATGAACCTGTTTGACGATATGCCTGTGTGGCACGATTAAATTGAGATTTTTTAAAATCAAACCCACCTACCAATGCAAGCACTTTTCCGGTATGCGGGTCAATTACCACCATAGCACCTTCAACATCGGGAACTTGTCTTAAAGCATAAGCATCGTCGTTTTTGGTCTTAGAATTGTCAAGTTTTTCAACATATATAACATCACCGACATTTAAAACTTTTGACACATCGGTCGGCACTGCTCCGATACCGTTATTTTTTAATCGAGGTCTTGCCCAAGCAATGTCTTCAAGATATATATGTGCGGTTAACTCATCTTCTGTTTCAATTTTTGCTTTTGATTTTTCAACTTCCAAGACCACAGCTTTTTGCCATGTGGGTTGAGCCCCTTTTTCAAGCACAACATCGTCAAGAGTTTGTTTGTAGTTCTCATCTAAGGTAATTTTATGAGTTGCACCTTTATAACCGTGTCTTACATCGTAGTCTATCAGGCCTTTTCTGAAAGCTTTGGTCGCCATGGACTGAATTTGAGGATTGATGGTTGTTCTGACAATCAGCCCGCCTTCATACAAAGCATCATCACCTAAGTTGTGAGATATAGTTCTTCTTACTTCTTCACTGTAATATTCGGCATCTTTTAGAAAGCCTGTTTTTCTGTCCGTTGTGACCAACGGTTTAGATTTTGCAATATCGGCTTCTTCTTTTGTGACATACCCGTCTTCTACCATTCTGCCGATTACCCAATTTCGTCGTGCCACGGCCGCATCATATTTTTTCTTAGGGTGATAATTGTTAGGTCCTTTGGGCAAAGCTGCCAAATAGCCTATTTCTTCCAATGTTAACTCGTCCAACGACTTGTTAAAATAATTCAAAGCCGCAGCAGCCACGCCATAAGACCGATTTCCGAGATAGATTTCGTTTAAGTACAATTCAAGCACATGGTCTTTGGTAAAGGCCTTATTCATACGATGCGCCAAAATTGCCTCTTTAATTTTTCGAATATAAGAAACTTCCGAACTGAGCAAAAAGTTTTTAGCTACCTGTTGCGTAATGGTTGAAGCACCGGCAGGACGACGACCTTTGCCCAAATTTTTCAAATTGTTGATTATGGCTCTTGCAATGCCGATAAAATCTATTCCGCCATGCGAATAAAAATGCTTATCTTCGGCAGCAATAAAAGCTTGTTTGACTCGAGCAGGAATTTTATCAACAGGCACAAACAAACGCTTTTCAGCCGCATATTCCATCAAGAGCTGACCATCACCTGCAAACAGACGAGTTGTAACCGCAGGTTCATATTTTGCCAATTGCCTATAATCAGGAAGTTCAACACTGAGCTTACTGAAAAATACAATCATTGCCACCAAAGCAAGTGTGGCAAAAAACATTCCGGCACTGACCAATGCGGTAAAAATTTTAAACATATGGGTATTCTCTACATCATTATCATTTTATGCCACTTTATAACATATAAAATAAAATGCAAATCAATTTTTCAAAAAGTTATGAACATTTAATATAATGCAGCAATTTCAGGGTCATTAAAATATTTATCAATAGCCTGCGTAACCGATGTGGCCAATTTTTTACGATAGGAGCTTTGTTTTAACAAGCTTTCTTCCGATTTGTTGGATAAATATCCCATTTCCAAAAGTGCCGACGGAATATCGGGAGCTTTCAACACGGCAAATCCGGCAAATCGGTGCGTATCATTTAACAGCTTAACCGATTTTTTCATCTCATTAACAATGTATGTTGCAAACTTAGATGATTTATTACGACTGTCGGTTTGTGACAATGAAATCAGAATATCATTAATTTCTTTGGAATTTTCCGAAAAATCAACTCCGCCTATTATATCAACCTTATTTTCCCGTTCAGCCAAAGCAGCTGCTTCTTTGTCAGATGCTTTTTCAGACAATGTATAAACCGACAAACCTTTCGCGTTTCGGTTTAAGGCACTATCAGCATGAATCGACATAAACAAATCCGCTTTATATTTTTGTGCAATTTTAACTCGTTGGCGCAACGGAATAAAAACATCGGTACTTCGGGTCAAATATACCGTATAACCTTTTTTCTCAAGCATTGCTTTGAGTTCTTTTCCCATTGCTAAGGTAATGTTTTTTTCATATGTTTTTCCATATGCACCAATTGCTCCGGGATCTTTACCACCATGTCCGGGGTCAAGAACAATTATCTTTTTACGCGGTTTGGATTTAATATCGGATTTTGTATCAAAAAACCAATCCGATGAAGTTGAAGCAATTTTTGTTTCGTTATCCGAATTGCTTGAAAGAGCGTGCTTTGCACCTACTTTTGCTTTATAATCTCGCTCGGAACACAGCATAACATCAACAACAAAACGCCATTTCATATTACTTTGCGGTTTGAGCATAAATGCCTTTTTGATTATAGCCGGTTTTTTCAAATCAAAAACAACTCGTTTATTATTGCCGTCAAGTTTTCCGACTCTGGTATTTGCAATCAGGTTATTATCATCACTTTGCAAAGTTTTTTTAATATCCATATTGAATATATCAACAACCAATCGTTTAGGGTCATTAAGCAAAAATGCCTTGTAATCAAATGCTTTATCGGCCTCAAAAACAATTCTGACACTGCCGACTTGTTGACCTATACGCATATTGGTAATATTTCCGGCACAAACTTGCGACACAGCCGTAAATACAAAAAAACATACCAAAGCCGTCAGCATCAGTATTTTTCTTATAAATCCGGACATCATAAATCCGTTATATGTCTTAGAATCGTCACACATTTGCGTTTATGGTAGCAAAAAACTCTTACCAATCGGTTAAAAAGTTTTGCTTATGATGAAAATTGTTGTTGTAATTTAAAAGAAATTATGTATTGTAGAACTCGGTTAAAGAATTTGCTGCTGATTTTTTTAATGAGAAAAGCCTTTAACACTCAATATGCTTTCTCACATTTACATAGCTTACAAGCTTTAACCGTAAGAATATACGAGATATTTTGGATGCGGTAAGTAAAGACTAATTAAACAAGAACAATCACTTTATCTTATCCGTTCGGTAAATGTAAAACAAAAACTTTTGGCTCAAAATGCCGATTTGCTTTTAAGTATTATTATATGAAAACCAGATATTTGTTGTTTTATTTTATACCTATCTCGTACAAGGCATAAATTTTCCGTTTGCAATACGGAATTATAAATAGGATAAAAAGATGACAAAAAGAATGTTAATTGATGACACCCAACCTGAAGAAACCAGAGTGGTTATCGTAGATGGAAACAAGGTTGAAGATGTTGAGTTCGAATCGAGTTTCCGCAAACAAATCAAAGGAAATATTTATACGGCAAAAGTTATCAGAGTGGAGCCTTCGTTACAAGCCGCTTTTATTGATTATGGCGGAAACAAGCACGGTTTTTTGGCTTTCGGTGAAATTCATCCTGATTATTACAACATATCCGATGCCATGGTTGAAGCCGTTGACAGAGAAGTTGATGAAATTATTGAACGCAAAAAACAATATTTGAAAGAAAGAGAAGAACAACGAGAACGAATCCGTGCCGAAAAAAGAGCTTTATATGAAGCCAGACTTCGTGAAGAAGAAGCAAAAAAAGCCATAGAAGAAGCTTCCAAAGCTCTTGAGGACAAGGCTCAAGCCCTTGAAAGTATGATTTCAGAGCAAGAAGACAGTTCTCAAAATATGGAAGAAAACGCATCTGTTGACAACAACAATTCGGTTACACAAAAGCAGGTTGTAAGTCAAAACAAAGAAGAAAATCTGCCTGATGAAGAAAAAAAATCGGAAGAAAAAGCCGACGAAAAACCCGTAAAACCAAAAAGAAAATATACTCGTCGCAAAAAGCTCGCCACAGAAGTTGAAAACAATGAGCAACCGACAGAAAACGAACAACCTTCGCAAGATGAAAAAGCAGAACTTAAAGTTTTGGCAAACGAAATTGAAAATGAAGAACCGTCGGTGTGTGAAGATGTTACGCAAGATGATGCCGACACCGATGATGATAATGACAACGATGATGAAGTTGCCGTTGACACTGATGACGATGACAATGAGAACGATTTTGAGTTACAAAAAAAGCTCATCAAAGCCAGAAAACTTTATCACTATTCCACCATTCAAGATGTGATAAAAGAAGGTCAAACTTTGCTCGTTCAGGTTGTCAAAGAAGAACGCGGAAACAAAGGCGCCGCATTTACCACATATTTATCACTTGCAGGACGCTATTGCGTATTAATGCCCAATCGCATCAAAAGCGGCGGAGTATCACGCAAAATCACCAATGCCGCCGACCGCAAGCGCTTAAAAGAAATTATGAACGAATTGCCGTTGGGCTCCGATATGTCGATGATTATTCGTACTGCCGGTGAAGAAAAAACCAGAGCCGACATTGTTCGTGATTATAACTATCTTATCAGAACATGGAATCAAATAAGAATCGGAGCATTAAAAAACAAAGTTCCGTCTATGATTTATGAAGAAGGTAATCTGATTAAACGAGCATTAAGAGATATGTTTACCAAAGACATTGCAGAAGTTATCGTGGATGGTAACGAGGCATTTAAAACAGCTCGTGACTTTGTAAAAATATTATCTCCGAGCAATTTAAGAAAAATAAAAACCCGCAAGAGCGGAGAAATGCCTGTTTTCCAAAGGTTTCAAGTAGAATCGCAACTTGATAAACTGCATAACCCGATTGTTCAACTCGAATCGGGCGGATATTTGGTGATTAATCCGACCGAAGCATTAGTTTCAATTGATGTAAACTCCGGTCGTGCAACAAAAGAAAAAGATATTGAGGAAACAGCATTAAAGACCAACTTGGAAGCCGCCGATGAAATTGCAAGACAACTCAAAATGCGAGATTTGGCCGGCTTGATAGTGATAGACTTTATTGATATGGACGAGCCCAAAAATAATTCGGCAGTTGAAAAACGCATGAAAGAAGCCTTAAAAAATGACAGAGCTCGCATACAGATTGCCAAGATGAGTTGTTTCGGATTGTTGGAAATTTCGCGTCAACGCATGCATTCTTCCTTTATGGAGAGCAATTATCAGCCCTGCCCATATTGTCACGGCCAAGGTTTTATCAGAACAACAGAATCGGGAGCAATGCTTATCTTGCGTGCCATTGAAGAAGAAGGAACAAAAAATCGTTCATCAAAAATAACCGTTTATGTGCCCACAGATACGGCCATTTATCTGTTAAATCAAAAAAGACAGAATTTGTGTCAGTTAGAAAGCCGATATAAAATGAATGTTATCATTTCGGCCGACAATGAGCTTAAAACCGTTTCCGATTATAAAATTGAAAGGGTTAAAGCGGTTAAGGTTGAAGAAGACGACACCGAAGACACGGTTACAACAGCTTATGAGCATCATGATGATGACCTGTTTGGTGACGAACCGCAAAGCTTGCCCTTTGATGATGAAGACAATGACGAAAGCGTTGAAAGTCAAAATGATAACGAACATTACGGACATCGTCACAGAGGTCGCAGATTGCATTATGACAGAAGACGAAAGAACTATCGTCGCAACAACAATCGCTATGAAACAAAAGAAAAAGAATCGGCGGTGGTCTTGTATAGCAGTCATGATGACATAAATTTAAACACCGATAAAACTTCTAACAATGATAAAAAGGAAGGCAAAACTGCGTGGTGGAGAAGACTTATCGGCTAATTTACAAACAATTAATCAAACTGTTTGCCGGTTTTACACTGGCAACAGTTTTGATTTTTGATTGTTGTGCACAACGGGGTCCCTCTTTAATTTCAGATGATGAAACGCAAACTTTTCTGGCCAATATTATAAGGCCGTTGTTTAATGTTGCCGGAATTTCCTTTGATGAAAATAAGATATTTATCGTCAATGACAATTCGTTAAATGCGTTTGTCAGTAACGGAAATTATATGTTTGTGCACACCGGAACACTGATAAATGCCGACAATGTAAACGAACTTAGCGGAATTTTGGCGCACGAAACCGGACACATTGCCGGCGGACATATAGCAAGGCAAAAATTGCGCTTAGAACAGATGCAAACATTGTCCGTAGCTTCACTGATTGCCGCCGGAGCGGCTGCAGCAGCAAGCGGCAGAGGCGATGCGGCTTTGGCGGTTATGTTAGGCTCACAAAGTTCACTGTTAAATGCTTTAAGTGCTTATCAGATGCAAGAAGAAAGAAGCGCAGATGAAAGTGCAATAAAATATTTGGCACAAACCGAACAATCGGCTAAAGGATTGAGAAATTTTATGAAAAAAATTCAATCTCACAACCGACTAAGCGGATATAATGAAGTTTCATATTTCAGGACACACCCGTTGAGTATGGAACGAGAACAATTTTTTAATGAGGCCTTAAAGAACAATTCTTTTAGCGATATATCACCTTATGATGAAGATTTTAAGCTTATAAAAGCAAAATTGTCTGCGTTTTTGCTCCCCATAGAGAGAGCTCAAAATATGTATCCTGTTGATGATGTTTCAAAAGCCGGATTATATGCCAATGCCATTATAAACTATAAAAAAAGTAATTTTAACAAAGCAATTTCAATTTTAAACAAACTGATTAAACAAGACCCGAAAAATCCGTATTTTTATGAACTTAAAGGTCAGTTTTTGTTTGAAAGTTCAAGATTAAAACCGGCACTTAATGCCTACAAAAAAGCTCTTGAGTTGAAACCTTCTTCAAACGAAATTATGCTAAGTTGGGCGCATACATCATTAGAATTGCCGCACGATAAACAAACTTTGCAAAAAATTATTACTGTGCTAAATCGGATACAACATAAAAATCCATCATCAACAGGTTGGTTGTTGTTGGCCAGAGCTTATGATGAAAATGGGCAAAAACCATATGCCTTATATTGCTCGGCACAATACAGCTTGACAATCGGCAATATAGAGATTGCAAAAAAACAGATAAATCAAGCCTCTATCGAAGCGCCAGAAAGTCTTAAATTAAAATTAGCCGATTTAAAAAATTTTATAACACAAAAGGAAGAAAATGGAAATTGAAGAATTTAAACAATGCTTAAAACCGTATCAGGCCATTATGGGGTTTGATTTTGGCACCAAAAGGCTTGGGGTGGCTGTTTCTGATTTGCTAAGAACGATTGCTACTTCTTACAAAATTATTGAAAGAAAAGATTGGCCGACCGATATCAATGAGATAAAAAAAATCATTCAAGAAAAAGAAATCGGAGCCATTGTTTACGGACTTCCTCTGCAGATGAACGGGCAAGAAGGAGAAATCGCCATAAAAGTACGCGAATTTGCCGAGAAAATTTATCTGGAAACCAATCTGCCATATATGTTTTGGGACGAAAGATTGTCTTCAAGTGCTGTTGAAAATTTTTTGATAAAAGAGGTAGATTTATCTCGTATGAAACGAAAAAAAGTTTTAGATGCCTCCGCTGCCGCCTACATTTTGCAAGGCGCACTTGATAGACTGGCAAGATAAAAAATTTAAATTTATCACCATTGGTTTTTGCGTCTTCGAATTAGTAAAAAGCACAAGATATTTGTTTTTTATCCTCATACTTTGCAACATACCTCCTAACTGTCACTCCGGCGCTTGATGCCGGAGTCCAGGTTAAATTATATAGCTATTCCCTTAGATACCGGTGTCTATTCCGAACTAAAGTTCGGGCACCGCTATGACCGTGGGGTGAATATACACTACATTAATTTTAAAAAATATTTGTTTTTTATCCTCATACTTTGCAACCGCCTCCTAACTGTCACTCCGGCACTTGATGCCGGAGTCCAGGTGGTAATATAGCTAAATTATTCCAAGCTAAAGCTTGGGCACTGGTATGACGGTGGGGTGAATATACACTACATTAATTTTAAAAAATATTTGTTTTTAGCCTCATACTTTGCAACATACCTCCTAACTGTCACTCCGGCACTTGATGCCGGAGTCCAGGTTAAATTATATAGCTAAATTATTCCCTGGATACCAGTGTCTATTCCAAGCTAAAGCTTGGGCACTGGTATGACGGTGGGGTGAATATACACTACATTAATTTTAAAAAATATTTATTTTTTATCCTCATACTTTGCAACCGCCTCCTAACTGTCACTCCGGCGCTTGATGCCGGAGTGCAGGTTAAATTATATAGCTAAATTATTCCCTGGATACCGGTGTCTATTCCAAGCTAAAGCTTGGGCACCGGTATGACCGTGATGGGTGACAACACCTCTACACCATTTTTGATTTAAATTCACAATTAGACTCTTTTTACTTGCAAAAAAAAAAAACGGTTTATGATGTGATGTGAAAGGTAAATTTTTGCACCTTTCAAGTACATTTAAACTTAATTTTTGTAAAGGAATTAAAATTATGAGAAAATATTTTCTTTTAAGCGCTGTTGCGCTTTTAGTTGCAAGCACAGCCAACGCAACAACAGAATACGCAGAAGTTACCGCAAGAGCTACCATTCAAGTTGCCGGTATTTTTGAGTGTTCAGATTTAGATTTTGGTACAATTGTTGTTAAACAAAACAATGGAATTTCTACGATATTTGTCGATTCTTCAGGGTACGATGAGCCTGATATTTCCGGCGATATCATATCAGTTACCGGAGAAAGTATGGCCGGTTGTTACTCTGATGAAGCAAACTATAATATGCCTACAAGTGTTGAACTTTCAGCAGAAGGAAAAACAAAAAAATTAACTGTAGAATTAAATACCACTGAAACTGATATTGGTGGTAAATTAACTATTCCCGCTCAAATTGAATCCGGTACATATACCGGTTCATTTACCGTAACTTCAACTTACTAGATACAACTAACTCAAACCCCCACCCTATTATCAAAGGCGGGGGTTTGTTTACTCATTGGTTTCTTCAATTTCACCTTTTAGGTTATCCAAAAATTGGTTTTCCATTTTTAAATATTGATTTAAGAGCCATTTAGATTGCATAATCAAAAATACCGAGGCTACAAGCAACACCAAAATAACTTTCGGGTTTTCGGTTAAAAATTGGTGTACGGCCGTTACGATAAAAAACGCCACTACCAAAAGTCTAAATGATGTCAAAATCAACAACGGAATGCGGTTTGCTTTTCTTGAATACCACAGCACAGCCGATATTCGGGCAATTCTGCTGTTAGACACAAAAAATTCTTTTACCATTTCTTTATTTTCATTTAAAACATCTTCCAATAATGATTTACTGGCCGGCATACAATTTTCATTAATTTCCAATTCGTCACATTCTTTCGAAATTATCGATTTGTCTTTTTTTAAGTGCATCTTTACCAAAATATCATTTGCAAGCTCGGGCAAAACCATATTCCAACCGATAAGAGCTTTCAAAAAAGGTGCCATCAATAGCAAGGCCGTAAAGGTCAAAAAGATACGCATCGGCACATTCGGAAACCACTTAACGGCATAGGGTCTTATACCTTGGTTAACCAATGCGATAATTGCATAAAGTATAATTGAAAACAAAATGATGCGCACAAAATAGCTCTTAAACAAGGCTCGCCATAATTTTTCTTCGGTGATGGCGGTAACCGTATTTTTTGAACTTTGGTCAATATAATTAAGCCATTTTTGCGGCAATATTTTGTTCAAAAATTTATAAGTATAATTTGATGTTTTTATCATAATCGGTGTTAAAAAGGTTGTAATTACCGAAACTGCCACAATTATCGGATATACAAAGCTGTCAATTACTTTTAAGCTCATTCCGAGGGTGGCAATAATGAAAGCAAATTCGCCCACTTGTGCAAGTGAAAATCCGCTGCAAACCGAAGTTTTTAAGTTTTGCCCCGATACCACAAAACCAAAAACCGAAAATACAACTTTACCGATTAAGACAACCAAAGTTATCACCATAATCGGATATGCATATTCAACAAACATTTGAGGGTTTACCATCATACCGACAGTTACAAAAAACACTGCACCAAAAAAGTCTTTAAGCGGTTTTATCACATTTTCAATGCGTTTTATTACGCCGGTTTCAGACAATATGGAGCCCATAATAAACGCCCCCAAAGCCGAAGAAAATCCGGAATATACCGCCAGATATACCATACTTAAGCTCAAAGCAATGCTGACAAGCAAAAGCATTTCATCATTTAAAAAATTGCTGATTTTTTTTAACATAGTCGGAATCATATATATACCGACCACAAAGCATATAATTAAAAACAGCAAAAGTTTTAAGGTGCTAAGCCCGAGCTCACCACCGCTGAAACCTCGTCCGATGGCAATAGTCGGAAGCAACACCAACAACAAAATTCCCATAATATCTTCAATGATAAGCACCCCAAAAACCAAGTCGGTAAATTTTTGTTTTTTTATGTTTAAGTCGTCAAATGCCTTAATGATAATAGTGGTTGACGACATCGAAATCATTGAGCCCAAGAAAAAGCTGTCCATTGTGCTCCAGCCTAAAAACAAGCCGACATAATGTCCGACAAACAGCATAAGAAAAATGTTTAAGGTAGCGGTTATCATGGCCGATTTTCCGACACTTACCATTTTTTTGAAACTAAATTCCAGACCTAAGCTGAAAAGCAAGAAAATCACTCCGATATCGGCCCACAAGCTTAAATTGGTTCTATCGGTCACGGTTGGAACCAAATTAAAATAAGGGCCGGCAAAAATTCCGGCAAGCAGATACCCCAAAACCATCGGTTGTTTTAACTTTTTGAAAATCAGGGTTGTAATTGCCGCATAAACGGTAATTAAGGTCAAATCAACAATTAAGGGGTGAATACCATGCATATTTTTCTCACTTTTATAAGTTAAGTTTTAGTCATATTAAAATAAAAAGTATTAATATTTTTATAAATTGCAAGAAATTACTTTACAAAAAATATCCATATGCTATCATACCGACATAAATTATAACATTATGAAAATTATGGGGTATCTTAGTATTTTTATCGGCTTGGCTTCACATGAAGAAAAAAGAAAAGCCGGAGAACAATTGTTTGAAAACATTGTTTCTATGTTATCAAAGCCACTGGAAGAAACTGATGATGAACAAATTGCTTCCTTTAAGAATGAAATTCTGCCTCGATATGACGCAGAACAAATCTGTTGCATTAGAGCGTATCTTGACTTTATGATTGCTCTAAACAGACCGGAAGGAGCTCTTACCGGAAGCGAGGAAAGATATTTTTCTAAATGGGAAAATATCTATCGAAGTTTTCTTGAGGCTTTGCCTGAGTAAAAATCTTAATCCCCGAGAATTGATGATTCAATTTTCGGGTTTTTTTATATCTTTCTACCTCAAATTTGATTTAAATTCACAATTAGACTCTTTTTACTTGCAAAAAAAAAAAACGGTTTATGATGCGATGTGAAAGGTAAATTTTTGCACCTTTCAAATGTACTTAAACTTAATTTTTGTAAAGGAATAAATTGATGAGAAAATATTTTCTTTTGAGCGCTGTGGCTCTCTTGGCTACAAGCACAGCAAATGCAACAACCGATTATGCCGAAGTAACCGCAAAAGCTACAATTGAAGTGGCAGGCACTTTTACCTGTGATGATATTGACTTTGGAACAATTGTTGTAAAACAAGGCAATGAGGCAATTGTTCTGGATACTGGCGGAGCGCAATTTGAGCCCTACGGTGATCTTTTATCAATAAGTAGTTTTTCTTCACCGTCATGTTATAAAGCTAATGGAGAACCTGTAACCGAAGATCCATTGTTTTTTGACATGGATACTATATATTTAAAAAATATTAATGGTGATGTAATGGCTTTGCAACCGACTTATTCAGATGGTTTCTTGAATGCCATACTTACAATCCCCGCCAATGTTAAACCCGGCGAATACACAGGTTCGTTTACATTAACCATAACTCAAGAATAAACCCCAAAAAAGAGGAGCATTAAGCTCCTCTTTTTTATCTTTCGAGTTTTTTATACTTTATGCGATGAGGACGGCAAGCTTCATCACCTAAACGGCGGCGCTTGTCTTTTTCATATTCTTCAAAGTTACCCTCAAACCATTCGACATGCCCTTCATCTTCATAGGCTAAAATATGAGTTGCCAAGCGGTCTAAAAACCATCTGTCGTGTGATGTTACCAAAACACAACCGGGGTAATTCATAATACCTTCTTCCAGTGAGCGAAGTGTATCCACATCTAAATCGTTTGTAGGTTCATCAAGCAAAATAACATTGGCACCTTTTTTAAGCATTTTTGCCAAGTGTACTCGGTTTCTTTCACCGCCTGAAAGTTGTCCAACTTTCTTTTGTTGATCTGAGCCCTTAAAATTAAACTGTCCGACATAAGCACGCGAGGGCATTTGTTTTTTACCGAGTTCGATAATATCCAAACCGTCAGAAATTTCTTCCCACACATTTTTGTTGGCATTAAGTTCGTCTCGGCTTTGGTCAACATAGCCTAAATCTACCGTATCACCCAGTCTGATTTCACCGGAATCGGGCTTTTCTTGTCCTGTTATCATCTTGAACAATGTGGTTTTACCGGCACCGTTCGGACCGATTATACCGACAATTGCACCCTTGGGAATTTTAAATGACAAGTTATCAATTAACACTCTGTCACCGAAAGATTTGCTGATATTGTTGGCTTCAATTACCAAATCGCCAAGCCTGTCAGTCATCGGAATGTTGATATAGGCATGAGTGATTTTATCTTTTGTGGCTTGTGACAACAGTTCATCATAAGCATTGATACGAGCCTTAGATTTTGCCTGACGAGCTTTCGGATTTTTTTGAATCCACTCAAGTTCATTAGCCAAAGTTTTTTGGCGAGCGGTTTCTTCTCTTTGCTCTTGTTCCAAGCGCTTTTGTTTTTGCTCAAGCCAAGAAGAATAGTTGCCTTCATACGGAATGCCTTGTCCACGGTCAAGCTCTAAAATCCAACCGGTAACATTATCCAAGAAATAGCGGTCGTGAGTTACCATTACAACCGTACCCTTATATTCTTTTAAGTGTTGTTCAAGCCACGCTACCGACTCGGCATCAAGGTGGTTTGTTGGTTCATCAAGCAAGAGCATATCGGGTTTTTGCAAAAGCAAACGACACAAAGCAACACGGCGCTTTTCACCGCCTGAAAGTTTTGTAACATCGGCATCGGCCGGCGGACAACGAAGTGCGTCCATGGCAATTTGAATGGTGCGTTCAAAATCCCACCCGTTGCAAGCATCAATTTTTTCTTGAAGCTCTGCTTGTTTTTCAATGAGTTCGTTCATTTCTTCATCTGACATCGGTTCGGCAAATTTGGCGGAAACTTCTTCAAACTCTTTAAGCAAGTCTCTAACTTCGCCAAGCCCGTCCATCACATTTTCCATAACATTTTTGTTTGGGTCAAGTTGCGGTTCTTGTTCTAAGTATCCGACTTTTACACCGTCTGCCGCCCAAGCTTCGCCGTTAAACTCTTTGTCTTTTCCTGCCATAATTTTCAAAAGGGTTGATTTACCGGCACCATTAACACCTAACACACCGATTTTTGCCCCCGGTAAAAACGATAAAGTAATTCCCTTAAACAGTTCTTTTCCGCCGGGGAATACTTTGGTTAAATTTTGCATTACAAACACATACTGATATGAAGCCATCAGCAAATACTCCTAAAAAAATAAATTAAAATTAAAAACCTTCTCTTAATTGATGTTCACGCAAAGCTCTTTTGAATGCGGGATCATTTTGTGATTTTTGCACTTGTTTATAGTACATATCCATATATTTTTGTTTGGCATTTTCTTCTTTTTGATAAACAAGTGTGGGGTCATAAGCATTGCGAGGGGTTACAATTGTGCCGTCAGGCATTTTGATTGTACCGTCACCGTATAAAACCATTTTGAAAATTTGTTGCTTGTCAAAATCTGCAGCAATTGAGCGACAATTGTAAAAGCCGTCCTGAATTTTGGATATAAAAGCATTTACTTTATACTCATTATAAGCATTCATACCGGTAAGCTGGTCAATATCGGATTTTGCTTTAGATATAAGAATGGCTCTTGCCAGCATTTCATAGGTGTCATATTTTGAAGCATCGCAAGCAAGACCTTGTCCGGCAACGGCGCCTAGAGCTTGCATTTCTTCAATGTAGCTGATTTTTTGTGCATTTGCACTATTTATATACATAAAAAAAGTAAACAAAATCAAAATCGTTTTTTTCATATCATCTCCGCATAAACACATAACTTGCATTGGCACATTATACACACAAGAAGTAAAAAAGCAACTAATATTAAAAAAAATCAGATAAACACAAAATTTAGGTTGACAATTGGTTTAAATTATCATAAGTTGCGCTCAACTAATTTGTAAAGGAATGAGAAAATGAAATGCTATAGCTCTTTAAGATCTAAAAAAGTTCGTGATAAAGACTGTCAGATTGTTCGCCGTAAGGGTCGTGTTTATGTAATTAACAAAAAGAACCCTAAATTGAAATGTCGTCAGGGTTAATCTGAACTGTTTGTAAGATTTTTCAAATCTCCGGTGGTGCTTAAACCGGAGATTTTATTTTTTTAATTCAGATATTTTTTGTTAGAATCGTTTATAATCTGCAAAATTTGTTCATAATTTAAATCTTGTGTGTCAAAGTTCCAATAATGAAATTGCGGTTTGTGTCGATACGGCAATTGATAATTGATATAAATTTGAGGACAAGATTTTGCCTGACAAAGTTTTTCTTCAAGCTCAATAAATGCCTCATTGCTTAGTTTTATTGATAAGGGTAAATTTATAATGATAATATCCGGATTTATCTCTTTGGCATATTGAGTGAGAAAATATAAATTATCGGTGCCGAATGTAAAAAAACCGTTGGTCTCAAAATGATGTCTATATTTTTCAAGCTGTTCGGGAGTTTTTTCATAAATAAATATTTTTCCTAAATTTGACATATGCCCTCACTTAAACCGATTGAAATATGCTAAGATATAATATGAGAATCGATGTTTTTTAAGTGTCCCGTTACACCATTTTTGATTTAAATATCCACCTGCAATTTATGCTTGCAAAATTTGATAAAACATTTAATATAACATCGTTGCCAAACGGCGATGGTGTCTACAAAACATCATTAAAGCAAAACTCCTTGTTAAGGGGAGTTTCCGATATAAGGCATTTTTGCTCGAATAAGGAAGACTGCGCTTTAACAGTTTTGTAGCTCCCCGCTTTGATTCTTTTCAAGGCGGTTTTTGTTAACTTAAAAAAAAACAGGAGCTAAAAATATGGAAAAAACTAAACCAACCGAATATTTTGAAAAAGAATATTCACAAAATTTAAGTATCAGAAGAAATTATCGCAAAAAATTAATCCAAAGTGTGGCAAGACAAATCTGCCGTATCAGTATCGAAGAAAAAATCAGCTTGGAAAAACTGGCCGAAATGGCAAATGTGTCTGAGCTGACACTCAAACGATGGCTTATCGGCAAAGGCGAAATGCATCTGGACAGTTTGTGTAAAATCTGTTTGAGGTTTAATAAACGGCTGATTATCAGTATCAAAGATATTCAGGATTTGTAAAATTAAAATAATATAACAGTCATCGCTCCTCACATTAAAAATGTGAGGTCAAGCGATCTTCGAATTAGTAAAAAACACAAGATTTTTGTTTTGTATCCTCATACTTTGAAACCGCCCCTAACTGTCACTCCGGCACTTGATGCTGAAGTCCACCTCCTAACTGTCACTCCGGCACTTGATGCCGGAGTCCAGGTTAAATTATATAGCTAAATTATTCCCCTGGATACCGGTGTCTATTCCAAGCTAAAGCTTGGGCACCGGTATGACCGTGAGGTGAATATGCACTACATTAATTTTAAAAAATATTTGTTTTTTATCCTCATACTTTGCAAGCGCCTCCTAACTGTCACTCCGGCACTTGATGCCGGAGTCCAGGTTAAATTATATAGCTAAATTATTCCCTTAGATACCGGTGTCTATTCCGAACTAAAGTTCGGGCACCGGTATGGCGGTGATGAGAGAGACACCTCTACACCATTTTTGATTTAAATCCACATTTAGACTCTTTTTACTTGCAAAAAAAAAAAACGGTTTATGATGCGATGTGAAAGGTAAATTTTTGCACCTTTCAAATTAAGTTTAACTATTTTTAAGGATTAAATAATATGAGAAAATATTTTCTTTTAAGCGCAGTTGCTTTAATGGCTGCAACATCAGCAAATGCTGAAAACAGTTATGGTACAGTTGAGGTTAATGCAGATATTAAATATGTTAATAATATTACTTGTTCTTCACTTGAATTAGGTACTATTTACCTTGATTCAGCTTCTGAAGAAGATGGTACTTTTAGTGTTAGTATTGATCAAGCATATAACTTGGGCGGTTCTGTTGTAAGAGTTGATGGGGCAGATGCTAGTGAATGTAATTTTGGTCTTACCTCCGAAATTGATTTATCAAAAGTATATATGGAAGATACTATCACTTTGGGGAATAAAGATAATACGATTGATGTAGCATTAGATATGCAACAAACAGGCATGGATGGTGTTAGATTGTTAATCAGGGCAGATGTAACTATACCTGCAGGCATGCCAGCAGGTCATTACACAAAATCATTTGAAGTTTTCTATATTGAATAGTATGAAAACTATAAAAAAGAGGGGTAGCAACCCCTCTTTTTTGACCTTTTGCAACTGATATCAACTTTTGCCAAAGGAACATTTTCGGCTCAATTCTGAAATTCAAAATCTGCTTGACTTTTCATATCATCATTGAACACCTATGATATAGCCCTAACTTTTAACTTTACAACCCACTTAAAACTTATTTACTATAAAACTGTGTCTTTTTCAAAGTTAAAGCCTCGCAAAAGTTCCTCAATTTGCATTGCTTTTTTGCCTTGGCGCTGAATTTGTTTTACACTTATGGCTCTATCCTGACAGCCGATGATTAAGGCTTTGTGACCTTCAACAATTTGTCCTGCTTTAGCTTTTACATCTTCAACGGTTGCTTTTAAAACCTTAAATCTTTCGCCCTCATATTCAAAAAACATTGCCGGAAACGGATTAAAGGCTCTGATTTTGCGTTCCAAAATTTCGGCCGGTATATCAAAATTTATTTTTGCTTCTTCTTTATCCAGTTTGTTGGCATAGGTTACTAAATTTTGGTCTTGTTCAATGGGAACAATATTATCAAAATCTGATAAAACCTCACTGATTAAATCTGCCCCGATAACCGATAATTTATCATGCAAATCACCACCTGTTGTATCGGCATCAATTTTGACCTCGCCTTTTTTATACATTGCGCCGGCATCTAAGGCTTCAACAACTTGCATTATGGTTACACCGCTTTTAGAATCGCCATATTCAATGCTTCGTTGAATCGGCGCCGCTCCTCGCCATTTGGGCAACAGTGAAGCATGAACATTGATACACCCTTTATCAAAAGCCTCAATTACGGCTTTAGGCAAAATTAAGCCGTATGCGGCCACAACCGAAATATCGGCCTTTAACGAGCAAAACTTTTGTTGTTCATCTTCCGTTTTTAAGGTTTTTGGTGTTCTGACCTCAATGCCAAATTTTTCTGCCAACAAATGAACAGGTGTTTTTGTAATTTTGTTTCCTCTGCCGGCCACCTTGGGCTCTTTGGTATAAACACAAACAACCTCGTGTTCTTTGATAAGTCTTTCCAAAACCGGAACGGCAAAATCAGGTGTTCCCATAAATACTATTTTCATTTTTCTTCCTTTTGTAAATAAAAAGCCGCTAATAAAAGCGGCTTAATGTTTTTATAAATCAGTTAAGCCCATAAGCTTATATTTTACTCTGATTTTATATTCATCGGCATAGCTTTTGAGCAACGCATCGGCAAATGCGCTTAAGAGTTGTTGCTCGGCATTGCGTTTAACCAAGTCTTTTTCTTCCATGCTTAATTCAACCTCATTGTCAAAATCTTGAACAGCAACGGCAACAACATAATCTTCACCATATTGCATCTGACGAGGTGTATTAAGCGAATCGGCAAACATGGCTCTGATATCGGCATAATTCAAGTTTGCAAAGGTCTCATTTCTGGTAATCGGTCTTGAATTATACACATCTAAACCATAACGAGGGCCAACATCTGACAAGTCATCACCATTTTCCAAGTCGTGCATTATGTCATTTAATTTTTCTTGAGCTATGGCCGTTTTTTCATTGTCAGACCAAAGCTTCACAATGTCAGAACGAACAGTTTCAAGGGCTTTGGGGTGAGTTTCTTTAATGCTATCCACTCTTAAAGCAAACAAGCCGTTATCGGTTTCCAAAACCTGAGATGTTTCACCGGCTGCGTAAGAAAACGCAGTATCAACAAAATCAACACTTGTAACAACATCATCAAGTTTGCCTGTGGTTGCTGCAAATGTTTTATCTTCGGCATAACCTGTTACTTTGGCAAGTTTAACATTCATCTCTTGTGCTATGGTTTCCAAATCTGTTCCGGCACCGAGTTTGTCTTCAATGGAGGCCAAAACCTCATAGCTTTCATCATAAAGCCTTTCATCTTTTAAGATTTTTTCAATTTCGGCTTTGGCTTGAGCATAATCGGTTTTTGAACCTTCTTTAATGTCGGCAACTTGCATAATTTGCCACATATCACCAACTTTTACAGGTTTAGTAAACTCACCTTTTTTAAGAGCAAAAACTTGTTCCGACAACTCAGCAACGAGCTCATCACCGGAAGCAAAGCCAAGGTCTGTATCTTCTTTGCTTTGGTTTGCAAGCTCTTGAGCGATGTCGTAAAAATCTTTTCCTTGTTTGAGCTCAAAAAATGCTTTATTGGCAAGTTGTTCTTCTTCAAACATCATTTGCAACACTTGACGAGTCTCCGGTGTTTCATAGTCCGATTTATTGTCTTCATAATAAAAAGCAATATCCTCATCACTGATTTTTATATTGTCAAAAATGTTTTGCATCGGCACATACAAAACCGTTAAATCTCTGCGTTCGGGTTCCATAAATCCGGCAGAAAAATCTTCATAATATTGGTTGATTTCTTCTTCGGAAATTGTCCTGTCGATTTTCATCTCCGAAGGTTTAATGTTTACATATTTAAATGTACGGCGTTTATTATCAACTTTTGTTTGAGCATCAAGCAAAACTTGAGGGACATTGATGTTTAAAACCTGATTATCAACAAGCAAACGACGAGCCAAATTGCGACTGATGGCTTTTACATATTCGGCTTCGGATAAACCGCTTTGAGATAAAAGCTCTCTGAACATATCTCGGTTGAAGTTTCCGTTTTCATCACGAAATGTAACATCATTAACAATAAGGTTGTGGATAAAATTCGGACTAAACAACACATTGTGCTTTTTGGCAGTTCTATCCATAATCGAATCGTTTAAGAGTTTTTGCGACAAGCCGTAAACAATGGCTGTTCTCATTTCGTCGGTAAGCTCTTGATTTTCACCCAAAAGTTTTGAAGCAAGGGCAAGTTCGTTTTGAGCCTGATAGGCAAACTGAGATTGCAAAATTTCAATATTATCCACTTTTATAACTGCACGATTGTTGTTGGCATTGCTTATATAACTGCTAACACCGAACAAGGACATAAAACTGAGTGCGGTTAAGGTCAATATGAGCTTTGCAGCCCAACCTTTTTGTGCTTTTGCTAATTTAGTTATCATATTTTTTTCCTACTATTAATAAAAAACATTTTGTGCCATTATAGTTTAATATTTATTTATTGCAATTACAAAATATTGGTGTTGAAAACTTTTTTTAACTGGAAAAATAAAAATCAATGTGCTAAAGAATTTTATCAGTGAATTTTAATTAAAAGGAATTTGATATGGCTCGTAAAATTTTAATTGCCGGTAACTGGAAAATGAACGGTCTTTTAGAAGACGGAACAAATTTGGCTAAAGAAGTGGCAAATGAGGTTAAAAAACTCGGAAAACCCGAATGCGAATTTTTGGTTTGTCCGCCGTTTACTTTGCTTGACAGAGTTAAAAAAGCTTTGCGCGGTTCCAAGGTTGCGTTGGGTGCGCAAGATTGTCATATGGCCGAAAAAGGCGCTCATACAGGTGATATCAGCCCCTTAATGCTTAAAGATTTGGGCTGCACATATGCTTTGGTAGGGCATTCCGAAAGAAGAACAAATCATGGTGAAAGCAATGAGCTTATTTGCAAAAAAGCTTCAAGTTTGCATGCATCAGGCTTAAAAGCCGTAATTTGCATCGGTGAAACTTTGGAAGAAAGAGAATCGGGAAAAACCATTGAGGTTTGTACAAATCAGATTATGGGCTCGGTTCCGGAAACTGCAAATGCAACCAACACCGTAATTGCATATGAGCCGGTATGGGCAATCGGCACCGGAAAAACACCGACAGCTGCCGAAGTTCAAGAGACACATGCTGCCATCAGAAAAGTTGTTGCTAAAAAGTTAGGAAAATCCGTTGCAAATAAAATGCGTTTGTTGTATGGTGGCTCAGTTAAACCTTCTAATGCAACCGAACTTTTGGCTTTAGAAGATGTTGACGGAGCATTAATCGGCGGTGCCAGCTTAAAAGCAACCGATTTTATGGGCATTGCTCAAAGTGTTTGTAAAAAATAAGAAAAGGAAAATAAAATGGGATCGGTATTGTTAGTTATACATTTAATTACGGCAATTTTTTTGGTTGCCATCATTTTGATGCAAAGGTCATCGGGCGGTGCCTTAAACGGTTTAGGCGGTGGTTCGGGTGCAAACAGTTTTTTAAGCGCCAGAGGAACAGGCAACCTGTTAACTCGTTTAACGGCAATTTTAGCAACAGTTTTCTTTGTAACCAGCATTTCGCTTGCTATATATTACAAAGGTGTTGAACGCAAAAGTTCTTCAATTTTAGATGTTGCTCCCGCAACTCAAAATGTACCGGCAGCACCTGCCGAGCCGGTTGTACCGACCGTTCCACAGGCTGAGTAAGTATATGGTTACAAACAAAAAAAATAGGCACCTTAAAAAAAACATAAGGTGCCTTTCTCACTTTTAAACAGATAAATAAGGACTTTAAAAAGATGATTAATCCAAAGACAAAATTTATATTTATAACCGGCGGTGTTGTATCTTCATTGGGAAAAGGTTTAGCTTCCGCCTCTTTAGCAGCAGTGTTGCAAGGGCACGGTTTCAAGGTGCGTTTAAGAAAATTAGACCCGTATTTAAATGTCAATCCCGGAATTATGAGTCCATATCAGCACGGAGAAGTTTTTATCACCGATGACGGCACGGAAGCCGATTTGGATTTAGGCCATTACGAGAGGTTTTCGGGGGTATCCGCCACCAAGTTTGACTCAATTACCACCGGCAAGATTTATCAAAGAGTGATTGATAAAGAAAAGCGGGGTGAATATAACGGCGCAACCATTCAGGTAATTCCGCATGTTACCAATGAAATTAAAGATTTTATTGTTTCAAATTTAGACGATGAAGATTTTGTTTTGTGTGAAATAGGCGGTACGGTAGGTGACATTGAAGGACAACCGTATTTAGAGGCCATTCGTCAGGTTGCTTATGATTTGGGACGTGACAGAGTGATGTTTGTTCATCTTACTTTATTACCGTTTATTCCTACTGCCGGCGAGCTCAAGACCAAACCGACGCAACATTCGGTAAAAAAACTGCAAGAATACGGCATTCAACCGGATATGCTTTTATGCCGTTCACAAATCAAAATTCCGGAAAACGAAAAAAGAAAACTCGCTTTGTTTTGCAATGTTCGAGAAGAAAATGTCATTACCGCCCTTGATGTAAGCAACATTTACCAAGTTCCGCTTGCATATTCCAATGAGGGAATGGATAGAGCGGTTTGTCGATATTTTAACATTGAAAATGACAAACCGGCAGATTTAAGCAAATGGCAAAAGATTGTTGAAACCATTAAAACACCGGAAGGTCAAATTTGTATCGGTGTAGTCGGCAAATATACCGAACTTTTGGAAGCTTACAAATCTTTGCACGAGGCCATTAAACACGGAGCAATTGCAAATCATTATCAGGTAAAAATCAAATGGATAGATGCAAAAAGTTTGGATACGCAAAATTTGAGTGCATATTTTAAAGATGTAAACGCCATTATTGTTCCGTCAGGAGCAGGAACTGAAGGCAACAACGGAAAACTTGCAGCCATCAAATATGCCAGAGAAAACAACATTGTCTTTTTAGGCATTTGTTTGGGTATGCAACTGGCCGTAATTGAATATGCTCGCAATGTTTTGGGCATTAAAGAGGCAGATTCGACTGAATTTGACAACAATTGCACACCGCTTGTAAAAATTAATGATACCAAAACGACTCGTATCGGGGCCTATCCTTGCCGCTTAATAGCCGAATCGAAAATTATGAAAATTTATAACTTGTCTGAAATTGCAGAAAGACATTATCATAAGTATGAGATAAACTCCGATTATGAAAAAATGTTAGAAAATGCCGAAATGGTTGTCAGTGGAAAATCACCTGACGGAAAATTGCTCGAAGCAATTGAGCTTAAAAATCACCCATGGTTTATCGGTGTTCAGTTTCACCCTGAGTTAAAATCCAAACCGTTTGCTCCGCATCCGTTGTTTGTATCTTTAATTAAGGCAGCAATTGATAATTCTCGTTTGGTATAACTTAAAAGCCCTTGTAATTAAGCAAGGGCTTTATAATTTACAAACAAAATCTGTTTAAAATCAAAACTTATATGAAGCCAACGCATTTTTAATATATTGAATTTTTTGCGGCTCATTTTTATCATTACGGATATATTCTGAAAATATGTTCATAATTTCATCTTTATAGTGTGGCACATTGGCGGCAATTGCGCACAGATAATGAACTGAGGCCTCAAATATTTCAACTTTACCGTTAAGTAATTGGTAGCCAATCAGGACATATGGTGGAGTGTAAGTTGTTTCTATTTCATTTTGCGAATTAAAAAAATCTTGTTTTTGGATAGCGGTAGCAATTTTCGGTGTAATATTTTCGGCCGGTGGTTTTCCGATAAGAGACCTAAAAAATTCCGAGATAAAGAAATTTGCATTTTTAAACATATTAAACTCCATAGAAACAATCAAAAATATAGTACTACATTTTTTATAAAAAAGATATTAAAAAATATTGACTTCTCAGATAAAAAGTCGTAAACAGCAATCAAGAGTAAAGAGTATATTGCTTGATCGTCTAATGGTAGGACAGCGGACTCTGACTCCGTTAATCTTGGTTCGAATCCAGGTCAAGCAGCCAAGAAAGGCCTCCCGACAGGGAGGTTTTTTTTGGTTGCTTGATCTTAGGATGAGAACCAACGGTTCGGAATCGCATCACGAACCGCACGCCTTTTG
>SUUV01000030.1 GCA_015062345.1 Alphaproteobacteria bacterium | reverse complement strand
ACCCGTTTACGGGTTGTAAGTAACCAATGCAAGAGCAGGTTGTTATGCGCTCTTCAGGCGCCGCTGGTATCTTTAGCCTTTCAGGCGCATATGAAGAACCACCGGCTAGGCCGGTGGGTTCCTTTTTGTTTTAATTAAAATAAAAATTGAGGAGTTAAAAACTATGGCAAAAGCAAGAAAACACATTCAGGCCGCAGTAAAATATCAACTGCACAAACGGCTCAAAGAGTATATCAAAGAAAACGATGTTTCTTATGAATATTTAGAACAAAAAACCGGTATCGGTGCAAACTATTTCAACAGATTTGACAGCGAACATCGCATTTCGTTTGTAAATTTTTTTAACATACTTATAGCGTTGGATTTATGGTTTGAAATCAGGCTTAAAAAAATTAAAAAATTGCAAAAAAAAAGCTTGCAAATAGGTAAAAAATGTGTAAAAAGACAAGTGTCGGCAATGGTGCCGACATTTAATTTCACACGCAAGATTGCGGAAAGCCTTAAATAAGCAATTCGCTCCGGTGCTTTTTATAAAAGCCGAAAGTCTTGCGGAGGTTTAACCGGAAAAGAAGGATTTTTAAAAATGACTATTCCTACATTTACATTGCGTCAGCTTGTAGAAGCTGGTGCACACTTCGGACACCACGCTCGTCGTTGGAATCCGCAAATGGCTCCCTACATCTATGGTAAAAAAGATAATGTTCACATTATCAACTTGCAAAAAACATATCCTATGCTTTACAACGCATTAAATGCCGTTCGTGAAGTTGCTGCCAACGGTGGTAAGGTTTTGTTTGTTGCTACCAAAAAGCAAGCTCAGGAAATTGTTAAAGAGCATGCTGAAAGATGCGGACAATATTATGTAAACTATCGTTGGTTGGGCGGTATGATGACCAACTGGAAAACAGTTTACAAATCTATCAATCGTTTGGTTAAATTGAACAATATGTTCGAAAAAAATGAAACCGAAGGCTATACCAAAAAAGAACTTATGAACTTGAAAAAAGAACAAGAAAAATTGGCTATGTCTTTAAACGGTATCATGAACATGGGCGGTCAGCCTGATATGTTGTTCGTAATTGACACACCAAAAGAAGCTTTGGCAATTAAAGAAGCTAAAAAATTGGGTATTCCGGTAGTCGGTATTGTTGATACCAATGCTAACCCCAATGAGGTTGATTATCCGGTTCCGGGTAACGACGATGCAATCAGAGCTATTTCTTTATACTGTGAGTTAGTATCAGGCGCTATCTTAGATGGTATGCAAGCTGAAATTGCTGCTCAAGGTGTTAAGGTTGAAGAAGCCGTTGCAGAGGCAAAACCTGTTAAAAAACGCGCTCCTAAAAAAGCTAAAGAAGAAACTGTTGAAGCTTAATTTTTAAGTTTTGATATATTGGCGGCGGTTAATTTACTGCCGCCAAAGTTTGAAAACATTTTACCAGAAAAAGGAAAAAACAATGGCAGAAATTACAGCCGCTATGGTTAAAGAATTAAGAGAAACAACAAGTGCCGGTATGCTTGATTGCAAAAAGGCTTTGGTTGAAACAAACGGAGATATGGAACAAGCTGTTGACTGGCTCAGAAAAAAAGGTTTGGCATCTGCTGCCAAAAAAGCCAGCCGTATTGCAGCCGAAGGTTTGGTATCTGTTGCCGTTGACGGCAATAAAGGTGCAGTTGTTGAAGTTAACTCCGAAACAGACTTCGTTGCTAAAAACGACATTTTCCAAGAATATGTTGAAGATGCTGCCAAAGTTGCTTTGGCTACAAATGGCGAAGTTTGCGATATGAAAACTTTTGCTTGCCCGAAATGCAGCAAATCTTTTGAAGAGCGCTTAACTGATATGATTGCAAAAATCGGCGAAAATATGAATTTGCGTCGTGCAAAAGTATTAAGCGTTAATGATGGTGTTGTTGCTTCATATATGCACAGTGCACTTCGTCCTAATTTGGGTCGTATCGGTGTGTTGGTTGCTTTAGAATCAACTGCCGACAAAGCAAAACTTTTGGAGCTCGGTAAACACATTGCTATGCATGTTGCAGCTTCAAATCCGTTGTTTAAAGATGTTGCAAGTGTTGACAGTGCTGCTGTTGACCGTGAAAGAGCAATTTTTGCCGAACAGGCAAAAGCATCAGGCAAACCTGAAAACATCATTGAAAAAATGGTTGAAGGCAGAATCCGTAAATATTACGAAGAAGTTGTTTTGGAAGAACAAGCTTACATTATGGATCCTGATAAAAAAGTTAAGCAAGTTATTGCAGATACAGCAAAAGAACTTGGTGCCGACATTGTCTTAAAAGATTATGTATGCTTCAAGTTAGGTGAAGGCTTGCAGAAAAAAGAAGAAGACTTTGCTGCCGAAGTTGCCGCTCAACTCGGTAAATAGGTTTTTGTATAAAAAAATAAAAAGCCCGAAGATTGTGCTTACAACCTTCGGGTTTTTTTGGGTAATTTATTAAATATGATTATGCAGTTAGTTTAGTAATATTTCCAAACCACAGCATTTGTTGCTGCAGAACAACTCTTTACTGCATTAGCAACAGGCATAGGGGTTTTAACGGCTGTACCCCCGGGAACGGCAACACTGGCCGCACCATCTGATGCGGCAGCAGTACCATCTTTGGTGGTAACATAAGCAGCATCAGCAGCTGTGTGCGCAGTGGATGCATCTTTAGCAGCAACCATAGCAATTAAACCGGAAGACTGACCTGAGCCCCAATCACCGGTTGCAAGAGTTACGCAGGCTTCTTGACTCAAACCTTCGTATGTAATTCTAAATGCTCCATCAGTATCACCTTGTTTAATTGGTGAGCCATCGATTGTAACATCTCCACCAAACGGATTTTGAATTGTTGTGGTAGTATTTGCACCTGTTCCCGATGTTTTGATCATATCATCAGGAACAATTCCAAAACCGATTGCTTGAGCATTGTCAAGGTCTTTATAGTTTCCTTGAACTGCAAACATTGTTCTTAAGTTTGCAATCAGCATTGAAACCTGGTCGGTTGTTTTATTGATTTTAAATTTGTTCATGGCTTTTGAATAACCGGCAATACCGCCAACCGATAAAACACCGATAATAGCAAGTACACCAAGCATCTCTACCATTGAACGACCGTTTTGATTTGTATATTTCATAATTATCTTCCTTTTTTTAATTAAGTTACTTAAATAAAAAAATCGCTCTTAACAATAAAAGCGACTGGAAGTTAACAACTATAATAGAGAATAGCGCGGTATATTGACCGCAAGGCTTATTTTACCGCCTTCCAGTCATTTTTTAAATAACCGGTCAGCGTATAAAATTTAATGTCTCTATACAAAAGACACTCTATTTAGGAATTGTTAAGTTCCAAACAGCCAACTCGACTGTTCGGTTACATTTGTATTTTATTTTTTATTTAGTGTCAAGCTATATTTAAGAACTGTTGTATTTGTTCTAAGGCATTTAAGGCATCAGTTCTTCCAAGCTCGTACATCTGTTTAATTTTTTCAACATCTGTTTCCATACGGCTGATTTTAACCAATTTGCTTGGTCTTATAACTACAATTTTGCCTTTCTTTTCAAGGTCTTTGATATATTCGGTTGCCTGATTATAGTCTTGGTGACGATTTTTTAGTGTGTTGATAAAATTTGGAAATTTGCGATAAACCAGTTTGGCAAGCATGAGCATTGAAAACGGTTTTTTTACATATCCGTCAGGGCGAGTTAAAACCACAATATTTTTTTGATAGCCTAAATTAAAAGCTGCTTTTAGCGGAATGCTGTCGGATATTCCGCCGTCAAGATAATCATTGCCGTCTAAACGGACAATCTGTGATACCAAAGGCATTGAGGCTGATGCACGCAGATAGTCTATGTAGTGTTCTCTTAAATTCGGGCATAAAATATATTCGGCTTTGCCGGTTTTTACATTGGTACAAGTTGCATAAAATTTGATATTTGAACTTTCAAATGCCTGATGGTCAAACGGGTCAAGCTTTTCGGGCAATTCGTGATAAGCAAAATCGGTGTCTACCATATTGCCGGTTTTTAACAGCGATTTAAAACTCATAAAACGATAATCGTCGTTATATTTTAAATTATAACGAATGCTTCTGCCTAGTTGTTTGGCAACATATGAGCAACCGTGAATTGCACCGGCAGAAACCCCGATAACACCATCGGTTATAATGTTATTTTCCAACAAAACATCTAAGACACCGGCGGTATAAATGCCTCTTTTGGCACCGCCTTCAAGCACCAAACAACTTTTCATTTTATCTCCTTATAATTTTTTTATAATATATGTTGTGATTGTTGTTTGAGCAAGCAATATTTTTACTAAGTTTAATTAATCAGTATTTTAAACGAATCTTTAGTTAAGTTGGTTGCCCATTTTAAAATTATTAATCCGCCGACCATACCGATTAGAGGGTCTAAAAAAACAAACCCGAAATATTTTCCGCACAGCAGAGCAAATATGGCTGTTAGAGATGTTAAAGCATCGGCCAAAATATGCAAATATGCTGCTTTAAAATTTAGATTTTCTTTGTGTTCGTGATGATGGTGGTGATTATGACATTGGTGATGATGCGAATCGGACATAATCAGCACACAGACAACATTTACAACAAGTCCGATTATACTAACCAAAATGGCCTCATTAAACGAAATGGTTTTTGGGTTTAGTAAGCGCTCGACAGATTCATAGATTATGCCCACGGAAGTCAATCCCAAAAATATGGCACTGGTATATCCGCCTAAGGCATTGATTTTTTCTTCTTTATCGGCACATTTTGCTACAATGTGGCAAACCGCATAAGTAATGCTTAACGCCAAAACATGTGTTGCCATATGAAAACCGTCGGCGGTTAAGGCCATTGAATGGCTTATAATACCATATCCGATTTCTAAGCACATGGTGGCAATGGTAACCAAAATTACCAAAAGAGTTTTGTTTTTAAGTGTTTTGTTGTCCATTTTTTAGTCCTATTTAATTTTTTCAAGCTGTAAAATGAGCTCATCGGCTAGGTCTTCAAATTTTTTACCGCTTGAAATTCCGTTTTTAACACAAGTGTTTAAGTGGTTGCGAACAACCTCAACCCAAACACCTTTTAAGGCGGCTTGGGTTGATGATATTTGGTTTAAAATTTCCATGCAATTGCGGTTTTCTTCAACCATTTTGTTTATCCCGCGGATTTGCCCCTCAATGCGATTAAGCCGAGTTGAAATTTTTTGTTGTTTAGAAGATTTTAAGCAAAACATTGTTTTTCCTTTATAGTGTATACCCCTATACCCTATATATAAAAATCGAGCGCGATTGTCAACAAAAAAAGTGTCGCCTTAAGGCGACACTTGTAAACTAGAATCTGAAGCCTAAACCTCCCATGAGGTTAAAACCTTTGTAGGTGAGGCAGTACTCATCCATATGTTTCGGAAACAGATAGCTTAAATCGAGGTTTACAAACAGATGCTCAGTTATATACAAATTTCCGCCGACTTTAATTTTGGCGCAAATAATGTCTTGCTTGAACATTGGTTGTTTATCGTAATAATCGAAATAACCCCAATTGGTAAAACCGACCATGGCATAAAGCTTATGGTTAAAACCGTAACTGTAACCTATCATCGGAGAGATATAGCAAAAGTCTTTGTTGGGTATTCCCTCCGGCAGATTAAAACTTGTCCAACCGGCTTCAAGCTCGGCTCTTAATCCCCAAAACTGAACACCAACGGCACCACCGGCAAGAGGGACATTTTCCATAAAATTGTATCCTCCTCGGGCGGTGATATCAACCGTTACATCTTTGTAACCTCCGTAAGAATAAGCACTGGCCGATAACGGCAAAAAGGCTGCAACGAGCAGCAAAATAATAATCTTTTTCATATAGCAAAATAATTTGGTTTCCGGACTTATGGTAAATCATTTCAGATTTTATGTCAAGTTTTTGTTGATTAGATTCAGCGTTTTTACTTGAATTTTAACATTAAAAATGGTAATATGACTTTTATAATTATTTAATAAGGAATAAAAAATGGCAACTATTGATGAGTTACGAGGTGCTCCTTCAGGACATACTGCAAAAAGTGACAATGCTCCCAGACATTTAAGAGAGGCTGCTGTTGCTGCCGCTACGATTATGTCAGTTGCTCCGATGACGGCTGAAAATACAAATACAGAACGAGCCCCCATTGATGACGGACACAAAATTGAAATGACCGTACAAGAAACTCCAAATCGTGACAATGGCGCCAGCATAGATTTTTATCAGGCTGAAAGTCAAGCTCAAAACCAAGCGCTTAATCCGCAAGATATCAATGTGTCATATGAAGATGAATATTTTGTTGTTCAAGGCGGTGACGGAAGTGCTGTAATAATGCATGAAGATGATTTGAACGGACGCAGAATGGAGCGACAAGAAAATCGTGAGCACAACCAAATATTCAGGCAACCTGATATTATTAAGTATGAAATTATGCCACCGGAAACAATTAGAGCTTGTATAGCTAATCAAGATTACAATAAGCTTAAAGCAGGTGTCCATCATGAGGGTACAACAGATGCTGTAGTTTATCGTTCACCGTTTAGTAAGGAAGAGGTACAGCAAGGAATTGCCCAAGCTACAAATAATGGTAACAAAGAAGATTTGTTGTTTTGGATGTATTATGATGGATTGGTAGAAATGCAAGAAAATCCGGAATTGGAAAGATCTGTTTTGGAGCATGAAAGGACACACCTTAATGATGAGAGAAGCGGAGTATTTAAAGAATCAGCTCTTACCAAAACACAAAGTACTAAAATTGATATGCTTGCAGAAGTTAATGCTACACTTACAGAAGTCGCGCTAAGTTATAATAAATATTTACAAACCGGAAATTTAGATGACCTACAAGGGTTTAATGCCGGTGATTTAAAAGAATTAAAAGAATGGTTGCAACAAAATCCCGACAAAGTAAAGTCTGAAGAATGTACCCAAAGAATTGTTCAGGCTGTTCAAAATGGTTGGTTGGAACGAAACAACAAAGAAGGTACTGCATATTATGCCCAAGCAATGAACATCTGTAATATGGGCAATGCTTCCGGTATAAGACAAGCAGGTGCTCAAGTTGAAGGAGCTGCAAATATTACTGAGTATAACCGCAGAGTGAAAGAAATGTTTTCAAACACTCTTTTAGGTGATGTGAGCGCATATATTAATCCGAATTTTGTACTTGGAGCAGGAGCAACTTATCAGTCATCTCAAGAAATGATGTCTAATATGAATCAATCTGAGCGTTTTCTTGCGGCAACTTATGGTGATGCACAAACCGTAAGAGAAGCAACAGGCAATGTTCGAGATGTATTTAATGTTGTTCGCAGGGCTGATAAAGACGGTGTGAGAACACCTGAAGAACAGGCTCGAATCGACCAAATGGTTACAAATGTTTGTGCAAATACCAAAACAATGGATAAAAAGACTAAAGATGCCATTACCATTGCCCGAAAAACCGGCAGAGGGTGGCAAAACAGAAGCGCATCTAAACAAGATACCGGCAGAACAATTGAAAACACAAATGTCAATGTCGCCGCTATGGCATCAATGCAAAAAGGTGGCAGAGAATAAGATGCCAAAAGGTATAATACCTAACATTGATTCTCAGAAAAATTTCTGATAAATGGGAATAATAAAGTAAGTTGTTTTGCACTAACAAGTTTGAATGATATTAAGTAGGTTTTGGTTACTGTATTTGATTTGTTTTACTCAACAGTTATAAGTTTTTCATCTTAATTTGTTGTTTTTAATCATATCAATATTTAGAATAAGATTATTATTCGGAGCAAATTTTCTGATACTATCGTAAGCGAGACCAATACCGACACTTGAAAATTTATTTTCTTGTGATAATTCTGCGTTAGGAAAATAATCCGATACCATATGTTGAATAAGTGGAATTTCTGTGGAACCGCCAGTTAATAGTACTAATTGAATATTATTTTTTTTAATTTGAGCTAGATTAACACATTCATCAATCTTTTCGAATATTCTTTTTAAATCAAATTTTAAAGAGTCTTCAAATTCTTGTCGAGAGGCAAATATTTTAGGCCTATCTGAAATAAAATCAAGTGTTGTTGCAATATCGGTTGCGTCGGTAAGTTTTATTTTTGAATTTTCAACAGTGTTTAATAAAGAATAACCTTGTTCTTTTTCAATTAATTCTACAAAGCGACTTACCTTTTCTTTTTCAATGGAATTAAATAGCATTTTTTTTGCAAAGCTTAAGTCTTTGTAATTATACATGGTGTTAATTGTGCTCCATTCGGCCATGTTGTGAAAAGGAATTGTAGGTAAATTGATAATTTTATCATATTTTGTTTTTCCGCCTTGTAATGACCCATAACCAAAAGATGGCATAAAACATTTTAGCGAAAAATCTTTATCAAAATTATTACCACCAATTCTCACACCTGTGCTTGCCAGTATATCATCTTTTCTATCGTTTTTAGACATGAATTGCTTACTTATGCGCAATATGGTAAAATCGGAAGTTCCACCACCTATATCAATTACACAAGCAAGCTTTTCATTTTCTATAAACCTTTCATGTGCAAAGGCTGCAGCAATAGGTTCATATTGAAACTCTATATTTTTAAAACCAATATTTGTTGCAATCATTCTTAATTCATTTTCTGCTCGCATATCACCATTTACATCGTGATCACGAAAATGTACGGGGCGGCCTAATACAACATTTTCAACATTATGTCCGGCTGTGGTATCTATTTTGTTTTTAACATTTTGTAAAAAATATCCGATGATATCTGTAAACGATACTCTTTGACCATACATATAAGTACCCGTTGCCATTAAATCGGAACCTAATACGCTTTTTAGACTTCTCATACAGCGGCCACATTTACCATTAATATACATTTTCATTGCATGACGACCGTAATAGATTTTTTTATCGGTATCAAAAAATAATGCGCTTGGAATCGACACCTCATCTTTTTCTAAAGCTATCAAGTGAGGGGTTTGTCCATTTTGAGTTAATGCTGCAATTGTATTTGTGGTTCCAAAATCTATTCCGCAAGAAAAAGTCATATTAATCTCCTTATATAAGAGTATAAATACGATAAAATAAAAGAAAGTCAATAAAATTATAGACAGCGAATATGTTTTATTGTATATATTTTAATATATTTACTATATTGAGGCTTGATATGACAAATTATATCGGTAAACATATTCAGTATCATAAAGATGGTCCCGGATCTAAGTTAGTAGATGGTGGTGATGAAATTTTTGCTCCGCACTTAATTAAACCGATTGAATTAGTTTCTGACAAACATTATCATGTATATGTAAAGTATGGATATGCTAAAGCTTTTTTATCTAATTCATCTGAGATATCAATATGGCAAAATATTTATGAAACTATGCAAAAAGATAAAGGAAGAATACCGGATATAGATAGTTTTAATAAATTGATTATATCTATAAAAGAAAATGGGTTTATTCCAGAATGTGCTATTCCGGTTGATGAAAATTATGATATTTTAGATGGGTCACATCGTCTTGCAACAGCATTAGCTTTAGATATTCCGATTTATGCGCAGATGTTTTCCAAAAAATCAAAAAATTATGAAAAAGACAGACTTGTTTCATGTACTCAGCAACATTTTAATTTAATTGAAAAAGAAAGAACGAATTTATTAGAGATGAAAAATGTCCCCCCACATTGTTCTTTAATGACAGTTTGGGGATCGTCTTTAAGCATTTGGAATGAATTATTTTCACAAATAGATTGTAAACATATTCGTCGCAGTTTTTTTAGGAATTTTACTCAAGAAGAATATATGGCCTATATTGCAACTGCATATGCCGCAGATGGAATCAGTCATTCCAGTCTGACTAGAAAATCATGGTGTCTTGAAAAATTCGGCCATCAGGCAGGTGTTTTGATGCTAGATTACTCTCCGGAAGAACTTCAAAATTTGAAAATAAAAATACGAGAAAATTTTATTAATAAGGTAGAACAATACCACTTTGATTCAATTGTTCATACAATTGATAATTTACTTGTAACACCTAAAATTTTATCTGCTATTGAACCGTATAAACCTACCGGAAATCAGCCTGTTCATCAAAGTATATTATACCTTTTAAAAAATTTTTTATCTGAAAGCATTCATACAACAAAAGAGTATAAAGAGGTAATTAATAATGAGAGTTCAAAAACTTTAACAGATCTTGTTAATGATAGAATTAAGTTGATTATTTTTGATTTAGATGGAGTTATTGTTGATTCAGAGATTATTTCAGCAAAAGCCTACCAAATGATGTTGCACAAAAAAGGTGTTAAAATTTCACTAGAAGAATCGTGTAGAACATTCTGCGGTATATCGAAAAAAGATGCATCTAAAATTTTATATGAAAAATATTTCGTTAGTTTATCGCCAGAAGATGAAAAATTTAAAAAACTATGGATACGTAAAGAAAAAAGAAAAATGCAAATAGTTCCCGGTATTAAGGATATGATTGCAAAAACAAAATGTTCTAAGTGTATTGCTTCAGGCAGTAGTGTTGAAAGTATAAAAGAATCATTGAATATTGTGGGGTTAACAAAAATGTTTTCTGATGATGAAATATTTTCATCTCATGAATTAAAAGAAGGAAAACCTAATCCAAAATTATTTATTCAAATAGCTGAAAAATATGGAGTTGAACCGGATAATGTTATGGTTGTAGAAGATAGCCTACCGGGGATTATTGCTGCAAATCGTGCTCAAATGCACTATATCTGGTACGGAAAAGCCTCACATATACCATATACCTATACCAAGGATATGTTAATACCACTTACCAAAAGCGAATATTTTAGAAATATTGAAAGAGCAACAGCAATTTCCTCAAATTTGTTTCATTTATTACAATCGCAAAAATTAACAGTAAATAAGGATTGAGGTTGAATAATTTCTTTATATACTTTGATGAAGGTTGGAGTAAATTGTTCAGGGTGCTCATTAATTAATTTGTCTAATTGTTGCTCTGTAAATTCATCAAATCCATCTAATTCTTGTTTGTATATTTTAATTGGGCCATCATTTATTGTGTAAAAAACTTGGTGTAATTTTCTTAATTTTTGTGGATTATTTATGTTATAAGCACATATTGAACCTATATTTATTAGTTTAGTATCAGAAATATTTAATTCTTCTTTTAATTCTCGTTGGGCTGCTTTAATAAATGTCTCTCCGGAAAGAACATGTCCTGCTGCTGAATAATCATAACAAAGAGGGTATTTTTTGTTTTTACATCTTCTTTGTAATATTAACAATCCTGAACTGCGAAAGACCAATACACCTGAAACCTGTAAAGCGCAATTATTTTTATAGGCTTCCTCTTTTGACATTGTACCTATAATTTTTCCAGTGTTGTCAATTATATCAACATATTCAATCATGCTATACCCAGAATAGATAATATTTCTATTAAGTTAGCTTTAAATTGATTCGGATCAGATCTAATCATTTGGGTTATTTTTTCTATAGTGAAAAATTGTATTTCATCTGCTTCATCTTCATCAAAAACAAATGGTCCGTTATGAACTACTTTATAAGCTCTGTGAAATGATTTTTTTTGTTTTGTTATAGGATCTACAGTCCTAGATAGTCCAATATATTCTTCTATTTCACCATCAATTCCTAACTCTTCCTTTAGTTCTCGTAGTGCGGCTGTAGGATAGTCTTCGCCGGCATCAACATGTCCGGCCGCTGAATAACTCCATTTGCCTGCATCTTTTTTCTTCTTGGCAGAAACTTTTTGTAGTAAAATCTCATTATTTTCATTGAAAACTAAAACGGCTGCAATTCTCACATTACAGTTGTTTTTGCTGGCTTCTGTGCGTGTAACAATCTCTAAAACATTATCATAATCATCTACACTTGCTACATATTCTGTCATTATTGTTTCTCTCTGATTTTTATTAACTCAAGGTATAATATACCTATTAAATATAAAATCAACTATTTCATACATATTAAACTCAAGTTACAAAGTGGTGTTTTTATTTTTTGTTTCTGATTTTTTTAAGCCACTTTTGAATGTTTTGATTATGCTCGGTCAAGGTTTTTGAAAAATTATGTCCGCCATCGCCATCGGCAACAAAATAAAAATATGCCGTATTATCCGGATTTGCCGCAGCTTTTAGGGCTTTAATACCTGCATTACAAATCGGTTTGGGCGGTAAGCCTGCATATTTATATGTATTATACGGGCTATCGATTTGCAAATCGGCTCTTTTAAGCGAACGGCCGAGTTCTTTTTTCCCCATGGTTATTGCATATATCACTGTCGGATCGGTTTGCAAAAGCATATTTTTATTTAACCGATTTACAAAAACAGAAGCAACTTTTGCTCTTTCAGAATTAACTCCGGTTTCTTTTTCAATGATTGAAGCCAAAACCAAAAGCTCCTCAGCCGAATTTATCGGCAGATTTTCGGCTCGTGTTTTCCAAATTTCGTTTAAGCTTTTTTGTAAAGCTTTTTGAGCTTGCTTAATGATGTCTTGTTTTGATGTTCCTTTTGAAAAAGTGTATGTTTCGGGCAAAATCGAACCTTCGGCAACTTCAAAATCTATATTTCCGCTTAAATACGAATTGTTGTTTATAAGTTCAACAATTTGATGCGAAGTTAAGCCTTCGGGAATGGTAATTTTGTGTAAAATAACTTTATTTGACGATATCTTGTTTAAGATATCAATAAGCGACATATCAGGTTCAATCAAAAATTCTCCGGCTTTGAGTTTTTTATCATATCCGTATATTCTGATTGCCAGTTTTACCACCAATTCATGAGCAATCAGCTGTTTTTCCAAAAGCTGTTTGGCAAGGGTATTTGCATTTGCGCCCTGCGGCATTTCAATGACAAATTTTTCCTTTATCGGTAATGGCAATTTTACCGTATTATCAAACCAAGAAGCCAAAACCGCCAAAGACAAAGCACTAAACAGGATTAAAAAAAACAATTTTCTCATTAAGTTACCTACAAAATATATTATCTGTTATACTCATACTCTCAAAAAAATTAATTTAAGGTTAGCGATACAAAAAAAGTTTGTTGCCGTTGGCTTTTAGCCAATTTTTTCCCATTGAGGCGCCGACATACAGTTCTTTTACGCACCGCCAAAAAGCATATGAGTGGTCTTTATGTTTTAAATGTGCCACTTCATGTGCCATTAAATATTGTATGACACAATCAGGCGCCAAGGCAATTCGCCAATTATAATTTATGTTGTTTAGGCTTGAGCAACTTCCCCAACGAGATTTTGTATCTTTAATTGTCACATTTTCCACTTTGCAATCAAGTTTTTTTGCCAATTCTTGCGAGATTTTGAAAAACTCTTTTTTGGCCTCTCTTTTAATATAATCTTTTATCCGGCGATGTAAAAATTCAATTTCTCCGCCGACATAAAGGGTATCGTTTTCTCGATAAACAGCTCTGGTGGAATTGATAAGATGGCAAATTGTCACTTCTTTTCCAAACAAACTGAAAACTTCACCGTCTTGAAAATCTTTAACTTGCGGTATTTTTGAAAGATGCTCAATAACCCAATCTTGCTTTGATAAAACAAATTCATAAGCTCTTTTTTGAGAGCATAATTTAGGCATGGTCAAAACTGCCTTGGCATTTTTTGCATCTATACGCAAAGTGAGTTTTTTATACTTAAAAGAGCTTAACACTTTTAAGTTAAAATCAAAAGCGGTTTCTAAATTAAAGGTCTTCCCAGTCAACAATGTAATTTTCATAATCGTCAACCTCAGATTCATTTACAAGTTCTCTGCCGACAAGTGAATATCCTTGTTCGTGGACACTTGAAGCCTTACCTGTTATTAACGGGTGCCAATCGGGCAAATCATATCCGTTATCCAAAAGCCAATAAGCACAGGTTTTAGGCAACCATCTCGGTTTTTCTCTTACGGCTTTTAAGTCAATATCTCGACAATCGGGTACAACTTCGAATCGGTGATAATAAATTTTGCACAAGCAATTTTTACAGTTTAAGAATCGGCAATGCGTATTGGTAAATTTGACTTTTCCTTTAATTTCCAATTTATTTAAACAACACTTACCGCAACCGTCACACAAAAGTTCCCATTCGGTTTTGTTCATATCTTCAAGCTTTTTGGTTTTCCAAAAATAGGGCTCGACATCGCTTAAATCATCGTATCGATCTTGCGGAGAATATTCATTCTCCAAATTTAGCTCTTTTTTGCTCATAAGTCTTCCCAATCAACAATATAATCTTCAATATTTTCCGGATTTATCAAGGTTTCGGATATGCATCTTCCTTTAACGGATTTTGTCTTGATATCGGGAGTGTTTTCAAACAATTTGCGATATGCGCAAGTTTTTGGCATCCACTGAATTTGATTTACATTTTCTTTGGTCAGTTTTAAACATTCGGGCACAAGTTCGCACCGATTTTGATATACGGTGCATTTACAAGTTTCCTGATTGAAATATTTGCAAACAACATTGGTATAATAAATTTCCTGAGTATCTTCATCTTGCAACTTTATTAAACAACATTTACCGCAATTTGTGCAAATGTTTTCCCATTCTTCCTGAGTGTAATCTTCAAGCTTTTTCATGTTGTTATCCTATCTTCTCAGGTAAATTTTCTTCATTTGCCAGATTGCCGAATTGGGCATAATCACCATTCCAGAAAAGTTTTACCGTACCGGTCGGACCGTGACGCTGTTTTCCGATAATAACTTCGGCCAAATTGGCGGTTTCTCTGTCTCTTTTTTTCCATTCTTCAATGCGTTGTTGGAACTTATCCGGTGTCTCGTTAGCCTTTTGCTTGGGCTCCTCGTTTTTAAGATAATAGTTTTCCCTGTAAACAAACATTACAATGTCGGCATCTTGCTCGATAGAGCCGGATTCTCTTAAGTCGGACATTAAGGGGCGCTTGTCATCTCTTTGTTCAACACCACGATTTAATTGCGAAAGGGCAATTACGGGAACTTTGAGTTCTTTGGCCATAATTTTTAAGCCTCGTGAAATCTCGGATAACTCTTGTACACGATTGCCTTCATTTTTTTTGTTTGAACTGCCGGTAATAAGTTGAATGTAGTCTATGACAATTAAGCCCAAACCTTTAGTTCTTTTTAAGCGTCTTGCACGAGTGCGAATCGCATTTATGGTTACACCCGGTGTATCATCAATATATAGCGGTATGGTTTCAAGTTCTCTAACGGCAGCGGCAATGCGAGTAAATTCGGCATTATCAAGCTCTCCGGTACGCATTTTGTTACCTGCTGTTTGTGTAACGGTTGATAAGATACGAGAGGCCAATTGGTCGGCCGACATCTCAAGTGAAAAGAAGGCGACACCTTTATCGTGCGAATCCATATTTTTAGCACGGCTCATATATTCGGCTACATTGTAGGCCATATTTGTTGCCAGAGCGGTTTTTCCCATAGCCGGACGACCGGCAATGATAATCAGGTCAGAATTATTAAGTCCGCCGGTTTTATAGTCAAGTTTTTCAAGTCCGGTCGGAAGTCCGGATATTTTTCCTTCTTTTTGAAATGCTTGTTCAATGTATCCAAGTGATGATGTTAAGGCTGTTGAAAAATCAACAAATCCGCCTTGAGTTTCACCTTGATCGGACAGATTAAAAAGCTGTTGTTCAGCCGCCTCAATTTGCTCGGTTGCGGATAAGTCGGCACTTTCTTTAAATGCATTATTAATAATTTCCGAACCGGTATTGATAAGTTCACGACGCAAATATTTATCATAAACAAACTGAGCATAATATTCCACATTGGTCATAACCGAGGCGCTGTCGGCAAGTTTTATAAGATAATTTGCACCGCCGACATCTGATAGAATTCCTTCTTGTTCAAAATAGTTTTTTAAGGTGATGACATCGGCCGTATGTCCCCTTAAAATCAGCTTTGACATTATTTCAAAAATTTTTGCATGAACGGAATCGGCAAAATGTTGAGGTTTTAAAAACTCGGAAACTTTTTCAAAAGCTTTGTTGTTTGAAAGAATTGCGCCGATAAGAGCCTGTTCGGCTTCGATATTTTTAGGTAAGTTTGAAGTGTCGATATTTTCCATTTTAAGTCCGTAAAATATAGGTGTTTTATTTATCATATGTTTTGATATATTTTTAATTTAAAATCAGCTTTAAAAAAATTATCCCTGTGGATAACGGGGATAACAAAAAATCAGATATATCTTTTAGTTACATTTGAGCAGATGCCAGCATATTGTTAAAGGTGTCTTTAACCTGAAAAACCTCAGGGGCGCTTAAGGCTCTGTCGGTCGGAAGTTCGGGCTCAATTACCAAATTTACCATATTTATCATCAGTTTTTCTTTTAAGGTGTCAATGTATAAGTCTTTATCCGGAACGGCAAAATTATACAAGAGCTCCAAAAAAGTTTCTTGCTTGGATATTTTTACCAAGTCAAAATATAAATCTTGGGTTTGTCTGGGAAGATACACTCCGTTATCATCAGTGATACGCAATGATTTTAAAACTTTGTAAAAATCTTCAAAATCCGGATTTTGCAAAACTTGTAAACCGCCTAAATCAGTCATGGCAAAAGGATCAAACTCGCTTAATTCTTCCAAGCGGAGTTTGTTTCTGTATACTTCCGGTGCCGTCGGTGGCAATTTATCGAGGGTTTTAGGCCCAAACATAAGGTTGTCTCCTTAAAATACTTTGCTAGAGCTTAACAAAATTTTATTTTACTGTAAATAACTAAAATTAAGATTTTTTAAGCTTTAAACACTTTTTTGTTTACCATTTATTGATTAAATGTAAACTATAATCATTAATATTTTGTAATTTTTTAAGGAAAAAGTGATGAATAAGAACATAATTGATGTGTTTAACTCAAATCTGGTGCCGATGGTTGTTGAACAAACATCACGAGGTGAGCGCTCTTTTGATATTTTTTCAAGACTGTTAAAAGAAAGAATTATATTTTTAACCGGTGAAGTTAATGATGAAGTTTCGGCTCTGGTTTGTGCGCAGCTGCTGTTTTTAGAATCGGAAGACCCGAAAAAAGACATTTATTTATACATCAATTCTCCGGGCGGTGTGGTTACTTCAGGACTTGCCATGTATGACACCATGCAGTATATTTCTTGCGATGTTTCCACACTTTGTATCGGTCAGGCTTGTTCAATGGGTTCGTTTTTGCTTGCCGGCGGGGCAAAGGGTAAAAGATTTTCTTTGCCAAACTCACAAATTATGATTCATCAACCTTCGGGCGGTGCCAAAGGTCAGGCAGCCGACATTGAAATTCAGGCAAAACTTATTTTAGATTTAAGAAAGCGCTTAAATACAATATATGCGCAAAATACGGGGCAAAAATTGTCGGTCATTGAAAAAGCCATGGATAGAGATAATTTTATGACACCGGTTGAAGCTAAAGAATTTGGCCTTATAGATGAAATTGTCACCAACAGGTTAGAAATTGTGAAATAGGAGCTTTTTATGAGTGATACTAAAGATGAAGTTTTGCATTGTTCTTTTTGCGGCAAAAGTCAAAATGAAGTAAAAAAACTTGTTGCCGGCCGAGGTGTGTATATTTGTGATGAATGTATTGAGGTTTGTATCAATATTGTTTCGGAAGAACTTCACAACGAAAAACAATCCGAAACCGGAAGTTTTTCGGAAAATCTGCCGACACCTTCAAAAATTAAAGAGTTTCTTGACCAATATGTTATCGGGCAAGATTTAGCTAAAAAAGTTCTATCCGTTTCGGTTTATAATCACTATAAACGATTGAACTGCAAAAAAGACAACAAAGATGTTGATGTCTCAAAATCTAATGTCATCTTAATCGGTTCAACCGGTTCGGGCAAAACTTTGCTTGCGCAAACTTTGGCAAAAATTTTAGATGTGCCGTTTGCCATTGCCGATGCCACAACTTTAACCGAGGCAGGATATGTCGGTGAAGATGTTGAAAATATTATCTTAAAATTGGTACAAGCGGCAAATTATGACATCGAAAAAGCCGAGCGAGGAATTGTTTACATTGATGAAATTGATAAAATCACTCGCAAAACCGACGGACCATCAATTACACGAGATGTTTCGGGCGAGGGTGTTCAACAAGCCTTGTTGAAAATTATTGAAGGCACCGTTGCCAATGTTCCGCCGCAAGGTGGCAGAAAACACCCCCAGCAAGAATTTTTGCATGTTGATACATCAAACATTTTGTTTATATGCGGTGGTGCTTTTGCCGGTCTGGAAAAAATTGTCAGCTCGAGAGGAAAAGATACATCTATCGGTTTTGGCGCTAAAGTAGCCTCAAAAGAAGATAGGGGAATCGGCGAAATTTTAAAAGATGTTCAGCCCGAAGATTTATTAAAATTCGGCTTAATTCCGGAGTTTATCGGCAGACTTCCTATCATTGCCACATTAAATGATTTGGACGAAGATGCATTAATTAAGGTTTTAACCGAGCCTAAAAACGCACTTTTGAAACAATATACCACCTTGTTTGATATGGAAGATGTAAAACTTACCATAAATGATGAGGCATTAAGAGCCATTGCGAAAAAAGCGATTGAACGCAAAACCGGAGCTCGTGGTTTGAGAGCAATTATGGAAGGCTTGCTTTTAGATTTGATGTATCAAATTCCGGATACAAAAGATGTTACCGAAGTTGTTATCACCGATAAGGCAGTAAACGGTGTTGGAGAACCGATTTTGGTGCGTTCAACCGAAAGTAAAAGCGCTTAAAAATTGTTTGTAATGAAAAAAATACCGCCTCTTTCTGAAAGATATGAGGCGGTAAATATTAATTAGATTTATTTAATATGAAACAACTACTGTACGATTAATATTGTTGCGGTAGTTTGGTATGCTCCGCTAGGTGTAGTGTCATAAATATTTAATTCTCCCGTAACTTCTACAGCTGGTGGTGTAGGTAAGAAGGTAAGTGCTGCATCAGCTACAGCATTTCCGCTTGCATCTTTGAAAGTGACAATGTTCCCGTTATCACCTGCAATCATAATATTTTCTATTGGTAGGTCAGTGTTAAATGCTGAGCAACTACCATGAGTTGCGCCGACAACTTTTATAACAGAATCAGATGCTGTGTACATATCAGGACCGGTTACTGTAACCGTACCATATTCACCATTTTTGATATAAATTGTACCAAAATTTAATGGGTCACAACTTACAGTATTAGTTCTGGATATTGTTGCTGATATTTGCAGTTGTCCCTCACCGGTAGTAGCATTTACATTGCCGGTAGCCAAAAGGGCAATAGCACAAGTAAGAAAATATTTTCTCATTTTTAAAATTCCTTTACAAAAATTAAGTTTAAATGTACTTGAAAAGCTAAAAATCAGCCTCTCAGGTCACATCATAAACCGTTTTTTTTTTTT
>SUUV01000029.1 GCA_015062345.1 Alphaproteobacteria bacterium | reverse complement strand
TAAACCGTTTTTTTTTTTGCAAGTAAAAAGAGTCTTAAAAGTGATTTAAATCAAAAATGGTGTAATAAGATAAAAATATATTCGCAACATTATGACGGATTTTGTAAAAGCGGAACAAAAATGTTAACATATTAAAAAAATGCTTGATTTTTTGTTTTAGTGTGATATATGTTTGACATCTTTCATAAAATATAATTTGGAAGTGGGGTAACAACCCCGCTTCTTTTTTACAAAAAAGAAGGGAAAAATGCAAAAACACAATTTACAAGATATGCTTGAGCCGGTGGTTGAATCTTTAGGATATGAAACCATCAGAATCTTGACAATCGGTCAGGTTAATCCGACTTTACAGGTGATGATTGATGTTAAAGATTACAGTCGTGAGATAAATGTGGAAGACTGTGCTAAGGTCAGTCGTGCAATTTCGGCCGTTTTGGACGAGAACGACCCGATAAAAGATAAATATTCTTTAGAGGTAAGTTCTCCGGGGCTTGACAGACCGCTTACCAAACCGGAACATTTTAATCGTTTCAAAGATTATGTCATAAAAGTTGAGACATTAACCGAAGTTGAGAAACGCAAGAGAATTAAGGGCTTAAATTTGGGCCTTGATACAAATAATAATGTCCGCATTGATATGGACGGTAAAGAATATGTTGTTGCCTTTGATAACATTTCCAAAGCAAAAATTGTGATAACCGATGAGCTTTGGGAAAAATATCAGGCCGAACACGAAACTGTTGAACTTTAATTTTTAAATTAAATGAGGAATAAAATGGAAAATATTGAAAATATGCCCAGACCGGAAATTGTATTGGTAGCAGATACGGTTGCAAGAGAAAAAAATATTGATAAAGAAGATGTGTTTGTTGCTATGGAAATAGCAATTCAAAAAGCAGGTCGCTCAAGATATGGTTTTGAACACGATATCAGAGCAAATATCGACCGTAAAACCGGTGCAATTTCGTTGTCTCGCTATCGTGAAGTTGTAGCTGATGATGCCATCATTGAAAACGAGGCTGCTCAACTTCGTTTGTCTGATGCAAAAGGTTATGATAAAAACATCGAAATCGGTGAATTTATCATTGACCCGTTACCTCCGATAGATTTTGGTCGTATTGCGGCACAAACCGCAAAACAAGTGATTGTTCAAAAGGTTCGTGATGCCGAACGCAATCGTCAATATGAAGAATATAAAGAAAAAATCGGTACCATTGTTAACGGTACGGTTAAGCGCTTAGAGTTCGGCAATGTAGTTTTGGATATTGGTAAAACTGAAGCCGTTTTGCGTCGTGATGAAATTATTCCGAGAGAAAAATTCAAAAACGGTGACAGGGTTCGTGCATATGTTTTAGATGTTCGTCGTGAAAACAGAGGTCCGCAAATTTTCTTATCTCGTACCTGTCCTGAATTTATGGCAAAACTTTTCACTTCGGAAGTGCCGGAAATTTACGATGGCATAGTTCAAATTATGGGCGTTGCCAGAGACCCCGGTTCAAAAGCAAAAATTGCGGTTAAGGCAAATGATGTAACCGTTGATCCGGTTGGTGCTTGCGTCGGTTTAAGAGGTATCAGGGTACAAGCTGTCGTAACCGAACTTCAAGGCGAAAAAATTGATATTGTTCCATATTCTGAAGATAAAGCGCAATATTTAGTAGCCGCACTTGCTCCGGCCGAAGTTACAAAAGTTGTAATTGATGAAGAAAATTCTCGCATGGAAGCTGTTGTTCCGCAAGAGCAGTTTTCAATTGCCATCGGCAGACGCGGTCAAAATGTTAAACTTGCCTCACAACTTTTAGGTGCTGACATTGATGTTTTAACCGAAGACCAAGAGCAAGAACGCAGAGCAAACGAAAACAAAGTTCGTTCAGAGCGCTTTATGGAAGCATTAGATGTTGATGATATGATTGCTCATTTGTTGATTGCCGAGGGTTTTTCAACCATTGATGAAGTTGCGTTTGTTGAACTCAGCGAATTAGCCGAAATTGAGGGCTTTGATGAAGATGTAGCTACCGAGTTACAACGCAGAGCCAAAGAATTTGTTGAAAAGCGCAACCAAGAATTTGCACAAAAGAGCAAAGATTTAGGCATTGACGAAGGCTTAAAGACCATTGACGGTTTAGACCAAGATATGATTATCAAATTGGCTGAAAACGAAATTAAAACTTTAGATGACCTGGCTGATTTGGCTGCCGATGAGTTAATTGAAATTTTGGGTGAAAATTCAGTTACTCAGGTTGAGGCAAATCGTATCATTATGGCAGCTCGTGAACACTGGTTTGCCGATGAACAATAAGAGATAGTGCAATGGAAAAAGAGACAAACAGAAAGTGTATTGCCACAGGGCAGATAAAGTCTAAAGAAGAACTTTTAAGGTTTGTTAAAACACCTGACAGCCGTTTGGTGCCTGATTTTAACAAAAAGCTTGAAGGCCGCGGACTGTATGTCTCTGTTTCCAAAAAAGCATTACAAACCGCATTGGATAAAAATTTGTTTATTAAATCGATTCGCCAACATTTAAAAATTGAGGACAATTTTTTAAGTTTGGTGGAACAACTTTTGTATAAGAGAGGTTTAGATTCTGTAAATCTGGCACGCAAGGCGGGAGCACTTGTTACCGGTTTTGAAAAAGTAAAAGAAAAAATATTGAAAAATAAAGTGGCTTTTCTGATTGAGGCACAAGATGCCGGTCAGGACGGAACTGAAAAAATCTGTGCTATTGCCAAAAATTTGGAGGTTATAAAAGTTTATAACATTCAAGACTTGGATTTGGCACTTGATAAGGTAAATACGGTACATGTTGCGGTTTTAAAAAGCGACATTGCTGGCATGGTTTATAAAAATGTGAAAAGATATCAAACTTTTCTTGATTAGTAAAATTGGAGATAAAAACATATGACAGATGATAATGCAAAAGGTAAATTAACATTATCCGCAAAGTCAACATTAACGCTTAAAGCATCGGTTAAGTCCGGTGCCAACGACGGTAAAAAAATGGTTCAGGTTGAAGTTCGTAAAAAACGCACAATTCCAACCGGTGGAGAAATTAAAACACCAAAAGTTGAAATTGATGAGGCAACTGCTCAAAAAATTCGCCTAATTGCCGAAGCTAAAGAGCATCAGGCAAAGCGTCAAAAAGAACAAGAAGAAAAAGACGCCGCCCGCTTAAAAGAACGCGAAGAATTAGAAGCTAAGCGCTTAAAAGAGCAAGAAGAAAAAGAACGACTTGAACAAGAACAAGCTCGCTTAAAAGAAATTGAGCATAAAAAACAAGAAAAACAAAAAGCTAAAGAAGAAGCTAAGGCTCAGTTTCAGAATACACAAAAACAAGCTGAAGAAGACAAAAGTTATAATCGTAATAAAAAATCTCGTGATTATGACGATGATGACGAGGATGACTACAAACAAGATAAAAAGTCACAAAATGTGTCTTCTAAAAATTTAAGCAAGGCTGAAACTTTTGAGCAAGAGCGCAAAAAAATTCAGAAACGCAGTTTTGAATCGCCTCGTCGCAATAATAAAGTAAGCTTAAATTCGTATATGAACAATGATGATGACGATGATGATTACGGATATGGTGCTCCTCGACGCAGATTTAAGAAAAAACAGCCTAAACCGGTTGTACAAGTCGCACCGCAAGAAAAAATCATCAAAGAAGTTATCATTCCTGAGGTGATTACGGTGCAAGAGCTTGCAAACCGTATGGCAGAAAAAAGCGCAGAAGTAATTAAAAAACTTATGGCTTTAGGCGTTATGGCGACCATCAATCAGCCGATTGATGCCGATACGGCGCAAATTGTGGTTGAAGAAATGGGGCATAAGTTTAAGCGTGTGGCTGACAGCGATGTGGAAGAAGGTTTGGCCGCTCCCGAAGATAATGCCGATGATTTAATGCCAAGAGCTCCTGTTGTAACCGTTATGGGCCATGTTGACCATGGTAAAACCTCATTATTAGATGCTTTGCGTGCAACAAATGTTGTGGCTAAAGAGGCCGGCGGTATTACACAGCACATCGGTGCTTATCAAATTGAGGTTGAAGGCGGCCAAAAAATTACATTTATTGACACTCCCGGACACGAAGCATTTTCTGAGATGCGTGCTCGTGGTGCAAAGGTTACAGACATTGTGGTTTTGGTTGTGGCTGCCAATGACGGCATTATGCCGCAAACGGTAGAAGCAATTCGTCACGCACAAGCTGCCGAAGTTCCGATTGTGGTTGCCATTAATAAGATTGACTTACCGGCTGCCGATCCGATGCGTGTAAAAACCGAGCTTTTACAACACGGTATCGCCGTTGAAGAAATGGGTGGTGAGTGTTTGTGCGCCGAGGTTTCAGCTAAAAAGCGCATCAATATTGACGGATTGTTGGAAGCAATTTTGTTGCAAGCCGAAATTTTGGACTTAAAAGCAAATCCGAATCGCAAAGCCGAAGGAACGGTTATTGAAGCCAAAATGGAAAAGGGCAGGGGAAGTGTTGCCACAATTTTGGTTCAAGCCGGCACATTAAGAGTTGGCGAAGTGTTTATTGCCGGTAAAGAATGGGGTCATGTCAGAGCTATGTTTAATGAACACGGTAAAAAACTTCATGAAGCAGGTCCGGCAACTCCGGTTGAAGTTTTGGGCCTGCAGGGTACTCCGTCGGCAGGTGATAATTTCATTGCCGTAAAAGATGAGGCACAAGCCAAAGAAGTGACCAATTATCGTATCCGAAAAGAAAGAGATGCAAAACTTGTTAAAAGTGCAAAATCAGCTATGGAACAAATGCTTGATAAAATTAAATCAGGCGAGGCAAAACACTTGGCCGTCATTATCAAAGCCGATGTTCAAGGCTCAATTGAGGCCATTGAGGGTACAATCAACAAGTTTTCAAATGATGAAGTTTCCGTTCAAGTGTTGCACTCTGCAGTCGGACCGATTTCGGAATCTGATGTAACATTGGCTAAAGCTTCCAATGCGTTTATCATAGGCTTTAATGTTCGTGCCATTCCGCAAGCTCGTGATATGGCTCGTCGTGACGGTATTGATATCAGATACTACTCCATCATTTATGATGTAGCTGATGATGTCAAGAAAGGTTTAGAGGGCTTATTATCACCTGAAATCAGAGAAAAACTGTTGGGATATGCCGAAATCCGCAATGTATTTAACATCACCGGTGTCGGTAAGGTCGGCGGATGTATGGTGACCGAAGGTATTGTTAAACGAGGTGCCAAAGTTCGCTTACTTCGTGACAGTGTGGTAATTCATGACGGTTCACTTGCTCAACTTAAACGCTTCAAAGAAGATGTTAAAGAAGTTCGTGAAGGTTATGAATGCGGTATGAGTTTTGAAAACTACAATGATATTCAGGTTGGTGACTTTATTGAATGCTATGAACTTGAAACCATTGCGGCTAAGTTGTAAGGAGAAACCAATATGGCGATAAAAGAACCATCACAAAGACAGCTTCGTGTCGGTCAAGAAATTAAAAAAATTATTACTTTTGTTCTTGAACGAGGTGATTTAAGGAGCAAGGAAATAAGAGATGCTTTAATCACCGTAACCGAAGTTCGGGTATCTCCCGATTTGAAGTATGCCACTGCTTACATTATGACCTTAAACGGCAAAAATTTAGGCTTGGTACTCGAAATGCTCAATGAGGAGGCTTGGGTATTCAAAAAGCAAATCGGAGCAAAACTCCAATTGAGGTACACACCGGATATCAATTTTAGAGTTGATGATACATTCTCCGAAGTGGACCGAATTGAAAAACTCTTACGCAATCCGAAAGTTGCTCAAGATTTGGCAAAGCCCGACATTGAAGATGAAGAATAAGAAAAACCTCGTTGATATAGTTGTCAGCGGGGTTTAAAAATACAAAAAAGCGGGAAAAATCCCGCCTTTTGTTTAGAGTAAGCCTTCTTCTTTGGCCAACTTTTCGATTTCATCGATATAATCGGTGATAACCGAAAGACCGTTAGCCCAAAAATCCGGACTGTTTGCATCAATTCCAAACGGCTCAAGCAAGCTCTTGAAGTCTTCAATACCTGTATTTGATAACATATCAATGTACAGGTCGGCAAAACTCTCTTTGAGCTCAAACTCGCTGTTTTCTTCCCACTTTTCATAGGCTTTAATGAGATTGTTCACAACCAACCCCGCAAAAGCGTATGAATAGACATAGTATGGCAGACCGAAAATATGCGATATTCCCATCCACATATGGTCGGCATCTTCACCAACATCGAAGCCTAAGCAACGAGATGTTTCCTCACGCCAAATCTGATTCAATCTGGCAGTGGAAAGTTCACCTTTCTTACGCTCTCGATGAGTTCTTTCCTCAAACTTATAGAACGAAATCTGTCTGTGGATTGAGTTTACCATGTCCTGTACATGAGAAATCAGCAGAGCCAATTTTTCACGATTGTTTGTAGCCTTTGCCAACTGCTGCTTAAACAGCAAATTTTCCGCAAATTCGGAAGCAACCTCTGCTAAGCCCGTAGGCGTTGTGTCGTTCAACACTCCGACCTGTGCCGACAACAGATGATGCACACCATGTCCAAGCTCATGAGCAAAAGTATTCACATCACCCGAGTCACCTGTAAAGTTGAGCAAAATGTAAGGCCATTCGCCTCTGATACAATATGCTCCGCTGGTCTTTCCCTTATAGGTCGGTACATCAATGATGCCGGCATTGATAATCTGTGCCGCATACATTGCATATTCAGGTGAGAAATTGGCATAAGCCTCAAGAACCTGCTTAACACACTCCGGCCAAGTCACCTTTTTGCTTTCGACTTCAATCGGGTTAAAGTTGCGGTCCTCATACTTGAGTGTATCAACCTTCATCAGTTTAGCCATCAGCTTGTAGAAACGCTGCGAAACAGGCACATACGAATCTACCACCTCGTTAACCATAGCAAGCAAGTCTTCCTTGGATATATGGTTGTGATGCAAGCTCTCGGTTACCGGCTCATCGTGTCCGTACAATTCGTCATCGATGCCCTTGTCCTTTAATATCATGTTGTAACACATGGTCAGAACACGAGCATTCTCTTTGTACACACGATTCATCTCTACAAGCGCCTGATGCCTGTCTTCAGCTGACTTTGAATGCAACTTCGAGCGGATTTCCGCCTCGTTGAGTGTCTTCTTCTTGAACTTGAACTTCATGCCGGCACATGTTTCGCCATACAACCTGTCCCATGATGATGACACCAAAGACTTTTTGTTGATGATAAACGATGCACCTTCGGAAAGCGCCCAATAGCCGACAAACAACGACTGCAACCACGAAATCCAGCGCTGAAGCTTAGGATGATTCAAGAACTCAAGTTTCTTGATATCCGGCAGTTCGTTGAGCTCATAGTGAATGAAACCTAATGCGTCAAAAACCCGAGAGACATCTTCGTTTACCTTTGACTTAAACTGCGATACACTCTCCTCGGTCTTGTGCGTGTCCGAATACAAAAACGCAAAATATGAAAGTTTGCGACTGATCTCGATGATGGTTTCATACTTTCTGAGCAAAATGCTAAGTTCGTAAGGTTGCATCTCAACGATTGTACCACGATAAAGTGACACCTCTCTTGCCAGCTTTTCAAATGACTTCAAATCAGCTGCAATCTGCGGATCGTCTATACCGGCATAAAAAGCCACAGACAAATCCCAATTCGGCAAACTGTTTGCCAAATTGATAGAAATTGTTGGATTATTCATAATAGAAAAATTAATAGGTTTGACATAATTTTATTTTGACTGTCTTTAACATACCCGCACACAAGCTAAAAGTCAAGACAAATTACATTTTTTTTGACATTTTTGTTTATTATGGACCGATAACTGTTTTTTTGCATTTTTATTTTTACAGGTATCCTTTTTTATCAAAAAAAGTTAAGATGATAGTTAAAACATATATGCCAATCATTAAAATAAGCGCAATGTAGAGCATTTGTTTGTCGGTTATGACATGTTTTACCTGTTTAACACCTAAGGCACTTCCTTTGACTACAAAATTATCGTTCGGATTTTGGTGCAAAATGCTTACTCCGATTTGGTCTTGCGGATTTAAAAAATCAAAACCGATTACTAAAGAGTTTTTATATTCCGTTAAGTTAGTACTTACCGATTGAGAGGTTAGGGTGTTGTCAACGGTATAATGCACCATTTGCGCACTTTCGGGTATAATGATTCTGATAGGATTATGGCCTATTCTGGAAACATCACTGCCGGCAAGAGGCTCTTGTCCGGTATTTTTTAAAATTACATTGGTTTGATACAGGTCTTTGTATTCGGTGTTGTTAACGGTGACCTTAAAATTGTTTTTGTTTTGTGAAGATATAAAATTTCTTGACGAGGTGTCATATTTGATTATGGGTCTGTCAATATAAAATTGATATACACCGAAAAACAATTCCGAAAAGCCGATAATAAAAGCCCCGACATTGCTGATTAAAAACAGCCACAGTTTGTGCAAAAATTTTTTTAATGGTGTTTGTTTTCTTGTTCTCATATTTTTCCTCTTTTACAGGGCAAAATATAAGACGATTTTTCAAACTTTAAATAGACCGATTATGTGAATTTATCAAAACTGTTCCGGCAGGCAAATTTTCCATATTTTCTACTGCTTGTAAACTAATATTCAAGGTTTTGGCGACAAAATCCAAATCTTTTCCCATTTTTTGCGCGGCATTTTTAAAACTTATTTTCCATGGTGTTTGAAGTTGGATTTGTTTGTACAACAATGTTAATTTATTTTCATCATTGTGTAACAAATCGGAAGCAAGAGCCCAAGTTGCAAGCCATTCGTGCGGATAACGATAATCGGTGTTAGCATTTCTTCCGTCTTCCAATTTGTTATTTCCGCTACAATTGCCAAAGCTTTTTAAGGCTTGTGTCAGTTTAATTTTTTTATATTCGGCGGCTTCGGAATTTTGTTCGTGTTTGTGTATATCGGCAGAGCGATTTGCCAAAATATCAAGTGTCTGTTCGGTGGTTTTTAATATGTGGCAATATGGTGTAATGCACCATACATCGCCCTTATTGTCCCATATATTGATAGCAAAATTGTCATCTCTTATGTCTTCCATTTGTATTAAATGTATCTGATTTTTATCAAGATTAAAATTATATATACCTAAGTTTCCGAGTTCTTCTTTAGTTTCCCGCATGACATTATTGATCCGAATTATGTTGATATCATTGGTCAAAACAACTTTTCCGTTTTGAACTATAATATCATCTTTTTGACCTAGCAGTTGTTGCTTTTGATGTATGTCCATATGGTTAAACTCATCTTCATCAGTTCTTTCTGACAGACCGCCTAATGCACCGATTCCGTCAGGATATCCCGTTTTTGCGTTTAGTCTTTGTATAACTCCGATATGAATATTATCAAGATCTTGTATCGGGTTGTTATTATCAAGAACATCTCCCGAATATAAGGTTACATTTGCTCCGCTGTTCTTAATTAAGTTGCGATTTTGCTCAATGCTCAATATTTGAGCTCTTTTTTCGCCTTTGGGCGCATCTTTTAAGGCTTTTATCAGGTCTTTTCGGGTTTTGTATATCATTTTTTTGTCCTTTAAGCTTAAATTTATCGTATATTATCAGATTTTGAAAAAAAATCTATCACTTTTTGGCTGATGAAAAAAACTAAAGTATAATTGATATTTTTAAAATCAAGTAACACTTAAGTGTTTGTAGCATCTTATTTATGAAACCACCTTACTTGTATAACATTGTTTTTCAGAATAAAAATAAATTATGAAATACTATTTTGTGGGAGCAAGATGATGAAAGATAAAATAAAAAAATCTTTAGCCTTAAAAATTAAGGCCTTGCGTGAAAGCGCTTCTATGACGCAAGAAGAACTGGCATATAAATGCGATGTCAGTTGGCGTACCATTTCAAATTTGGAACGGGGGCTCGTAGTACCGGATTTAGTTATGATATACAAAATCTCTCAAATTTTTAATATCAGCATTGATGATTTGTTAGGTGTATCGGTTGATACAACAAAAAGTCGAAGCAGACTTGATAAAGAGCAATTTATCATTGAAAAAATTAAATATGCCAACGACAAATTGCTTGATTATATGCTTGATGAACTGATTTTACTTTTTAAATATTTTAATTGATTTTGTTTTTATACCTGATAAGCAGTTCGCTTAAAAGTTCTTCATAAGCATAACTTGTGATATAAGCGGTGTGCTCAAAATGATATTTTTTTAACAGTTTGATTAAACGATAAAATATAGTATTTATTTGTTTTAAGTCTTTTTCATATTTTTGCATTGTTAGTTTTCCCGTATTTTTTCTTGCAACATATTTTTTATTCTGTATAACATCTTATATGCTAATAAAATAAAAATGAAGAAACTAATTTCATATAATTGGTATATAAAATGGGATATGGTATCAAAGACGCAATTTTACGAGTTCGGCAACTTTTATGTTTAAGTTCGGCTGTTAAATACGGCTCAATATCTAAGGCTGCCGAAAAAAACAATATGAAACAATCTAATTTGTCGGTGCAGATAAGACAGTTGGAAGATGAGCTTGGGGAAAATTTAATCACAAGAGTTCACAACGGTGTTAAAATTACGGAAGCCGGATATGAAGTATATGCAATTGCTTGTAATTTGGAAAATATGATAAATAAGACACACAATCTGAATATTAAGGCGTTTCGAGTTTCCGGAGAAATCAGGCTTTGGACAACTGACGGGTTGGGAATCGGTTATATTTCAGATTGTTTTTACAAATTTTATGAAAAATACCCTAAAGTAAATATTGAAATTTTTTGTTCAATGGAAAAACCCAAGCCGGAGCAGTTTGATATGGCGGTTATTTATGATGAACCGCACGACAGCTCATTAAAAGTTATAAAATCGTACAACTTAAAATTTGCTCTTTTTGCTTCAAAAACATATTTGTCAGCTTTCGGATATCCGAAAAACTTAAAAGATTTGCAAGAAAATCATCGAGTCTGTAATAAATCGAACTATGCCGATGTATGGAAAAAATGGAATAATTTTTTAATCGGAACCAAAAACATTGCGGCAACCACAAATTCTTCTTCAATGCTTTTTGAACTTATAAAGGACGGAATAGGCATCGGCTTGTTGCCAAGAGGCGGTTTTTCAAGCAATGAAAATCTGGTTGAGCTCAGCAACATCAAATTGGAGTTAAATCACAATTGTTGGCTTGTTGTCAGAGATGAGGTTAAAGATATTGATAAAATTAAGGCCTTAACCAAGTTCATTAAAGATGCATCTGACAAATTATAAAACGAGACAAGTTTAAGGCCTGTTTTGAATTTTTTGATGATACCCAAATTTTTTGTTTAAACTCTGTGCCGATACAGTTTTCAACCATAATAAAATTTTTTGGAGTTTGCGGTTTCTCATAGCTGACAATTACATCGGCATCAACAGGTGACGAACAAAAAACAATTTTATTTTCTTTAAAAGACGGCAAATTTTTAAGTTCAATGTTATCAGGCACATATAATTGCAAATTTTTTTTGTTTTCGTTTATTGTAATTTTTTCAATCATTTCATCAAAGACGGTTTCTGTTTGGTTAAGCATTTGTGAAAGTTCTAAAGCCTTTGTTGTCGGTATCAAGCCGTTTGGGGTGCGTATAAAAAGTTGTTTTTGTAAAAAATCTTCCAAATCTTTAATAATTTTGCTCAAATTTGAAGCCTTGATTCCGTTTTTTTCTGCGGCGGCATTTATTTGCGAATGTTTAATTACTTCGTTTAAGTATAGCAAATTGCGAAATAAAATGGCTTTTGATTTTATTGACATTTTTCAAAATCTCGGTTAGGAGCTCCCCAAAATATATACCCTGTTATTAAATTAGTATATACTAAATAAGCATTAGTCAATGTATAATTTTCTTATGATAACAGGCAATTTTAACATAAGTATCGTGTCAACCGACAAAGAATTTGCGCAAGCGATGGATATTCGTCGTTTGGTGTTTGTCGATGAGTGCAAAATTGCCAAACAACAAGAGTTTGACGGCAATGACTTTGGTGCAACGCATATTTTGGCTCTTGACGGTCAAAAGCCCATAGGGACAATGCGCATTCGCTATTTTAACGGTTTTGTAAAAATGGAAAGAATGTGCGTGATAAAAGATTATCGCAAGACCGATGTATCAGAACAGATTATGCAAAAAGCCATGTTGTTTGCGGCTCAAAAAGGGTATGAAAAGGCCTACGGAGTGTGCAAAAAAGAGCTCTTAAACAGGTGGAAGCAAAACGGGTTTGAGCCGATTGCCGGAGCAAAAGAAGTTGAGCAAAACTCTATGAGCCTAATTCCGGTGATGTGCAATTTGCCTAAAGTTGAAAATGTGATTACGATGCAAACAGAGGCACAAATTCTCAATGCAAAAGAGGGAACATGGTTTGATTTGACACAAAACGAGGCCGTAATGCGCATTAAAAACTTAACCGATAAGGTAAAGCAGATTAAACAACCGCTTCAAATAGCTGATAAAAATTTGCAATCAGAGTTTATGTATCCTTTATTACATAAGGCTGACGATAAATCCTATTAATATCACACTCATCAATGCGCTGCCAAACAAGATAACATCGGCAGATGATGAGGTTTCTTTTCTCAAGCGCCAGTTAGCGGCAAAAATTCCGAGATAGCTGAGCAAAAAGGCGGCACTTGAGAGGTTTACTATAGAAGAAAAATCCATAAACATAATTGAAAGCACAATTAAAAATGTTGTAAAAGCATTGCCCCAAGTGGCATTTTTGGTTAGAGGCATAATGTATATTTTGGGCAACACATTAAATTTTCCTAAGGCTTGAGATATACGAAACATACTGAAAAATGTTGCATTTATGCCGGAAACAAAAGCAAGTCCGGCAGCTAAATATAAAAAGTAATATCCCCATTTGCCCAAAAGTTTGTCAGCTACGGTGGCAATGGCGGTTTCGGTATCGGTAATTAAATCGGAAGCAGGTGTATAGTTTAAGACCACATAAGCCAGATTGAGATATACAAGCATAACAATCAGCAATGTGATATAAATTGCCAGAGCCATGGTGCGTTTAGGTTTGTGCACATTGGCAGCCGCATTGGTAATTACACCATATCCGGCATAGGCAAAAAATGTAACACCGATACTTCTTAAAAAGTCAAAATGTGAAACGGATTTCATTTGTATTGAGGGAAATTTTAATTCGGGTTGATAAAAAGCGGCTCCGATAATTACTACCAAAATCGAAATTTTAACAATTACGATAAGCGTTTCCACCCAACCGACTTCGGCGGCAGTTTGCATATTAAGCCAAGCTAAAATTAAGGTTATGCCGACAGCAAATAAGTTAATATAAAAAAGATGGTTTGTATTTAGCTTTAATAACTCGGTTGCATATATTCCAAAAGATTTTGCGAGCATTGCAATTGATACTGCAGATGCAATCATATAAACAAGGGATAAACCGCCGGATACAAATTTTGTTTTAAACGCAATGTGAAAATAGTCGGTCAGTCCGCCCGATTGCGGATATCTTCCGGCTAATTTGGCATAAGAATATCCGGATAATATGGCGCATATGCCGGCAATAATAAAAGCAAAATATGTCAGGTTACCGGCAAGTAAAATTACTTGTCCCAAAAGTGCAAAAATTCCGGCTCCGATAATTGAGCCAAGTCCGAGCGAAACCACATTTAACAAGCTTAAATCTTTTTTTGTGTCGTTTAATGCAGACATCTTACATTCCCTTAAAAAATTTTATTTTAGTAAAAGGTAATTATAGAAAGCGCAATTTCAAGATGAGGCAGAATTGGTTTAAGATACAAACCCTATTTTTTATTTTTGCAAGTAAAAAGAGTCTGGTTGTAAATTTGAATTTGAGGTGGAAGATAATCTTGAAAAAGCAAAATATGTTCTTATATTCGGCAAGTAAAATATTTTGTTTGAATGGAGAAAAATATGGAAATTTTTTTATTTATTGCCTTATTCTTTATTTATGTATTAACCGCATTTACGGTACCCGAAGTTATAGTTAAAAGGGTATGGATTTTGGCTTATGTTTCGGCTTTTATTATTACCGCCGTTTCAATTTTGTTTATCTCAACTTCAAAACAAACCGTTTTGATGCAAGAAAGCCAACTCAATTGGTATTATTTCCTATATTTGTTCGGCTCAATGTCGTTGATTTTGGGACTTATAAATGTCTGGATTTATCGTAAAGACCTGTTAAAAATTTTTTCTTCTTCCGAACAAACCGAAAATTAAATTTTAAAATTTTGAATTATTTGTTCAAGTTCGGTACTCTTGACCATTTTGGGCAAAACTATGCCTTTGTTCAAATTGATGCTATACAAAATGTTTACCGGCAGTGAGTATGAATTGTGTTCTTGCAAAATCTGTTGTATCTGTTTGTTTATGATGTTTGCGTTTATATCAACATATTCCACATTATATGTTTTTTCTAAACGCTTTAATGTGTAGCTGTTGTATGTGGTCAATTTATTGATAAGACTAATATAACTCCAATCGGCATTAACCCCGACAATCACAATTTTGTTTTGCTTTAATTTTTCTTCAATTTCATTGTATATGGCTAAATCAGAATTGTCGGTTGTTATAAAATCGGCATTATTTGCGCTGATTTTTGCACCCATAACAAACAAACTCAAAAACACAACCAAAACAATGTATTCGGCAATTTGTTTTTTCTTTTTGCTTAAATCGGTTTTATACATTGCCTCAATAAAGTTGTAAGCATATTTGTACAACAAAAAGCAAATGCCAAACATTACGGCTGCTTTTGCAAAAGAATATAACGAAATTTGCAAAAACAAAATTCCCGCAAGGTATACAAAATTAAACAAGGCAGTATAATATACAATGCTTGTTAACCATAATTTTGCTCTTTTGCTTAAAGAACTTTTGTTGTATCTGAGCTTGATTAAAGCAATGCAAATATGAGGCAAGCCAAGACCTAAAACCACAAAAGCGGCAATATAGATACTCTCTGTTGATATATCAATGCGACTATAGAGTTGTTCAAGATACAAAGTGTTTGAATAAAAAAGCATCAAAACCGTTAAAAAACCATATATCATTGCTTTTAATTTATTATGCACCGATAACAGATTTTGCCTATATTTGACCGAAAGCATAATCCCCATTGTAGCCAATGCGGCTAAATTTAATAAAAATATGTCGGTGTATTGTCGACCCCAGTATATATCTTGTTTGTGTTGTAATGTAAACACCAAAACCGCAAAACCAAAAACGATAGTTGTCATAAATGATACAAAATAAAAAGCTGATTTTTTTTTGCCCGATTGGGTGCTAACCGTTTTTAACCCCAAACATAAGAGCATCAGGCCGATAGGAGTGATATAAAACAGCAGTCCGGATAAAAATGCCATTAATAATGCATCTATTGTATCATCGCTGATTTTATCAGTTATTCGATAGGGTTCAAGGTTAACGATTTTTCTGATATGCGAATATCCGTTTAATTTTACGGTAAGGGTTAAAGGATAATCTAAAATAACATCATTATCCGATAAAGGTTTAACCGTAACATAAACCTTATCGTTATTTATGGCAATTTTAGGTGCCAAAAATCGGGTATTTATATCATTTTCTATCAGTACACTGAAATTTTTCGGCTTTTTCTTGAATGAAAGAACTATTTTTATATTTTCTACCGTTTGTTTATCATCGGAAACATCGGCATAAATTTCATCAATTTTAAGGTGTTTGCTATTTTCGGACGGCACATTGTAAAAGCTCTGTCTTACAAAGCTTTTAACAGCTGATGACATATTATCAATGCCTTTTTCAATGATAAGTTGTGAACTGATTTGTCTGGTTTCGCAATTTAGTGCCGAATCGCAATCGGAAAAACTGATTTTAGCACTAAATGAAACTTCATCATCAGAATTTACGGTTTCAATTTTTATTGGAAATATAAAATCTGCCGAATAAGCATGTATCATGTTTTCATCGGCAATCGGAACGGACAATGGATATAAAACTTCGTAAGACTTGATGTTTTTGGTATCCAAAAGTTCGATTTTTGGTTTTTGCAATGTGTCAGACAAACCATTGGCTAGCATAAATCTGTGATTGGGTACCTTGATATGCAAGCCTGCCAAAAACGATTTTGTATCGTATATTTGCGCAATTTCGGATATAAGCCTGACATTGTAGGCATCTTTTTCTATCCATTTACCGATACCTACATTGCCGATAAACGGATTGGGCAAATCTACCCCATAAGAAGCAATTTTGGAAAACTCAAGTTTGCTTGCCATAGATTTAAATTTTTCATAATCGGTTTTATTTTCCTTTTTTTCCAATTGGCGAAGCCTGTATGCCTCCATGGCTTCAATATCTTTTTTGTCGTTGCTGTAACTTACAACTTTCTTAAAGTCATTAATTACGGCAAAAGAACCTTCCGGAACAGGCACATAATCAACCGTTCCCATCAGTGCATATTCATCATCATCAACCAAGAGAGGAGGGGCCTTAGGAGCAACCATATCATCGGCAATTTGTTTAAACTTGTCTTTTCCCCAACGATATGTTTTAACACTTGTTCTGATTAAGTTTGTTCGTTTAATAACTTCTTGTGAGGTCAGTTTAGGAAATATAATTGCTACATCTTCACTAAAATCATACTCAATGGCATCATTGGGATATTTTGCGTCAAAATAATATGCCAACAGTAAAAAATTTTCCGATGAATTGTTTTTTGAGCTGTCTATCATTTGTTTTAAGACAACCGGGTGCGGCAGATTAAGCACGCTTTTAAAATCTGATGAAATATATCTTAAATTGTTTTCATCTTCCAATTGCAAAGTAACATCGGCAGCATTTGCGCCGACGATATTGAAAGTGAGCATAAAAAAAACTATATATTTAATAAATCTTGCCATTATCTACATAAAAAGGTATTTATTTTTCAGTTTTTTATGATATAATATTTAAGTGCAAGAGACAATTACAATTTTAGGATATATACAACAAATGGAACACTTAAACAACAAATATTTAACCGGAAAGTGCTTGGTCGCAACACCTTTTATTGATGATGAGCGCTTTGTCGACACGCTTGTGTATATCTGTTCTCACGGCAAAGACGGAGCGATGGGCTTTATCGTAAACCGAAAGTTGAAAGATTTTTCTTTTGCCGATTTAGCCGTGAAAATGCCCTTAAACCCAAATTTGAATTTGGATTCAATGTTTTTATATCAAGGCGGACCGATTGAAAAAATCAGAGGTTTTGTTTTGCACAGTTCGGAATATTTTAAGCAAGGAACATTAAAAATTGATAACAATATTGCCGTGTCGTCTTCGTTAGATGTTTTAACCGACATTGCTTACGGTATCGGCCCTGAAAATAATCTGATTGCATTGGGCTATTCGGGGTGGGAACCTTTACAACTTGAAAAAGAGCTGATTCATAATCAGTGGCTTGTGGTTGATGCGCATAAAGATTTGTTGTTTAACACTCCCGATGAATTAAAATGGGAACGCGCACTTGATGAAACAAAAATCGATTTTAACCGCTATATCAATATCACCGGATATGCCTAGATATCAAGGGACTTAGATTATGCAAGAAATTAAGATAAATAGTTTGTCAGACACTGAAAAAGATATATATTTTAATTCGGTTGCGCCTGATGATAAGGCTATGTTTGATGCTCAGACAACAGGGCAACTTTTATATGCACAAATTTCCGAACAAGCACAGAATTTATGTAAACAAAACATTGATGAGACTTTTGAAACTTACATTGAGAGATATGCGCAGGTAAGAGACAATTTGTTAAAAGAAGAAGTCGGAGAAACATATTTTGAAAAGTATATGCAAAATTTAGAAAAATTAAGAGATGAAAAAGCAACATCGATTTTGAGTCAAGTTGAGCACTTGTACCATTTTTCACAACTTGAGCCTAAAGAATTTGGCGATTATTTGCAACCCAAACCGCAATATAGAGGGAATGCCTTGTCTGAAAAAATCGGTCAACCTCTTTGTTATGCGGCAACTGATGATAAATCTCATTATATTATTAAACCGCCATCAAATAATCCGAAAGTATATGATGGTGTCAGTTGTTATATGGATGAAAAAATTGTTTTAATTGCAGGACATAATCCGGAAGATTTTTTAAATGAGCAAGGATTTTCATATCGTTATGAAGTTGATAAATCGACATTTGTACCTAATATATCATTAGACGGCAGATTTACCGGTGAATATGAATCAAAAAATCCGGCAAAAGTTTTGGCTGTTGAGGGACCATATTCTGTAACAGATATGTGCAACAGTTGGGATATTCCGGTATATTTTTTACCTAATAAAGAGCATAAAACCAATGTTACCGAACATATCAAACAACTTCGCGGCATTGGTTTATCAAGAACCAATGCGTTAAAACAAGTTTATGAGCAAATGCCGGATAAACTTATTTTACTTAATGAAAATCCCGATTTACTAAATCAGGCACAACAACATGATAATAAAAACCAAAAAGAAGTAAAAAAAGCAGAAACCAAAAATATCAATGAACAATTACAACATCGTTTAAAAACTGAAAAACAAAGAAGTCAAATCCTGATAGCAAGAGGTTTGCAAAATCCGAAAAATCAACAGATTGCCGAAAAAGTTGCCGATAAAAAAATAGAGAAAACCGGACAGGGGTTAAATCCGAAAGATATGAAAAAGATTAAAGCCAAAATTGTTTCCAAAGGAAGATAATATATCTTGTTTTAGATAGAGATATTCATAATCTTATTGATTTTTAAATTTTCTTTTTTGATAATTGCTTTTGTCGGGATAGCCCAAATCTCGGCAAGGGTTTGACAACCCTAAATGGTATGGGCAGATGAATTGTAGATTTTTGTGACAATATGTGCATTTTTTGGTCACGGTTGCTCATTTATGTTTCATCGTGTAGAAAGCTGTCCGGAAGAGACAGTAAGAGAGTTAATCCTTAAAGAAAATGTTGATGCAATGCTTGTAGATTGTATTGACAAAGATATGCACATAGACTAGCGTAAACATACAAACTGGAAGTAGGACTATGAAAAAGGGTAGTTGGAATGAGGAACAAAAAAATACTTAGTGACAGGGAAGTTAATGATATTGTACTGAATAGCATTTTGGCTACGGCAATACACAAAATGGAAAATAATACATCTTTGCTCATTTTTTCCTCCTGAACTTACTTTAATGTAACATTTAATCTTGGCAACAATTGTAACATCTTAATTTTGCTACTGCAAAGACAAAAAAACATTTGACAAAACAATAAAAAGTGTTAAAATGTGGATAATAGGGCTTATAATTTTATTAGCCAACCCCATTATGTAATATGACAATAGGGAAACAGATGGCATTAAGTAAACTAACCGCAAAAATAAAAGGTATAAAATATTTACCATTCGAGCAAGATGGTAAAACCTATAACCTTTATGATATGCCCAAAGGCTTTGTTATTAAAGGTGATTTAGATTTAAGTGATAAAGGTTTAACCGAGCTTCCGGATTTATCTGAAGTTGTGGTAAAAGGAGATTTTTGTTGCTATAATAATAAACTAACATCGTTAGAAGGAGCCCCTAAAGAAGTTGGCGGAGTTTTTAAGTGCAATGCTAATAACCTAACATCGCTAAAAGGTGCTCCTCAAAGAGTTGGCGGAAGATTTGATTGCCTATTTAATCAACTAACATCATTAGAAGGTGCTCCTCAAGAAGTTGGCGGAGATTTTGATTGCGATAAAAATCAACT
>SUUV01000028.1 GCA_015062345.1 Alphaproteobacteria bacterium | reverse complement strand
AAAAATAGTTAAACTTAATTTGAAAGGTGCAAAAATTTACCTTTCAATACGCATCATAAACCGTTTTTTTTTTTTTGCAAGTAAAAAGAGTCTGTTTGTAGATTTAAATCAAAAATGATGTAGAGGTGTTGTCTCCCATCACGGTCATATCGGTGCCTGAACTTTAGTTCGGAATAGACACCGGTATCCAGGGAATAATTTAGCTATATTACCACCTGGACTCCGGCATCAAGTGCCGGAGTGACAGTTAGGGGGTGTTTGCAAAGTATGAGGCTAAAAAACAAATATTTTTTAAAATTAATGTAGTGCATATTCACCCCACGGTCATATCGGTGCCTGAAAGGTTTTAACCCTGAAGGATTAGACACTGTAAACCTTCCCCACGGTCATACCGGTGCCCAAGCTTTAGCTTGGAATAGACACCGGTATCCAGGGAATAATTTAGCTATATAATTTAACCTGGACTCCGGCATCAAGTGCCGGAGTGACAGTTAGGGGCGGTTTCAAAGTATGAGGATAAAAAACAAATATTTTCCGATTATTATTAATCTGAAAGCTTTTGATTTTGCTCGTTATACTCTTAAAAAAAGGGGTTACAAATCCTGAATATCTTTGATACTGATAATAAGCCGTTTATTAAACCTTAAACAGATTTTACACAAACTGTCCAGATGCATTTCGCCTTTGCCGATAAGCCATCGTTTGAGTGTAAGCTCGGACACATTTGCCATTTCGGCCAGTTTTTCTAAGCTGATTTTTTCTTCAATACTGATACGACAGATTTGCCTTGCCACACTTTGGATTAATTTTTTGCGATAATTTCTTCTGATACTTAAATTTTGTGAATATTCTTTTTCAAAATATTCGGTTGGTTTAGTTTTTTCCATATTTTTAGCTCCTGTTTTTTTTAAGTTAACAAAAAACCGCCTTGAGAAAAATCAAAGCGGAGGAGCCACAAAACTGTCACATAGCAGTCGGGTTTATTCGTGCATAAATGCCTTATTTCACCCACTCCCCCATAAAAGGAGTTGTTATTATGTGATGATGTCTTGTGGACACCGCCGTCATTTGACGACAGTGCTTATATTAAACAACCTTAAAAATAAATCAAGGGATTTTAGCACTTGAATAAAAATAAATAATATAATAGTATAGATTCAATCAACTATTTTTATATCACTTAAACTCATTTATTATGCTTTACAAAATTATTTTTTGGATTGGAGTTATCTCCATAATTGCTATTTTGATTGCCACAATTCTCTTTTTAGTGGTATGGGTGCCCAGAGCGTTTATCTGGATTATACATCAAGGTTGGAAAGTTCATTCCTGTGATATGTCTAATGATCCTGATTATCATGCTTTTGGCATAGTATACTATAAAGACGGTCAAGATTATTCGTCGGGTTGGCCAAAGTATTACAGAACTTTTGAAGACGCCCTGTTGGATAAATACCCGATTGATGGTTAAAAACATCCCGAAAATTGCAACTGCAGTTTTCGGGGTGTTATTTTCTTTATATTATATCAAGATAGTAGAGCTAAAAGATTTTAGTTGTTTGTCTTTTTAACACTTTTATATGTTGCCCATAAAAGAGCACAGAACAACAAACCCAAATGTACAAAAGAAAAATATTCAAGATAGAGCGGTATGTTTGAAGCATATTCTTCATTATTATACATGGCATTGGCGGATTTATACCCATATATTATCCCCGGAACAAAGGCAAATATGAGGTTGATATATTCTACCATACCAAAAGCTACCAGATAATTGCTTGTTTTAGGAAATTTTGTTTGCAGTTTTTCTATAAATACAAACTTCTTTTTAATGCATAAGGCAATCAACAAAACGATAAATAAGAAAAACAAAACCATAGATAGCGTTTCAAAAAAAGAAACAAGCAGGGAAGTAATAAAATAAACACCTCCAAACATCAAAATTTGCTGTAAAAAAGATTTCATTAAATTATATCCTGTTGTTTTTTGTGCTTATAACATTTATTTTTTGCGTTTGCAAGTTTCTTTATAAGTTTGGCGTGCAATAAACCCTAACTTTCCGACATTAAAACCTTTATTCCACATGAAAAATATTATATTAATTTCACAACTATATGATAACGGGCAAAAAAAGAGTGCTTTTATTTTAAAAGCACTCTTTTTATCAGATTAATTTTGTTTACTCCAAAATAAAAATATAGCTTAATATCCAAGCAACAAAGTATAACATAAAATAGAAAACATATCGATTAGATATTTTATCTTTTATTTTCCCCTGATAAAAACAAGGAAACAAAATATAAATCAGGACATACATTACACCAAACAAACCCATAAAATCGGTGTAATCAGCTTTCAATAAAATTGCTGTTAAAAAACTTAAAATCAGCGGAACTAAATATATTCCTGCAACAAAAAATCCTATTTTCTTAAAATTAATCATCAAAACCTCTCTATTAGTTATTATCAAAAAAAACAAGCAAAAGCAATATAATTATTGCCTTTGCCGTTTTTTTATTTTTACATCAATATGTTCCTGTTTTTCTGTATTTCCTCCTTACATTGTTACCAACAGATTTACAATAATCCAAACTATTATGTGGATTCTGCAAACAGTTGATGGTTTCTCTTTCTCCAACATTTAAATCATAGATACCGAACAATTTACGATTCATACGTTCATAGGGCTCAATTACTTTTTCAGCCACTTTGTTAGCCACTCTGTTTTTGGTTCTTTTAAGGGCATATTTTGCTACCCTAGTCACTATTTTATTTACCATATTTTTTTCCTTTCTTATTAAAATTAACAAAAATGATAGCGCTATCATTATAATATATAGGGTAGCAATATATTAAAATCAATATATTTAAATGAAAAATATTATATTAATTTTACAACCATGTGATAACGGGCAAAAAAAGAGTGCTTTTATTTTAAAAGCACTCTCTTGAATTTGAAAATAAATAAAAGATTAAATATCCAAATTAACCACATTTAAGGCGTTTTCTTGGATAAACTCTTTACGAGGTTCGACCACATCACCCATCAAGGTTGAGAACACCTCATCGGCTTCTTCCATATGGTCAATTTTAACCTGCAACAATGAACGAGCTTCAGGGTCTAGGGTTGTTTCCCAAAGTTGTTCGGGGTTCATCTCGCCCAAACCTTTATATCTTTGCAGTGAAATACCTTTCTTGCCGGCACTCATTATTGCATCAACCAAACCCACAGGGCCATTGATTGTTTTTTCAACACCGTTTTTAGCCACAAGTTTAGATACTTCTCCAAAATTGTCTTTTAAGAAATCTTTTAATTCATTTAAGGCTTTGGCCTCAACACTGTCGGTAACACTTGAGCCGATGATATGTTCTTCTTTAACACCGCGTAATGTTCTGTAAAAAGAAACACTGCCATCTGCCAAAACCTCGGCTTTCCAGCCTTTGTCATATTCAGCCTCGGCCATATCAAGCTTTTGAGCAAGTTTATTAACTTCGCCCGAAAGCAATTCTTTATTTGCCAATACATCAGCATCAAACAAACCGCAAACCGCCATTTGCTCCACAATTTTTTCCGGAGCCTTAATGCTCAATGTTGAAAGCAAATTGCGAGCCTTGATGGTTTTTTGCGCAAAACTGATTAAGTCTTGTCCGAAAAGTTTTTCACCGTCGGCTTTTTCCAAAATTGCCTCATCGCAACCGCCTCTGATAAGATAATCTTCCATTTCTCTGTCATCTTTAAGATAAATAATCGAGTTACCTCTTTTGGCCTTATAAAGTGGAGGTTGAGCAATGTATACATAACCTCTTTCAATGAGCTCAGGCATTTGACGATAGAAAAATGTTAACAACAATGTTCTGATGTGCGAACCGTCAACATCGGCATCGGTCATAATTACAATTTTGTGATAGCGACATTTATCGGCATTAAAATCATCTCTGCCGATACCTGTGCCGAGTGCGGTAATAATGGTGCCGATTTCAGCCGAATTGAGCATTTTATCAAAACGAGCTCTTTCAACATTTAAAATTTTACCTCTTAACGGCATAATTGCCTGATTTTTTCTGTCTCGACCTTGTTTTGCCGAACCGCCCGCAGAATCTCCCTCCACGATGAACACTTCAGACAAGGCGGGGTCTTTTTCGGAACAGTCTGCCAATTTACCCGGAAGAGTCGAAATGTCTAAAACACCCTTACGGCGAGTGAGTTCTCTGGCCTTACGAGCGGCTTCACGAGCGGTGGCCGCTTCAACAATTTTGCCGACAATAACTTTTGCTTCATTAGGGTGTTCATCAAGCCATTCTTTAAGTTTGTCGCCGACCACACCTTCAACCACAGGACGAACTTCGGAAGAAACCAACTTGTCTTTGGTTTGCGAAGAAAACTTCGGGTCCGGAGCTTTAACCGATAATACGCAAGTTAAACCCTCACGCATATCTTCACCGGTAATAACGCTTTTTTCTTTCTTTAACAACCCGTTTTCGGCAATATAGTTGTTAATTGTTCTTGTCAAAGCACCTCTGAAACCGGCCAAGTGTGTTCCGCCGTCTTTTTGCGGAATGTTGTTGGTAAAGCAAAGCATACTTTCGTTATAGGCATTGGTCCATTGCATGGCAACATCAACCTGAATGTCATTTTCTTCACCCGTAAAGGCAATGATATTTTCATGTAAAGGAGCTTTGGCTTTGTTTAAGTGTGTGACAAAAGCCGATAAACCGCCTTCATAATGGAAAACTTCTTCTTTTGGCTCTGCGCCTCTGTTATCAATCAGCTTAAGATAAACACCCGAATTTAAAAATGCTTTTTCTCTGATTGCTCTTTCTAAGGTTTCAAAGCTAAACTCGGTTTGTGAAAATGTTTGCGGTGAGGGCAAAAACGAAACTTCCGTACCGTGTTTTCCAATAGCCTCACCCACAACTTCAATGTGCTTAACCACATTTCCGTCGGCAAATTCAGCCATATGTTCTTTATTATCACGCCAAATGCGAAGTTTTAACCAAGTTGACAAAGCATTAACCACAGAAACACCTACGCCGTGCAAACCGCCGGAAACTTTGTAAGAATTGTTATCAAACTTACCGCCCGAGTGAAGCTCGGTCATAATAACCTCAGCAGCCGAAACGCCTTCTTCTTTGTGGATATCAACCGGCATACCTCGGCCGTTATCTCTGATGGTAGCTGAGCCGTCCGGATTTAACACAACTTCGGTTTTATCACAATATCCGGCTAAAGCTTCATCAATTGCATTATCCAAAACCTCATAAATCATATGATGCAAGCCCGAGCCGTCATCAGTGTCACCTATGTACATTCCGGGGCGCTTGCGCACTGCATCTAAACCCTTTAAAACCTTAATTGAATCAGCATTATAAGCTTGTTCGCTTTGTAAAATTTCCTCATTGCTTAATTCTGTCATTTATGCCTCTGTTTTTATAGTTTATATCTTGCAGAAATATACATCAAAGCGCAAAAATAACCAAGAATTAATTTCAAGATATCAACGATTTTCACAACAAACAAACCGTTTTTTCAAAACTTTTAAAATACCCTCTTGTAAGTGGAGTAAAAATATGATATATACTGTTGTAAATAGTTTTTAACGGGATATTGATTTGTTATGATTATCAACAGTAACGATAGTTCGCAAAGAAATATTTTAACAAATAAATGTTACTATCAAACCACTGCTCAAATTATGCACGATTTTGAGCAGAAAGGTTATGCCAACTCGGCTGATGAAACCGCAAAGGTAATTGCCGCTTATCACAATGTGGTGCAAAAAAAATCTAAAAACACATACAGTAAAGACTATAACGAAGCTTTCACCAAAATTGACAATGCCATAAAAAGTATGGCCAACAAAGTTTTTTACACTTTTGATAAAAAAAGTTTTGATTTTGCTTATAAATCTTTTCAGGATTTTGATTACATCAATGCCATTATCGGCCGTCAGAGAATGAAAAAAAATAAATTTTAGCCTCGGCTGTTAACTGTTTGATGTTTATCGTTGAAAATATCACCCGATACATATAAAATTTTGCCATAAATTTAACTTTTCTGTGAGGTACCTTATGAAACAAATATCAGTTATCGGTTGTGGTCGTTGGGGCACATTTTTGGCTTGGTATGCTGCCAACTATTGCGTTGACAGTGTTATAATGTACGACATTCCGACATCGCCGAATTTTATTGAATTAACCGAAACAAGAAAAAATCCGTATTTAAGTTTAAGTGACAATATGGTTTTAACTCCGGATATTGAAAAAATCTTAAAAAATAACAACATTATCATTTCCATCGGCTGTCAACATTTAAGAAGTTTGGCAAAACAATTAAACGGTTATGACTTGAACGGAAAATCGTTTTTATTGGCTATGAAAGGCCTGGAAGAACCAAGTGCAAAAACTTTGGTTGATGTATTTAAAGAAGAAATTAATCAGGATATTAAAGTTGCTTGTTTAGGCGGCCCCGGTCATGTACAAGATTATATGAAAAAAGTGCCGTCTTGCGCCGTTATTGACAGTTATGACGAAGCCACAAAAGATGAGTGGATTAAATTGATGCAAAGCGATTTAATCAGGTTTTATTACGGCAACGATGTTATCGGTAACCAAATCGGGGCGGCTTTAAAAAATGTTATCGGTATTGCTGCCGGAATTTTGGATGGTCTGGAATGGTATGGCTTAAAAGGTGCTTTAATGGCCAGAGCTCCGGTCGAAGTTGGAAGACTAATTAAACATTTTGGCGGAAATCCGTTTACGGCATACGGTTTGTCCCATTTAGGCGATTATGAGGCAACCTTGTTTTCCAAACATTCTCACAACCGCACATATGGTGAAATGTTCGCCAAAGGCGAAAGATTCGGAAAACTTGCCGAAGGTGTGGCAACACTAAAAGCTGTCAAAATTATTGCTGATAAAGAAAATATTGATATGCCGATATGCCAGGCCCTTTATAAAGTAATTTATGAAGATGCCGATATCAAAGCAACCATTAAAACCATGTTTGACAGAGGGCTTAAAAAAGAGTTTGATTATATTTGTGCTTAAATCTTATATAAAAAAACAAAAAAGCTTCGGGGTTTTTGCCGAAGCTTTTTTGTTTTTTACTTTTTAAGAGATTTGTTGTAGTCTTGGGCAAGTTTATAACCTGAGCAAGAACAAGCGTCTCCTTGTACTGTTTTTCCGCAATACGGGCACACATTTTTTTTGCAACAAAAACCTAAAACGGGAAACTTTCCGGTTATGTTGTCGGCAAAAATATAGGCCGGTCTGCCATCACTAAGCTTGAGCTCTTTAAGCTCATGAGGGATAATTGTTCGTTCCATACTTAAAATAATTTAAAGGGGTTCATAATTATAAAAAATATGAGCCATTATATGGTTTACGATGTGCAAGTAAAGAAAAGAAAAAAGATTTGAACAACAAAAAACGGTGACCTTAAATAAAGACACCGTTAAAGGTAAAATGAGAAATATTATTCTTCTACAAGTTCAATGTTGAGCATTTTTGCCATGCTGCGACGATATTCTTCAGCCCACTCAATCATCGAATCAATCACGGGCTTAAGTTCATAACCGAGCTGCGTTAAAGTGTAGTCAACACGAGGAGGAATTTGCGCATAAACTTTTCTGATTAAAATTCCTTTTTCTTCCAAAAGACGCAAATTGGAAGTCAAAACTTTTTGAGTGATGTCGCCAAGCTCCTTTTTGAGCTCGCCGAATCGTTTAGTTCCGTCCATTAAGTTTTGAATAATCAGAACTTTCCAACGATCACCTATCATCTTTAATGTCATTTCAGCCAGTTTTTCGGGCATATATTCAGACATATTTTTTCTCCAAAAGCTATATAATCCGATATTAGTTTCCTTGACGAAACTATCGCACTTAAAAGTGCTTACTTTACATTCTTACAACATTTTTATACTCTTTAGCAAGAAAATTTTTCTATTTTTACAACAACAACTTTTTTATAAGGACTTTTTATATGAAAAAACTTTATATGTTAGCGGCTGTTTCGGCCTTATGTTTGGCATCATCACAGGGTTTTGCTGCCGGATATCAATTAAACGAATATTCTATGACAGGTTTAGGCCGTGCTTTTGCCGGCGCCGGTGTTGTAGGTGATGACTTTTCGGCATTGGCATATAATCCGGCCGGTATGGTGTTAAACCAAACATCAGGTGTTCAAGGCGGATTGAGTGTTGCTCATCTTAATGCCAAAGTCAGAGGTGAGCAAAACGGCGAATACGCAAAAACCAAAATGAATATCGGTGTTGCACTTCCTCATGCATTCGGACAATATAAAGTAAATGACCGCTTAACGGCAGGTTTTGGCGTTTATGCTCCGTTCGGTTTAAGAACTCGTTACAGCAAACAAAGCTTTGTTGCCGAAGCCGGCGTTCGTTCCGAACTCGAGGTTATTGACTTGGCTCCTGCCGTTGCATACAGAGTTACCGACAAATTATCGCTTGGTGCATCGGTTATTGCTCGCTACATTCACGGCAGAATGACAAATAATCTTCCTGCAACGATGATGGGACAGATTCCGATGGGCGGATATAGTGATTTTGACCTTGACGGTTGGACGGCAGCTTGGAGCATTGGTGCTATGTACGAATTTACACCAAATACCAGAATCGGTGTAAGTTTTAAGGGTAAAAGTATGCAAACCGTTAAAGGCAGTCATAAAGTTACCGGTTCAAAATTACCGGTTAATCAAGATTTAACCAATGGTGAAGCATCTCCTGATTTGCCGGCAAGTTTGTTGGTTTCGGGTTATCATAAAGTAAATGAAAAATGGGGTTTGGCAGCATCTGTTCGCTGGACAGACTGGAAAGACAGTTTCCAAGAATTTAGTTTGATATCTCCTGATGCTATAATTTTAGCTCCTGAAGGTAAAAAAACCGTTGATGAAAAATGGCGCGAAACATGGACAATTTCTTTTGGTGCAGATTATTACTTAAATGAAAATTGGACATTGCGTGCCGGTGTTGCATACGACCAATCTCCTGTTCGTAACAAATATCACCGCACAATCAGAATTCCTGACAGCAACCGCACTTGGGTTTCTTTAGGTGCAAGTTACACAACAAAAAATTGGCAATTTGACGCAGGTTATGCTCACTTGTTTATGAAAAACGGAACTTCTCAATATGATAAAGAGCCGAAAGCACACTTTAAAAGCTATTCTAATTTAATTGGTGTTCAAGCTCAATACAAATTCTAAAGTTAGTTTTCTTGTTAATCCGAAACAAAACGGCTCCTCTAAAAAAGAGGAGCTGTTTTTGTAATTAAACAATCTGATTTTTCCGACTGGCTTTATTTTTGATTTTTTTCAAAATAACGCATCAGTTTTTCGTGGTCTTTTTTAATTTGCTTATGTTCTTTGATTATCATTTTGTGGTCTTCTTCGAGTTTATCTATTTCTTTTTGAAGTTTTTCTGTTTTTTCCATATTTTCCTCCTTAAATATTTTCTTTTCAAGCAACTAAATAATCCGCAGTATATTCTTTTCAAGATTGTAACCTCAAAAAAGGAGGCTTTTAAGCCTCCTCTTAAAGATGTATTCCGGTTTGAAAACACTATTCTTTGCTTTCACCCGTTTCTTGGTTGACTCGTTTTGCGGATAATTTCCACTTTCCGCGATTGTCAACACCCATACATTTTACCCAAATGCTGTCGCCTTCTTTGTAAAAGTCTGAAACAGAGGCAATGCGTTCATCTTTAACTTCGGAAATGTGAACTAAGCCTTCGGTTGACCCTACAAAGCGAACAAAAGCACCAAAGTCCATAATTTTGGTGATAACACCTTTATAAATTACACCTTCTTCGGGCTCGGCCACAATATCCATAATGATATTAAATGCGGCTTCGCCATCTTGAGTGTTAACGGAAGCAATTTTAACAACACCATCATCGGATATATCAATTTTGGTGTTGGTCTTTTCGATAATTTCACGAATGACCTTACCGCCCGAACCGATAACTTCACGAATTTTGTCTGTCGGAATTTTAAGCGAAATAATGCGTGGGGCAAAAGGCGAAACTTTTGCTCTCGGTTCCGAAATTGCTTTTGCCATTTCGCCCAAGATGTGAATACGGCCTTCGTGAGCTTGCTCTAAAGCATTTTTCATAATTTCTTTGGTGATAGATGTAATTTTGATATCCATCTGTAAAGCGGTTACACCGTCTTTTGTACCGGCAACCTTAAAGTCCATATCGCCCAAGTGGTCTTCATCGCCTAAAATATCGGTCAAAATTGCAACTCGACCGTCATTTTCTTTAATTAAGCCCATGGCAATTCCGGCAACCGGTTTTTTCATCGGAACACCTGCGGCCTGTAAAGACAAGGTTGTACCGCAAACTGTTGCCATAGATGATGAACCGTTAGATTCCATAATGTCAGAAACAACTCTGATAGAATAGGGGAATTTTTCTTTATCGGTGGGCATCATCGGGTGAATTGCACGCCAAGCAAGCTTTCCGTGGCCGATTTCACGACGACCGGGAGTGCCTAAGCGGCCACATTCGCCAACCGAAAACGGCGGGAAGTTGTAGTATAACATAAAGTCTTGTCTGTATTCTGCCATCAAACCATCAACAATTTGAGCATCGTCATCGGTACCCAAAGTTGTAACCACCAAAGCTTGAGTTTCACCTCTGGTGAACAATGCCGAACCGTGAGTTGTCGGCAATACATCAACTTCGCAACTAATCGGACGAACAGTTCTTGTATCACGACCGTCTATGCGTTTGCCGGTTGAAAGTACTTTTTCACGCATTGTTTTGTGCATAATGTGTTCAATGGCATCACCGACATAACGAACTTCAAGCTCGTTTTCTTCATCAATGGTAGCCTTAACTTCTTCGGCCAAAGCTCCCAAAAGATTGCCACGAGTCTGTTTGTCAACTTCATTAAAAGCTTCGTCATATTTTTTGCCAAATTGTTGTTCGACACGAGCGCATAAATCATTAAATTCTTGAGGAAATACAGGAGCTTCCCAATTTTCTTTGCCGGCTTGTTTTTTAAGTTCGACAATCATATCAATAACCGGTTGAAAACTTTCAAAACCGAACATAACGGCGCCGAGCATAACTTCTTCCGAGAGCTCATTGGCTTCCGATTCAACCATCAAAACGCCTTCTTTTGTACCGGCAACGGCTAATTCCAAGTCAGAGGTTTTTTGTTCTTCAATGCTTGGGTTTAAAATGTAGTTTCCGTCTTTGTAACCGATTTTTGCCGCTCCGATAGGACCTAAAAACGGAACACCGGAAACTGCCAAAGCGGCAGAAGCCGCAATCATGGCTACAACATCAGAGTCATTTTTTTGGTCATGCGACAAAGTGGTACATATAATTTGAACTTCGTTTTTGAAAGCATCAGGAAACAACGGACGAATAGGACGGTCAATCAAACGAGAAATAAGAACTTCTCGCTCAGACGGTTTTCCTTCTCTTTTCATAAAGCCACCGGGGATTTTTCCGGTTGCATAATATTTTTCCTGATAGTTCACTGTTAATGGGAAGAAATCCTGATCGGCATTTGCTTCTTTTGCTGCACAAACAGTTGCAACCACAACTGTATCTCCATATGTAGCCATAACGGCTCCGGTTGCCTGTCGGGCAATTTGTCCTGTTTCTAATACCAATTTACGACCGCCCCATTCCATCTCTTGGCGGCATTTATTAAAATTTATCATATTTTCTACCTTTCAAATTTCTTCTTTTTAAAACCTCACCTTAAAAAATTTTTTTAAGGATTTTTATAAAACTGCGGAGCCCCATGCCCCGCAGTTTTTTCAAATTACTTACGCAATTCTAACTTTTTGATGATGGCTTGGTAGCGATCATTGCTCTTAGCTTTTAAGTGGTCTAAGAGGTGACGACGACGGCTAACCATCTTCATCAAGCCCAAACGAGAGTGTAAATCTTTTTTGTGAACATTGAAGTGTTCAATCAAAGAATTAATACGGTATGTCCAAATTGCAATTTGAACTTCCGGAGAACCTGTGTCACCGGGTTTTGTTCCGTATTTTGCAATGATTTCTTGTTTAACTTCATTTGTAATCGACATCTTTTTTTTCCTTTTTTTATTATAAATTAAACACACGAATTGGAGAAAGCTTTCTTTCTTCAACCCTCACCAGAGCTATCAAACAATCGCCGTACATGGCGGCCAAAACCGTATCAGGGCTGAAACCTTGATAATTTTTCGGCGACAAGCCTTGTCCATGCTTTAGTTTGACGGCATCTTCTTCCGAAACGGCAATCACCGCGATGTCGCGCAGTGATGTCTCAATCGGCAGAAGCGACAAAAGTCTTTGTTCTTCATACACCATATTTTTTAAATTTTCCAGCAAAATCGTATCATCAATTGAAAAAATTGCGCATTTTGTTCTTCTTAATTCGGTTAAATGTCCCAAAGTGCCGAGTTTTAGCGCAATATCTTTGCCCAGTGTCCTGATATATGTACCTTTTGAACAGCCGACCTTAAACTTATATTCCGATTCGTTTAATTGTTCCAGAAGTTTTAAATAATAAATTTCAACCTCTCGGGGCGGAATGTCAACTTCTTTGCCCTCTCTTGCCAGTTTATATGCTCGCTTGCCGTTGATTTTTATGGCCGAATACATAGGCGGAATTTGCGTAATTGTTCCCAAAAAATCAGGCAATATTTTTAAAATTTGTTCTTTGTCGGGAATTATGTTTGAGGTGTTTACAATTTCACCTTCGGTATCATCGGTGTTGGTTTGCACACCAAACTTTAAGACAAATTCATATTCTTTTTTACCGTCGGTTACAAACGGTATAAGTTTTGTGGCTTCACCGAATGCAATCGGCAAAACTCCGGTTGCAAAAGGGTCTAATGTGCCGGCATGACCGTTTTTATTGGCATTTAACAAATATCTGGTTTTATTTACCACATCGGTTGAGCCCATACCTTTGGGCTTATCAACAATCAGCCAACCGTTTACATCATTATGTTTTGTTCTTTTCATATTTATTCCTTACATTTTGCTTAAGGTATCAACATATTTTTTAATTACGGATATTCTTTTTTGATAATCATCTAACTTGCCTTCAATAAACAATTTTTGGTCAGGCCTTATTTTAACGACACCAAATGAACGATTTACCAACTCAATGAGCTTGTCAACCGCATGAAATGTGTCGTTATGAAACGCAATCAAAATTCCTTTGGCACCGGCATCAATTTTTGCAATGTTGGCTTTATAACAAAGTTGCTTAATTTCAATGGTGGTAAGCAAGTTTTCAACCTCTAAAGGAATGGGACCGAAACGATCAATCAGTTCTTCTCTCATTTGCAAAATTTCATCAACGGTTTTAATTGCGCCGATTCGTTTATACAAACCCAAACGAACTCCTAAATCTTTAACATATTTTTCATCAATAATAATCGGTATTCCGGTTGTAATTTGCGGAGCCCAATCATTGGCATTAAATTCGGCAACGGTTTCTTGTTGCGCTAATGCTTTTTGCCTTAAAATTTCTTCTTCAAGCATATGGTGATACAGAGCAATTCCGACATCTTTTATGTGTCCCGATTGTTCCGTTCCCAAAACATTTCCCGAACCTCTGATATCCATATCATGACTGGCAAGCGAAAACCCTGCGCCCAAAGTGTCAAGAGCCGATAATATGTTTAATCTTTTTTGAGCAATCGGTTTTAACTTTTTCTTCGGCGGAATGGTAAAATAACAATATCCTCTGATTTTTGAACGACCGATTCTGCCTCTTAACTGATAAAGTTGAGCCAGTCCGAACATATCGGCTCTATAAATTATCATTGTGTTAACCGACGGCATATCAATTCCGGATTCTATAATGGTGGTCGAAAGCAACAAATCGGCTTTGTGAGCGGCAAAGTCAACCATTACATCTTCCAAATCTTTTACCGGCATTTGTCCGTGCGCAATCGCAATTTTTATGTCCGGTACAAGTTCTTTAAGCTCGCTGTAGACTGATGCAATATCCGAAACTCTGGGGCAAACAAAAAACACTTGTCCGTTTCTGAATTTTTCACGATAAATTGCTTCTTTTATCATCACCTTATCAAAAGGCATTACAAAGGTTCTGGCGGCCAATCTGTCAACCGGAGGAGTGGCAATTATGCTCAAATTTTTAACGCCCGTAAGAGATAGTTGCAAAGTTCTCGGAATTGGAGTTGCGCTTAAAGTTAAAACATGAACATCAGATTTTAAGGCTTTGAGTTTTTCTTTGTGAGCTACACCGAAATGCTGTTCTTCATCAATAATGAGTAACCCTAAATTGCAAAACTTTACATTTTGTGACAACAAGGCATGAGTGCCGATAACAATTTCTATTGAGCCGTTTTTTAAGCCCTCTTGCGTTTCTTTTAATTCTTTGGCACTTACTAATCGAGAAAGCATTTTAACCTTTATGGGAAAGCCTTTCATACGCTCGATAAAATTCAAATAGTGTTGTCTGGCAAGAAGTGTTGTCGGCACAATAAGTGCAACTTGTGCACCGCTTGAAGCTACCGTAAAAGCGGCCCTTAAGGCAACTTCGGTTTTGCCGAAGCCTACATCTCCGCAAACTAGCCTGTCCATCGGAACACCGGTGTTTAAATCTTGCAAAACATCTTTAATGGCTCTTAGTTGATCCTCTGTTTCATTAAAAGCAAAACGAGAGCAAAATTCGTCATATAAGCCTGATGGAGCAACAAAAGCATCAGATGTTTTAAGCTTGCGTTCGGCGGCAAGTTTTATGAGCTTTTCGGCAATGTCTTTAATTTTTTCTTTTACTTTGGCTTTTTTTGCCTGCCAAGCGGCAGAACCTAATGTATCAAGCACAATGTTTTCATCATCTGAACCGTATCTTGATACAACATCAATGTTTTCAACCGGCACAAAAAGTTTGTCGTTGTTGGCATATATAATTTTTAAACAGTCGTGAACGGCACCTCCGGCCGTAATTGTTTCAAGTCCCATAAATCTGCCGATACCATGCTCAATATGTACAACCAATTCGCCAATATTTAAGGTGGAAATATCGGCAATAAAATCTTGCTTTGAAACTTTTTTGCTTGGCTTTCGGTCTTTTTTAACACCCAAAATATCCGCTTGACTGACTATGCAAAATTCCTGATTTTTAAAACCATGTTCCAAATTTAGCACAATCAGTACAATCTTTTTGTTCTGCGCTTTTTTTAAGGCCTCGTTAAAATTTTCGGCAAAACTTAAATCATTAAAACCATATTCTGACAATGTGTGAAACATACGCTCACGAGAGCCTTCGCTGTAACAACAAATGATGCGTTTTAGTTTTGCGTTTTCGGATAAATAGTCTTTTAAATCTTGATATACTGCTGCCTGATTGATGTTTTTTGCGTGGGCAAAATTGCGAGCAGGTATAACACTTAAATTTGTAACATTTTCAGAATCGGGCAAGCTTAAGGCAGTGAGCTTGACGGCGTTTTTATCATTGATGATTTTTTCAAATTCGTCTTGTGTAAGATATAAAAGCTCCGGTTTTATGGGACGATATACAAGCTCATCGGACTTTTGCTCCATATTCAAAGCTTCCAGTCTTGCGGTATAATAATCAATTATGCTTTCTTTTTTGGCCTTTAAAGCATCATCATAATTGTTGCCTAAAACAATGTCGGCATTTAAGACATAATCAAACAACGAGGGCAGGGGCTCATCATAAAAAAACGGCAACCAGTTTTCCATACCGATATATTTTTTTCCCTCAGATATCCATTCGTAAATTTCGTCTTTTAAACCGTTTGTGCCAAAACTTTCACGATATGAAAGTCTAAAATTTTTAATGGTATTTTCATTTAATACCACTTCATTTGCCACTAAAAATGTGTATGCCGACAAAGTGCCGGTCGTTCTTTGATTGAGCGGATTAAAAGTTCTGATGTTTTCCACTTCGTCATCAAACAAATCAATTCTGATGGGCTGTGATGCACCCGAGGGAAAAATGTCAATAATGTCACCTCTTAAAGCAAATTCGGCCGGCTCCATAACTTGTTCGACTTTGGTATATCCGTTGATGGCGCAATAATGTAAAAAACCGTTAAAATCAAACTTTGAACCGATTTTGATTGTTTTGTTCGAATTAAGAAAAATCTTTTTTGGCGGCAATTTTTGAATGGCAGCTCCCACACTTGTAATTACGATTCGTTTTTGTTTCGGATTCGGGTCTAAAACAAGTTTGGATAGTGTTTCCAAGCGCTGTGACAATATGTTGACATTAGGTGAGGCTCTGTCATAAGCAACGGTATCCCAAGCCGGAAACATAAGCACCTCAACATTTGGGTTAATATATTTAACCAATTCGGCGGTTTGAAAAAGCTCAATTCCGTTACTGACAATATAAAGAGTGGTTTTATTATTGTTTTTTACAAAATCGTTAAGCCAAAAAGCATCAAAGCCGTTTGGTATGGAAGAATAAATTTGTATTTTGTTTTGTTCGGTACTCATTTTGATACATATAAATTATTTACACTGATTATACAAGGCTTTTCGGTCTTTTCTGCTCATTGACCACAAGTTACCCAAACCGTTTACGGGTTGGACATCAAATTTTGAAACAAAATTAAAATCTCGCTTGAAAAATATGGTTGTGGCTTTTGTATAAACATTCATTGGGCAAAAACCGTAAAAATCAACTTGCAATAAGTTGGCAGATTGAAGCTCCTTAATGGCTTTTTTATACTCATCACTGGTATTTACTCTGTCAGAGTCGTCTAAAATAATCATACCGCTATCGGCAAGTTTTTGTATGGCGGCTTTGGCACATTCAAAACGGCGCTTGCCGTCAATGACAATTACATCATATTTTTGGTTTTCTTCAAAAATTGCATTTTCGTAAATTTTGCCCTCATCACGCCACCTGATATCAAGATTTGGCTCATTAAACTCTTGTTGCCATTTTTCAAACCATTTTAAGTTATCTTCAATGCTTATCACTTTTTTAGCTCTTTTTGCCCAGAACAAAGAAGAATATGCACAGCCGAACTCAAACACGGTTTTATTGGTATAATCAAACTGTGAAAGATATTCAATGGCCGGATAAGTGTACCACGGAATGGGGTTGTTATCCCTGTCGACACAAACTTTTTCATCAATTGTGCGGGATATGCCAAAGTCTTTCACCCACATCTCAATAAACTTTAAAAACTTTTCGCTATACATATTTTTATCCATATTGAAAATTATCTCTTTAGGGATATATCACATTTGCACAAAAAGTAAAAACCTTTTTTTAGGAGGAAAAAATGTATTTTATGGAAAAATTAGCTTTATGGCTCACAATCGTCGGCGGTATAACATGGGGCTTAATCGGTTTGTTCGGATTTAACTTGGTTTCGGCCTTGTTCGGAGATATGAGTATGTTAAGCCGTATTGTGTATATGCTGGTAGGCTTGTCTGCAATCTGGCTTGCTTATACCCAAATTGTACCCGATAGAGTGGTTGTGGTTAAAAAGTCTTAAAAAAGAGGAGCAAAAAGCTCCTCTTTTTGTGAAAGATTAGTATGTGATTTTCATTAGAATGTTTTCTGTAAATTCACCTTCAGTATAAAGTAGCAACAGCGCAAGTAAGAAAATATTTTCTCATTTTATTTAATCCTTAAAAATAGTCAAACTTAATTTGAAAGGTGCAAAAATTTACCTTTCAATACGCATCATAAACCATTTTTTTTTGCAAGTAAAAAGAGTCGTTTAAAGAATTTAAATCAAAAATGGTGTAAAATATACCGCTCGGTAAAATTTACTTGATTTTAATTTTATTTGTAATATAATTTTACCGAGAGGTAAAATTATGAGAATTAAAAACATTAAAGACATTGCATCTAAAATAAAAGATGAAAGAAAAAAACAAAACTTAACACAAACTCAGTTGGCTGGGCTTTGCAATGTGGGTTTGCGATTTATTGTTGATTTGGAAGCGGGTAAGGCAACTTGTCAAATAGGTAAAGTTTTACTTGTTTTAGATGTGTTAGGTATTAATTTGATTATGGAGGACTAATATGCCTGTATTAGATGTATATTTTTACGGAAAATTAGTTGGAAAATTAACCGAAAAGAACTCTCACTTAAGTTTTAAGTATTTGCCGGATGTAACAACTCCAATATCTATAAACTTACCATTACAGGAAGAAAGATTTTCAGATAAAGAAACTCGCAGTTTTTTTAACAACTTACTTCCGGAAGAAACAATTCGAGAATCTGTTGCTCGTTATACACAAGTTTCTAGCAATAACCCATTTGCATTATTAAGAGAAATAGGTGGTGAATGTGCCGGCGCTGTTGAGTTATATCCCGAAGGTGTTTCAAAAGAAAATGAAATAACGCAATTAAGACCAATATCAACAGAAAAAATATCGGAAGTTTTGTTAAATCAAGCTCAAATTCCTTTGCTTACTGGTGAAGAAATCCGCTTATCTCTTGCAGGTGCACAGCAAAAAATAGCTTTATGTGTAATACCTGATGATAGCAAAAATTATTATTTACCTTGTGGTGAATATATATCAACTCATATAATCAAACCTCAAAATCCATATTTTGAAGATATTATATATAATGAAAATTTTTGCATGAGACTTGCCGATAAAATCGGTTTACCGGCGTCATATTCGGATATTAGAGAGTTTAACGGAGTAAGAGCCTATATTGTTAAACGATTTGATAGAGAAAACAACATTGCAAAAGTTTCAGGGCTAGAAAGAATACATCAGGAAGATTTTTGCCAAGCATTGATGCTACCTGATAAAAAATATCAAAAAGAAGGCGGGGCAAGCATTAAGCAATGCTATAAACTGATTAGAAATGCCGATTTTTCAAAAAAAGCCGATGCTCTTATAACATTTTTGCAGACAATAGTATTTAATTTTATTATTGGCAATTCTGATGCTCATGGAAAGAATTTTTCACTACTTCATAAAAACGGCAAATATGAGCTTTCACCATTGTATGATTTGGTATCAACTTGTGTATATGAAACACTTTCCGTTAATATGGCAATGGCTATTGATGGAGAATATAATCCTAATAAGATAACCAAACAACATTTTCTAAATCTTGCAAGAGAGTTGGAGATAAAACCTAATGTAATGGAAAAAATCATTAGCAATTTAACAGATAATATGTTGAAAAAAGTTGAAGAACTGAAAAATGAATTAAAAGAGCAGGGTTTATATTCACCAATTCTTGATAAAGTTGAAATGCTTATAAACAAACGCATCAAACAACTTGGATAAGAATTTAATGCCGGAATTAATTTTCCGGCATTAAATAAATATAATTATTGAGGTATACCGTCTACCACAGTTATAGTTGCTGCGCCTATGTAATCACCAGGGGAGACATTAGCAGGAATTTGTAAGGTAAAATCATCATCGGCTGATATAGATAAATAAATTTCATCACTATTGGAGTTTTTTATATACATCGAAACTGAGTATGCATCCACCCATTCTCCGCTTAAATTGAATGAACAATCTAACAAAGGAGTTCCGCTCATAGATATAAAATCTCCGTCTCCAGGGAGTGTTATTGGTGTGATTTCAATAGCCTCGTTGTTTTGTTTTACAACTATTTTACCAAAATCAATGTCATTACATTCAAATTGCTCCGCCACTTCAATTGTAGCACGAGCTGTTACTTCGGCATAATCTGTGGTTGCGTTTGCTGTGCTTGTTGCCAAGAGCGCAACAGCGCAAGTAAGAAAATATTTTCTCATAATTTTTAATCCTTTACAAAAATAGTTTAACTTAATTTTCATTGAAAGGCAAAAATTTACCTTTCACATCGCATCATAAACCGTTTTTTTTTTTTGCAAGTAAAAAGAGTCGTTTAAAGAATTTAAATCAAAAATGAGGTGACGGTATGTTCTCCTTTACTGTCATACCTGTGCCCAAGCTTTAGCTTGGAATAGACACCGGTATTTAAGGGAATAATTTAGCTATATTACCACCTGGACTCCGGCATCAAGTGCCGGAGTGACAGTTAGGAGGTGGTTGCAAAGTATGAGGATAAAAAATAAATATTTTCCGATTATTATTAATCTGAAAGCTTTTGATTTTGCTCGTTATACTCTTAAAAAAAGGGATTACAAATCCTGAATATCTTTGATACTGATAATCAGCCGTTTATTAAACCTCAAACAGATTTTACACAAACTGTCCAGATGCATTTCACCTTTACCTATAAGCCATCGTTTGAGTTTCAGCTCAGACACATTTGACATTTCGGCCAGTTTTTCCAAGCTGATTTTTTCTTCAATACTGATACGGCAGATTTGTCTTGCCACACTTTGGATTAATTTTTTGCGATAATTTCTTCTGATACTTAAATTTTGTGAATATTCTTTCTCAAAATACTCGGTTGGTTTAGTTTTTTCCATATTTT
>SUUV01000027.1 GCA_015062345.1 Alphaproteobacteria bacterium | reverse complement strand
TTAAAAGTCAATAGATGATTGAAAATTAATATAATTTGTTGTGTTTGTAGTCAGTGTGTTTGAAAAACCAACAATCGCTTTGAGCATTTGTTCAAGGCGGTTATTTTTTAACCGGTCTTAAAAGGAAATTGACAGCCTTTTAAGGCCATTTTTTTAACCTTAATTTTTTAGAAAGGAAAACAATATGTCAGATACAAATTTAATTTATCCGTACGAATTTCAAGGCGGAAAAAAGGCTGTTGCATCGGAAGTTAATGCCAACTTTGAGGCGGTAAAAACTTTTGCCAACGGAATTAATGTCAGCCTAAACGAAATTCATGCGGCCATTTCGGAACTTAAAAATAAACCCACAAGAGAAATGTTTGATATCTTTTACAGTTTTTCAAGCATTGCTCCGACGGGTGCATATCCATTGTGGACAGGAGAAACAATTACACATTGTAAGAGCTTGTATCCGCAATTTTGGAATAAGGTAAAAACACTTTCCGCAACCCAAAATTTGGTTTTGGTTGATTCACAGGAAGAATATGAAGAAAAACTTGAAAAATACGGACAATGTGCGGCTTTTTATATTGATGAACTGAACGGACATTTACGATTGCCCAAAATAAACAAGTTTATTTCAAGTATTGAAGAATTGACCGAACTGGCAACAGAAGAAAATGCAGGATTGCCCAACATTACAGGTTCTTTAAGACCTCATCGAATGGGAATACCCGATGGCGCATTTTATAACAATGAAGAAATCGATTTTTATCACCAAAGCGCAAAAACCGGTTCTTCAATGCAAGCACAAAAAACAACCAAGTTTGATGCTTCTTTATCAAATGAAATTTATGGTGCAAGCGATACGGTGCAACCGCCATGTGTCAAATTGTGTCTGTATATTCAAGTGGCAAACAATGTAGGCGAAATTTCCGAACTTGACACCAAAGCTTTGGCAAAAGAACTTGAAAATGCTTTGCTTAAATTGGAACAATCGTACTCAAATTATGCTGCCGAGTTGCAAACACTTTATAATAACATTAAAAACGATATTCTTTTGTCTTCTCCGACAATTAAAGAAGAAGAACTTGTTGTCACTCCGGATATGTTTGTTTTGGATAATGTTTATGAAGATTATCCATATTCGGCGCATATTGTCGTTGAAGATGCAACCGCAGATTTAATTCCGACGATAAATTTTTCGGTTGCCGATTCATTAAGCGGAAATTATGCACCGGTTGCACAATCTTTTGACGGGTATGTAGCAATATTTGCTAAAGAAATTCCTACCGAAGATTTGATAATACCTTCAGTATTGCTTCAATAGACCGCTATATCTTTTTGAATTTAATAAACATTTTAGGAGAAAAGTTATGGAGTTTCTAAATTTTATCGGAGCGGTTTCCGGTTGTTCGTCAATTGTGGCCTTTTTGGCTGTAATTGTAAAACTTGGTGAATGGAAAGCCAGACAAGAAGAACGGGTTTCAACCCACGAAAAGCGCTTGGCGGCAATGGAACATAAACAAGACAACCTATCTTTATTGTTGCATAAAAACAATGAGATATTAGCCGAAATTAAGGTAAAACTTGATGTAGCGGTTAATCAAAAACCCAAAAGGAGCAAAATATGATAGATATGGAAGAAATTATCAATCGTTTAGTTTTGCACGAAGGTTTAAGACTAAAACCCTACAAATGTTCTGCCGGTTTTTTAAGCATCGGGGTAGGGCGCAATTTAATCACAAATCCGTTAACCAAACAAGAAAAAACGGTGGTTGGCGATTTAAGTCATGGCATTACCTATGATATGGCAATGTATTTGCTGCGACACGATATCAAAAGGGTATTAGAAGAATGCAGGGGCAGTTTTTCGTTTTGGAGATATCTTGATTCGGAAAGAAAATATGCTCTTTTTGATATGTGTTTCAACTTAGGATTAAGGCGACTTTTAAAATTTAAAAAAATGCTTGATGCCTTGGCAATCGGCGATTATCGAGGTGCTGCCAAAGAATGCCTAAACTCAAAATATGCTCGTGATGTCGGAAAACGAGCCGAGCGTATTGCAAAAACATTTGAAACGGGGGTGTTTGAATATGATTAAAAGAAAAAAACACAGTTGTCAATTTGATGTGCACAAGGCCATTATTCACAAACTGAGCCGAAAACAAGTGTTTTGGCTTTGCGCTTTGGCTTTGGTTGTTTTAGGTTTGGTCGGGGTTTTTGCGCCAACTGCTTTAGTGGGGCTGATGTAATGTCCGAATTGTATAAATGGGCGGTTAGCTTGTTGTTGCTAACCGCTTTATGTTTTGCCTGTTATATGTTGGGGCGTTCGCACAGCGAAGTCAAAATCATTAAACAGGAACAACAACAAACCATAAAGGAAGTGGAGGTTATCAAAAATGTTGAAAAACAAAAAGCCAAAATTTGGACCAAGCCTAATGCTGACAGGGATAATTTGCTTGAGCTCATGCACGCAGGTAAATTATAACAATTGCCCGATTTATCCGGTTGCGGGTCAAAAAGTTGCCAATGAGCTTAAAAAAGCTTCATATGCCGATTTTCCAAACACTTGGGAATGGATTGGCCGTATAAATAAGCTTCGAGAAGAACTTGAATCGTGTAAATAATGTGTAAAATCTGCAGGTTTTAGGCTGATATAAAACCCCAAGGCCTGATAACAAGCCTTGGGGTAAACCTTAAAATATTTAAGGCTTAGTAAACAAAACCAATCGTTCCTGTTCCGGTTAAAGTCACATTTTGGCTAATTGTTGCATCAGAAGTGATGTTAAGTGAGCCGGTTAATTTACCGTCAGCATATTTTATGTTGTCAACATAAATGCTGTCGCCACTTAATTTGACTACACCATCGGCATTAAAAGTTGCGCCCTCAGGTATATCAGAACATGTTGATGGTGTGGCTGATGTGCCAGTATGCATTAATTCGTAAGCGCCGGCAGTTTCCATAGTAACCGTTCCATTGCTGTTCATTGTGGCAGTCATGGTGCCTGAGTTTTGAGTATCAGACTTTTTAACATATAAAGCGCCAAATTTAAGTTCTGTGCAACTAATGCTCGTCGGTACAACAAATCTGCCTTTAGCAGATATTTCAGTTGTAGTAAGAGTTGCAGCAGTTACTGTGTTTGTGGCTAAGAGGGCTACACAAGATAAAATAAAATATTTTTTCATTAGTTTATCCTTTCGTATCTTAATTATTAATAGGTAAATCGTACAACAGCAGATGCAGTCATCTCAGAACCATCTAAGACAGCATCAGGTTCTATAAAGAACCGGCAAGTTAATTTACCATTAGCATAGTTGACATCACTAATATAAATTTGTTTTGCTTCATCGAAATAAATAGCGTCATATGCTTCAAAAGTAGCACCTTCGGGTAAGCCTGTACAAGTTCCGGGAGTTCCTTGAGCAGAATTGCCATATAATCTATAATACCCATCATTATACTCCTGAGTTATCAAACCTGTTGAGTTTATCTCAAATTCTGATCTACTACCAACACTATTAGTAGTCTTAAAATATAAAGTTCCAAAGTCGATAGGGGTACACATAACATCGGTTGGTGTAATGATAGTAGCAGAAGCTGTAAGGTTGCTTGCTCCCTCAGTGGCATTAGCTGTGGAAGCTGCCATTAAAGCCACAGCTGATAAAAGAAAATATTTTCTCATATGTTTTAATCCTTAAAAATAGTTAAACTTAATTTGAAAGGCAAAAATTTACCTTACAATACGCATCATAAACCGTTTTTTTTTTTTGCAAGTAAAAAGAGTCTGTTTGTAGATTTAAATCAAAAATGATGTAGAGGTGTCTCTCTAATCACCGACATACCGGTGCCCGAACTTTAGTTCGGAATAGACACCGGTATCCAGGGAATAATTTAGCTATATAATTTAACCTAGACTCCGGCATCAAGTGCCGGAGTGACAGTGAGGAGGTGGTTGCAAAGTATGAGGATAAAAACAAAAATCTTGTGTTTTTTACTAATTTGAAGACGCATAAACATTTTTGCTAGTCGCAAAAATCAGCGGTGACTTTGTTTTTTACAAATCCTGAATATCTTTGATACTGATAATAAGTCTTTTATTAAACCTCAAACAGATTTTACATAAACTATCCAGATGCATTTCGCCTTTACCTATTAGCCATCGTTTGAGTGTTAGCTCAGACACATTTGCCATTTCGGCCAGTTTTTCCAAGCTGATTTTTTCTTCAATACTGATACGGCAGATTTGTCTTGCCACACTTTGGATTAATTTTTTGCGATAATTTCTTCTGATGCTTAAATTTTGTGAATATTCTTTCTCAAAAATATTCGGTTGGTTTAGTTTTTTCCATATTATCAGCTCCTGTTTTTTAAGTTAACAAAAACCGCCTTGAAAAAAATCAAAGCGGGGAGCCCAAAAACTGCTATAAGTCAGTCAAGGTTATTCGTGCAAAAAGCCTTATATCCCTTACTCCCCAAAATAAGGAGTTCCTTATAGAAGATGTTTTTGGAACACCATCACCGTTTGGCGACAAGGTTATATTAAATATTTTCTAAAAATTTTGCAAGCATAAAAACACCTCAAATTTGATTTAAATCTTTTAAACGACTCTTTTTACTTGCAAAAAAAAAAACGGTTTATGATGCAATCTGAAAGGTAAATTTTTGCACCTTTCAAATTAAGTTTAACTATTTTTAAGGATTAAAATTATGAGCAAATATTTTCTTTTAAGTGCAGTTGCACTCTTAGCAACAAGCACAGCATTTGCCACCACAGACTACGCCGAAGTAACCGCTAAGGCTACAATTGAAGTCGCATCACAAATGAACTGTTATGGTATGGACTTTGGTACTATCGTGGTTAAAAATGATAATGCTGAATCTACAGTAACAGTATATGTGGGAGAAGCGCCAAACGATCAAATGTATTATAATACAACAGGGGATATTCTTAGTGTATCAGGTTCACCGGCGGCTGGTGCGTGCGTTAGTGAAAATGGTAGTAATTCTGAAAAATTATCTTTTAATATTCCTTCAAGTGTTGTTTTAACCGGCGATAACGGAACTATGAATGCATCGTTATCGCAAGGGTTTTCTTCTGGAGGAATGATAATTATACATGGTACACTTACTATTCCGCCGAGTGTCAAAGCAGGTGATTACACAGGCTCATTTACCGTAACCGCAACTTATTAGTTTTTTAGTTATGCAATAAAAAAATAACCGTTCAAATCAGAACGGTTATTTTTTGTTTTCTAAAAAGAAAATTAAGCTACGGTTTTTTTCAAAGCTTCGCCTAAAGCGTCACCCAAAGATGTACCGCTTGCATTAGAAGCAGAATATTCTTCCAAAGTTTTCTTTTCTTCTTCAATTTCTAAAGCTTTAACAGAAACGCCGAGTTTGCCGTTTTTCTTATCAACAGATGTAAGTTTTGCTTCCAAAACATCACCTTCGTGATAATTTTCAGGGTTTTGGCCTTCTTTATCTTTAGATAAATCAGCTTTTTTAATTGTTGCGGCAATGCCTTCAACTTCAACATTTACGCCTTTGTCGTCAGTGCTTACAACAATTGCTTTTACAACATCACCTTTTTTGAGGTTTTCTAAAGCCAAAGCTGCGTTGTTTTCATCTAACTGTTTAACACCAAGGCTGATGCGTTCTTTTTCAACATCAACATCAATGATTTTTGCAGTGATGGTTTGACCTTTTTCATAGTCTTTAACAGCTTCTTCGCCCGATTTACCCCAAGCGATGTCTGAAAGGTGAATCATACCGTCAATTTCATCGGTTAAACCAACAAACAAACCAAATTCGGTAATGTTTTTGATTTTGCCTTCAATTACGGAACCTGCCGGATGTTCTTCAATGTATGCAGCCCAAGGATTTGGTGTGCATTGTTTGATACCTAAGCTAATTCTTCTCTTATCGGCATCAACTTCCAAAACTTTAACTTGAACTTCTTCAGAGGTAGAAACAATTTTTCCGGGGTGAACATTTTTGCGTGTCCAGCTCATTTCTGAAACATGGACAAGACCTTCAATGCCATCTTCCAATTCAACAAATGCACCGTAATCGGTGATGTTGGTAACTTTACCGGTGTAAACTTCGCCAACGGTATATTTGTCGGCAACTGCTTGCCATGGGTCATTTTCAAGTTGTTTCATACCAAGGCTGATGCGTTGTGTATCTTCGTTGAATTTGATAACTTGAACTTTAATTGTTTGACCGACAGACAACAATTCTGCAGGGTGATTGATTCTTTTCCAAGAAATATCGGTAACATGTAACAAACCGTCAACACCGCCCAAATCAATAAATGCACCGTAATCGGTAATGTTTTTAACAATACCGTCCAAAATTGCACCTTCTTTGATTGTGTCAATGAGTTCGGCTCTTGCTTCTGCTCTTGTTTCTTCCAAAACAACACGACGAGAAACAACAATGTTGCCTCTTTCTCTATCCATTTTCAAAATTTGGAAAGGTTGAGAAATGCCCATTAACGGAGAAATGTCTCTGATTGGACGAATATCAATTTGTGAACCCGGTAAGAAAGCAATTGCACCGCTTAAATCAACAGTGAAACCGCCTTTAACACGACCGAAAATGATACCGTTAACACGTTCGCCGGCATTCATGGATTTTTCAAGTTCTGCCCAAGCTTCTTCACGACGAGCTTTTTCACGAGAAAGAACAATGTTGCCTTCTCTGTCTTCGTATCTGTCAACCAAAACTTCAATTTGGTCGCCGATTTTTAATTCGGGATTTTGACCGAATTCACGAAGCGGAATGCGGCCTTCTGATTTTAAGCCGACATCAACGGTAGCAAAATCATCACTTAAACGGATGATTGTACCCTTAACAACAGTGCCGACAATGCCTTTGTCGCCAAATTGTTCGTTTAAGAGTTCTTCAAAACTTTCTGTTGTTTCAGGGATTTTAAATTCTGTATTTGTCATTAAATAACATTTCATTAATTGCCAGACCTTTATTATAAAAGCGGACTTGTGCGAAATTAAAAACTTCTTATTGTTATGGCGCACCCCATTACAACAAGTTGTGCGTATTTATACATTTAAATAATTATTTTTCAAGTCTTTTTTTCATCTTAAAACAAAAAAAGTTTGCTTGACTTAAATTTTTGGTATGATAGAAAAACTCTATTGATTAATAAAGTGTTTGTTTATGAGGTGTTTTGATGTTTGCTCAGCTTGATTTAAGAGAATTTGTCAGTGCGTTCGTGGTTTTGTTTGCCATAATTGATATCACCGGTTCCATTCCGATTGTGATTAATATGCGTAAAAAAGGCAAAATTGTCAGCTCATCAAAAGCCAGTCTTATTTCTTTTATTATGTTTATCGGATTTTTTTATTTGGGTGATGCGTTTTTAAGGCTTTTCGGGCTTGATATATCTTCTTTTGCGGTCGCCGGTTCGGTTATTTTGTTTATTATGGCTTTGGAGATGATTTTGGATATTCAAATTTTTCGTGACAGTCCGGATTTGCCCAAAGATGCAACTTTTACGCCGGTTGTGTTTCCTTTGATTGTCGGTGCCGGTTCAATGACGGCTTTGCTGTCGCTTCGTGCCGAATTTGCCGATATCAACATTTTGACGGCAATTTTAGCCAATGTGGTTGTTGTATATTTTGCCCTTAAAATGGCTAAAAAGTTTGAACACCTCATTAACCCCGGTGTAATTTATATGTTGCAAAAAGTGTTTGGCATTATCTTGCTTGCAATTTCGGTAAAATTGTTCTTAACTAACTTGTCGGCTTTAATTAAGGCAATTTCCTGAGTTTAATATAGTTTATGACAGATTGGAATATTGTTAAAATAATGAACGGGCAAGAATTAGATGAAGTAATCAGCGTACCTAAACCTTACCCGTTGCCTTTTCCTTAATATACACCAATGTTGTATGTGTTCATACGATTTGCAATACCATTGTCATATTTGAACAAGTGGTAAAAAATAAAGATAATATTTTTTGTTTGTAACATTTATAAATGATTGCATATAAACAACAAATTGATAAACTGAGTGCCTGTAAAGGGGTAAAATATGCAACAATTAACAGAATACAGTGTCAGCGAAATTTCATTTGCCATTAAAAGATGTGTCGAAACAACTTTTAATCAGGTTAGAGTAAAAGGTGAAATTTTTGGTGCCAAAAGAGCCGATTCCGGACATTGGTATTTGTCCTTAAAAGATGCAAATGCTGTTTTGTTGGCAGTGTGTTGGAAAGGTGTGGCAAATGCCTTAAATGTTAAAATTGAAGATGGTCTGGAAGTTGTTGCAACCGGAAAAATTACAACATTTGCCGGAAAATCTTCGTATCAACTGGTCATTGAAAAATTAGAAGTTGCAGGAGCGGGGGCTTTGTTAAAACTGTTGGAAGAAAGAAAACAGCAGTTTTTAAAAGAGGGTTTGTTTGATGCAAGTCACAAGAAAAAAATTCCGTTTTTACCTGAGGTTATCGGTGTGGTAACCAGTGCTTCGGGAGCAGTTATCAGAGATATTATTCATCGGGTAAGAGACAGGTTTCCCACACGCCTAATTGTTTGGCCGACACCGGTGCAAGGCGAGGGGGCTGCCGATAAAATTGCTGCCGCCATTAAAGGGTTTAACGCTTTGCCTACTTGTAATATTCCAAGACCAGATGTCCTGATTGTGGCCAGAGGCGGCGGTAGTTTGGAAGATTTGTGGCCGTTTAATGAAGAAGTTGTGGTGCGAGCTGTTTATGATAGCCAAATTCCGATTATATCGGCGGTCGGGCATGAAACCGATACAATGCTGATTGATTATGTGGCTGATGTGAGAGCCCCGACACCGACCGGTGCGGCTGAGTTTGCGGTACCGGTAAAATCAGAATTAAAACTGGGAATATCAACACTTGAAACAAGATATGCCAATGCAATGCATCGTTTGATAAAAGAATATCAAAATCAACTTGAGGGGCTTGCACGAGGTATTCCGAACTTGGAACAAATTGTCTTGGAAAATCAGCAAAAACTTGATGATAGGGTTGAACGGCTTAAACTTGCATTTGCAAATTGTTTGAACGGAAAAAGACAAGCACTTAATCTTATCGGTTTGAAATCGTATCTGATAGACAATTTGCAGCAAAAACAAAAAACAAGGTTAGATTCTTTGTCATCAAGGCTTGAAAGCGTGTCGGTTGAAAGTGTCTTAAAAAGGGGGTTTGCTTGGGTTACCGACAGGCATTATAAAACATTATATGACACAACACATGCCAAAAGGAGCGGGGAGCTTAACATTCGTTTTGTTGATGGCATTGTTAAAACAAAAGTGGTGGAGAACAGAGATGCCGAACAGTTTGATTTGTTTGATTTGTAGTTTTTTGTTTTGCTTTAATGCGATGGCGCAAGAGCTCAAATTGTGCGGAAATTTTGAGCAAGGCGAGCTGTTAACGGGTAAAGCAAAAAATGCACTCAAAGTCAAATTAAGTGATAATGAGTTTGAGGTAAATGATAAAGGTGAGTTTTTAATTGCCATTGCCAGAGATGAAGTTACAACTCCGATTTTAGAAGTTTTTTATCCGGACAATGTGATACATAAATATCAATTAGAGATAAAACCGCACGATTGGGACATTCAGAGTATTAAAGGGGTGGCTCAAAACAAGGTTACTCCGTCAAAAGAAGACGAAGCTGAAATTTTGCGTGAACAAACAGATGTAAAAAAAGCACTATCATTTAATGATGAAAATGCTCAACTTTCAAAAAACGGTTTTGTGTTACCGTTAAAGGGAAGAATCAGCGGTCATTTCGGCAATCAGAGAATATTTAACGGTGTACCGAAAAATCCGCATTCGGGAACAGATATTGCAGCACCAAAAGGAACAAAAATTGTGGCCTCAGGTGACGGAAAAGTTTTGCTTGCCGGCGGAAATTATTTTTATTCGGGAAATATGGTGATAATTGACCACGGACAAGGCTTAAAAACAATTTATGCGCATTTGGATAAAACATTGGTAAATGTGGGTGATGATGTTAAGAAGGGCGAACTTATCGGTCTTGTCGGAGCAACCGGCAGAGCCACCGGACCGCATCTTCATTGGGGTGCAACGGTTAACAATGTAAGGTTTCGGCCGCATTCGTTGTTGGAAAAAAATATAAACCAATGCGTGGTTTTACAAAAAGGAGCAAATTAAGATGTCAGTAATGCAAACAATATGGTTGGCTATTGTTCAGGGATTGACCGAATTTTTGCCGGTAAGTTCTTCCGGACACTTAATTTTGTTTGCAAAGTTTACATCGTTTGAAGATCAAGGGTTGGCGGTTGATATAGCTTTGCATGTCGGTTCGTTATTAGCGGTTATGATATATTTTCATCAAGATATTTTTAAGATGCTAAAAGGAGTTTTGCAAAAGTGTTTCTTGCCTGATTTTAATGTGCAGGGCAATAAATTGGCATATCTGATTGTTTTAGCCTCAATACCTGCGTTGATTTTGGGCTTTTGGCTCAGAAATTTTGGTATGGAAAGTTTAAGAAGTGCCGGAGTTATAGGTTGGACAATTTTACTTTACGGAATTGTTTTATACATTGCCGACAGATATGGAAAAAACATCAAAACCACAGATGATATCGGGATTAAAGAAGCTGTTTTAATCGGTTTGGCGCAATGCTTGGCACTTGTTCCGGGGACAAGCCGTTCGGGAATAACAATTACTATGGCAAGGTTTTTGGGAATAAATCGAAGTGAGGCGGCAAAATTTTCAATGTTACTTTCCATTCCGACCATATTGGCAGCGGGGGCTTTGGAAACATACAGATTGTGGAAAGCTTCGGAAGTTGGGGAAGTTTTAGATACACTTGATGCAATCGGTTGTTCTTTTGTTGCTTCAATAATTGTGATATTTGCCATGATGAAATGGCTTAAAAAATTCAGCTTTCTGCCGTTTGTAATATATAGAGTTGTTTTGGGATTGATACTAATCTTCTATTCGTATGGATTTTTCTAAAAAATAGCTTGACAAAAGATAAAAAATATTGTAGCATGGAGATATAACAAAAGGGAAAAGAAAATGTGTGCAAGCTTAAATATAGTCAAAAACAATAGGGAGACTGCCTTAAAAGTGGCTGTTTTGTACACACACACACACACATTTAAACCCTGCTGAGAAAAATTTTATAAACTATGCCATCAAAGGAAAAGCACCTTTGATGGCTTTTGTGCTTTAAACAAGTGGAGGAAAATATGGAAACAATTGCAAAAGTAAACGAAGCTAATGCTAATGAAAATAATTCTGGAAGATCTGCGTTATCTGAAGTTGCAAGACATGATTTCACGCATGTCGACAGAGCATTTCATGAAATTAAAATATGTTTACACTCAGATAAGACCTATAGTTATGTTTATAGAGCAGCATGGCACAGATTATCAGATGTAGTGCAAAAAAGACCAGAGTTAGCAGATAAACTGTTTGAGGTTTGTAAAATAAGCCTACAAGCAGATAAGGACAGAAATCGATCCTCGTCCTTGGTCTATAAATCATTATCAAGTATAGCAAAAGTCAAACCTGAATTGATAGGCGATGTATTAGATTTATGTAAAAGCAATTTAGAGGGTGATAATAAAGCATATGCTCAAGAATGTATCGATACTATAACAAGAAATAATCCCGATGCCGTAAAAAAATATATGGAAACATCGGGCAAAAATACACAAGCCGCAGATGTTTTCTCTCTGACAGAGAAAGTGAGAAATAAATTGCATCAAAAAGATGCTCCAACAGAGGTTGTGACACAAGAAACCAAAAAACAGAACACCACCAATGTTGTGTTGGCTAACAAAGGCAAATCCGGTTACGGAGACTAAAAAGTTTTGTTTATAATCATAAAGGCCGTATGTAAAAAAGCATACGGCTTTTGTGTTTTTTATATATAGCCTATAGGAATAATATTGTCATTTTGTGTTAACGGAAGATGTGTTTGTGCCATACAAATTACGGCACCGGAGCCTCGTTTCTGTTTTAAAACCTTTTCAATAATGTCAAAATTTTTAATATCACTTTTGTTCGGGTTGCTTTTTTTCTTTATTTCTATCGGATAAAGTATTCCGTTTTCTTCCAGTAAAACATCTATTTCTCGTTTGTCTTTATCACGATAGTAGTAAATATTGGGTTGTTTACCATTGTGCCAGTAGCTCTTAATAATTTCAGAAACAACATAAGTTTCTAAGATATGCCCGTTCATAGCACCCAGTTCTAAAGTTTCAGGAGTGTTCCAACCGGTTAAAAAACAGACTAAACCTGTATCCATAAAATGTATTTTGGGCGCTTTTATGATTCTTTTAGTTATATTTTTATAATAAGGTTGTAGTAGAAAAACAATTCCTGATGCTACCAAAATTGAAATCCATGCTTTAATTGTCGGAGCACTGACACCTACATCATCGGCAATGCTGCTATATTCTAATTCTTGACCTGTTCTCGCCGCTAAAATACGCATAAATTTTAAAAAACTCATTTCATTATTAACAGCAGATAAAGAGCGGATATCTCGTTCCAAATAAGTCTGCACATAAGAATCGTAATAAACAGACCATAAACTGTCATCGGCATTATACAGTTTCGGGTATGAACCTTTCCAAATTAAATGATATATCTTTTTTAAGTTTGTCGGTATTGAAACAGATGCTTTTATATCCAAATAATCCTTTGTCGGTAAAAATGGCAGAATATCTGCATTGTTGTTCTTTTCATCTTGTGATAGTCCTTGTAAAGTTAATATTCCGACGCGGCCGGCTAAACTTTCGGATACATTTTTCATCAGATGAAATTGTTGAGAACCGGTTAACCAATACATTCCGCTCTTTTTTTCTTTGTCAACAATGTCCTTAATGTATGGAAATAATTCAGGAGCGTATTGTACTTCATCTATCAACAGCGGAGCAGGATATCGCTCTAAAAAAGATTTCGGATCGTTTTTAGCAAGCGAGCGTATGCTTGGGTTATCTAAACTTACAATGAGCCGAGAGTTTTTACTGCAATTCTCAAAGATGGTAGTCTTACCAACCTGTCTCGGTCCGCCTATAAACACCACCGGAAAAAAATTGTTTAATTTCATAATTTCTCTTTCAAGCGTTCTTTTAATGTACATGTCGCCCTCCCGACCAAAATAAAGTATTGCTTTATAATAGTCGGAATATTTAAAAAGTCAAGGGATAAAATCTGATTTCTGTTTTTTTAGTTGTAAAAAGTATTTGACAAAAGATAAAAAATATTGTAATTTGAGAACATAACAAAGAGGGAAAGAAAAAAACCTTTGATAGTTTGTGTGATTTAAACAAGTGGAGAAACATATGCGTGAGATAGACACAATTATAGATTTAACAATAAATGAATTGGATTCTGAGGAAAGTGTTTCCAGAATAAAGGCTTCGTTATTGGCAGATGTAAAGTTCGTTTTAGGGTATGCTGATAAAACGCTTAAAGAAATTGAAACACTTTTACAACCGGATAAGCACAGTAGCGATTCCTTGCGAATACTATGTGATTTGTTGTTAGATGTAGCAAAAGCAAAGCCGGACATGGCAGATAAGGTGTTTGAAGCTTATAAGATAGGTTTACAATCAGATAAAAATGATAAATATTCTTTAAACTATGCATATAATGCATTATCAGAGGTTGTAAAAGCAAAACCCGAATTAGCAGATTATGTGTTAGGTTCAGTTATAACAGGTTTACAATCAGATAAGAATACTGCAGATTCTAAAGGTCGTGCATATGATGCATTATCAGAAGTTACAAAAGCAAAACCTGAATTGGCAGATAAGGTGTTTGAAGTTTATAAAGAAGTTTTACAATCGGATAAGAACGGTGAGTACGCCTTGGGTGATGCCTATGGGGCTTTATCAGAAGTTGTAAAAGCAAAACCTGAATTAGCAGATAAGGTGTTGGATTTAGTTATAACAGGTTTACAATCAGATAAAAACGGTGCATATTCTTTTGGTAATGCATATGACACATTATCAGAAGTTGTAAAGGCAAAACCCGAATTGGCAGATAAGGCGTTTAAGGTTTGTAAAGATATTGTACAATCAGATAAGAATGATGAGTACACTTTGGGTGATACCTATAAGTCGTTATCAAAGGTTGTAAAAGCAAAACCTGAATTGGCAGATAATGTATTTGAAGTTTATAATGAAGTTTTACAATCAGATAAGAACGGTGATTATTCTTTGTATAATGCATATAACTCAATATCAGAAGTGGTAAAAGAAAATCCGCAATTAATATCTAAAGTTTTGGATATGTGTAAAGAAGGTATAAAAAGCAAAGATGACAGTCATGTCGAATATGCTACTTATTGCCTTAGAACTATAGCAGAATGCAATCCTGATGCTATAAGAGATTATCTGGGAGTGACAGGTAAAGATATTCAATCAGTTGATGTTGCCAAATTATTGGTTAAAACCAAAGACAAATTGCATCAAAAAGATGCGCCAACAGAGGTTGTGACACCAGAAACCAAAGAGCAAAACACCACCAATGTTGTTTTATCTAACAAAGGCAAATCCGGTTACGGAGACTAAAAAGTTCTGTTTATAAACATAAAGGCCGTATGTAAAAAAACATACGGCTTTTGTTTTTTTATAAAAAAACAGTTGACAAAAGAATGGAAAATTGTATTATATGTTTACAAATAAGATATCAGTTTACGGTATGGAGGAATATATGTCAGATAACGGTAACGAAATTGGCTCATTATTGACAATAAATGATAGTAAGTCTTTAATTGAAATATATGGAAAATTAAACAATATACTAAAAAACAATCCTGAATCGGCCGATGAAGTATTTGATACATTTAATTTAGCTTTAAAATCAGATAAGAATGATTCTAAAAGTTTAGAAAAGACATATATGGTATTATCAGATATGTTAACAAATAATCCGAAATTAGCTGATAAGGTTATGGATAGTATTGAAATAATCTTACAATCGGATAAGAATGATGATAAATTATTGAATTATGCATATCATATGTTAAAAGAGGTGACATTAGCTCAGCCAGAATTGGCAAGTGAAACATTAAATCTGGTAAAAAAAGGTTTGCAATCAGATAAGAACGAAGGATTAGCCGCATCAAGAATATATGGAATATTACCTGCTATGGCAGTGGCTAATCCGGAATTTGCGGATAATATATTTTCAACATATAAGAACTTCTTGAAATCTGATACATATTATGCTGATACCAGTTATGTATATAGGGCATTGATGAATGTACCAAAAGCCAGACCGGAATTGGCAGATAATGTATTTGATGTATATAAAACAATTATGCAATTTAATGGGAATGTGACAGATTTATATGATACGACATTACCTATAATACTGGAAAATAATCCTGAACAGGCAGATAAAGTGTTGGATGTTATTGATACCTCAATGCAATTAGATAAGAATGGTGATGCTTTGCGTGATGTGTATCATTTATTGTCAGATATAGTAAAAACAAAACCGGAATTGTCAGATAAAGTGTTGGATGTTATGGATACCTCAATGCAATTAGATAAGAATGGTGATACTTTGCATAATGTGTATCATTTATTGTCAGACATAGTAAAAACAAAACCGGAATTGGCAGATAGGGTGTTTGAAGTTTATAGGATAGGTTTACAATCAGATAAGAACGGTGAATATTCTTTAGATGATGGATATCGCAGATTATCAAGAGTTGCAAAAGCAAGACCGGAATTAGTAGGCGATGTATTGGATTTATGTAAAAATAATTTAGAAGGTGATAATAAAGCATATGCTCAAAGATGTATCGATACTATAACAAGAAATAATCCCGATGCCGTAAAAAAATATATGGAAACATCGGGCAAAAATACGCAAGCCATAGATATTCTCTCTCTGACAGAGAAAGTGAGAAATAAATTGCATCAAAAAGATGCGTCAACAGAGGTTGTGACACCAGAACCCAAAAAACAGAACACCACCAATGTTGTGTTAGCCAACAAAGGCAAATCCGGTTACGGAGACTAAAAAGCTTTTTATAAGCATAAAAGCCGTATGTAAAAAAGCATACGGCTTTTGTTTTTTTATAAAAAAGCATTTGACAAAAGATAAAAAATATTGTAATGTAAAAGCATAAACAAAAGGGAAAAGAAAATGCGTGTAAGAATAGACACAATCAAAAACAATAGTGAGACTGCTTTAAAAGTGGCAGTTTTGTACACACATTTAAACCCTGCTAAGAAAAATTTTATAAACATTGCCATCAAAGGAAAAACACCTTTGATGGCTTTCGTGTTTTAAATAACTGGAGGAAGATATGGATATACATTATGGTTCATGGTATGAAGTTTTTTATAAAGACGAAGATTTCAAGGTAGCAAGAACAGTTGAAGAATTAAAGTCATTTATTATAGCAAATCAAATTGATGTTAATGCCCTTGATTCAGATGATATGTCAGTTTTTTCAGATGAATTGTCAGATAAAGATGAATATACAAAGGCTTTATTGGAACTGGGAGCTGATCCAACACTTTTTAGCGGGGATATTTCTTCTTCAGAGGTTTTATCAATGAAAGAAATTGCATTAGGTAAATTTAAGGATGATAAAACAATGTTACATTGTATCAATCACCAATTTCAAGCAGAATTATTGATAGAAGCCGGTGCTGATGTTAATGCTAAAGATGTAAATGGTAATACCCCATTACATAATGTACAATCGGTAGAAATAGCTACAGCATTGATTAAAGCCGGTGCTGATGTTAATGCTACAAATAATAAAGGACAAAGACCTATTGATGTAGCCAAAAATAGTGAAATATCGATGAGTATGGCCAAAAGAACAAAACAGAAGATACTTTCACATAAAAATATAAATCCTAAAACACAACGATATATGTGTAAAATGGTTGATAATCAGCTGTTTGAAATGGTCGCTGATCCGTCAAGCAGATTTACCGTGATTAAATATGGTGATGTTACAATTGAATATGGTAAATCGCATATAAAATATACAGATAAAGACAAAACAAAAGAGTTTGATACTGAAATAGCTCCTGTTGGTTGGTTGTTCAATATTAAAGATAATGAATTTAAGGAAGATGATTCTGTAAAATCATATTATTTAAGTGAGGCTATGAATAGATTATGTTATTCATCAAGTGGTGGTTTTAATAACTATAAATTTGAAAGATTATTCGATGATATATTAGATTGTGTAAAAGAAGATAAACTAAAATTATCTCTTGCAACTGAACGGTTTAAAGATGGAAGTTTAGTTTCTTTTGATAAAGATGGTAGAAAAATATATGAAAAATTATCGGATGGAACAAAAATTTCATATTATGAAAATGGAAATAAAAAGAAAGAAGATCTTTCTGACGGAACAAAAATTTCATACTATGAAAACGGAAATAAAGCAAAAGAAGATCTTTCTGATGGAACAAAAATTTCATATTATGAAAACGGATATATTTCTAAAAAAGAATATTCTACAATTGTGACAAAAATAGGAAAACATGATAAAGTAGATATTTTATTACCTGTTGTTGAAAAATATTCGGATACAGTAGAAAGTCAGTTGGTTGAAAAAAGTATAGGTAACGATGTAAGTACCTATAAAAACGGAGTGATATATACACAAACTTACCATGGTATGCATTATCCGAAGACATATTATTATGATAAGAATGGCAAAATGGCCTTTGGTAAATATACTGGAGGTCAGCTAATATTTTGCGATCAAACTGTAGCTTATAATCATCTTAAAGAACAGTTCAAAAATGAGTTGGAAAAAGGTAATACAGAAGAAGCCCTTAAGTCATTTATAGATATGTGTGAAGTTATTGATTATGCAGGACATGAATATGATCGCCATGCAGATTTTGGTTCTCTTTGTGTAAGAAATGAATTACAAAGTACTCAACTTAAAGTGCTAGATGATGGTAAAGTAGCATTTGGTGCAATTTATGAGGATAGACATTGGGTAAATGAAACATTTAAAGGAAATGGTATAGAGTGGTATTGGAAAGCTTCTGCTATAATTTTAGATGTAGAAAAAGGAAATATAGTAGCAAGTTGTTCAACAGCTCGTGAAAATGTCAGACATCGAACAGATCCAAATCTTGATTTATGGAATAAAATTGATAATCATGATTTTATGGATTTTGATGGTAAAACATTAAAAGTTGCATTAAAAAATGCTTCCACTAAACAAGAATATGCTAAAGCTTCAGTTGAGGTTGATTTTGAAAAATATAATCAAAATCTTGAAAATATGTTAGATGAAAAAAACAAGGAACAGATTACTTCCAGTATGCAAAAAGTAAGAAAATTGTTAGAAAGTAAAACAGGTAAATCATCAACAACAAATAAAGATAAGAAACCGGTAATCACCAATATTGTGTTAGCCAACAAAGGCAAATCCGGTTACGGAGACTAAAAAGCTTTTTATAAGCATAAAAGCCGTATGTAAAAAAGCATACGGCTTTTGTTTTTTTATAAAAAAGCATTTGACAAAAGATAAAAAATATTGTAATGTAAAAGCATAAACAAAAGGGAAAAGAAAATGTGTGCAAGCTTAAACAGAGTCAAAAATAATAGGGAGACTGCCTTAAAAGTGGCAGTTTTGTACACACACACACACACATTTAAACCCTGCTAAGAAAAATTTTATAAACTCTGCCATCAAAGGAAAAACACCTTTGATGGCTTTCGTGTTTTAAATAAAAGGAGAAACGGGATGCTTATAAACTATTCAGGTGATTTGTCTTTTACTGATGAACTACTTCAACTTTTCAATGAAGCAGATACAAATGATAAAATTAATATCTTAAGGACAGAAATGAACAATAATAAATCCTCATATTGTGATTATGATAAAGTAGATTGTTTATCAGAATTGATAGATCATAAAGAATTTGACTGTGCAAAAGCTCTATATGAAGAATGGTTTTCTGATAAGATACCTTATTATTTTCCTACTGGTTTGATAGAATGTGTGGGGGTTGATACTGTTAAGAAATCTATAGATAATTCACTTAAAAATAATAATTTTGAAAATTTAGATAATATATGTGACTTATTAGAATATAATGAAACATCATATGTAATAGATAAGCTTCAACAATTAAAGCAAAATAAAAACAATAATATATCAGAAGCTGGTTTCGCAGGAGTAGTAGATGCTTTAATTGAAAAAGGTGAAATAGCTTATGCTAAAGAGATGATTGAACAGGGTGCCGGTGTTACAGCTACAGCATTGGCCTCGTTGATGATTTATGATAAAGAATATGGACAGAAAATCTATCAAAAAACTGATATGTCGGATGGTGATAAAATTACAACATTAACATCATTGGTTGATAAAAAAGAAATAGCTTATGCTAAAGAACTGATTGATGAAAGTTTAAAACATGAAGATTCTTGGGCTTATAAACCGCATGTATATATTGAACCACTGGTTAAACAACTGGTTGAAAATGGAGAAATAGATTATGCTAAAGAATGGATGAAAAAGGTATATGATACAAACAATCAAATAATATGTGATGCATCTTTGTTGTTTTTGAAAAACAATGAGATAGAGTTTGCTAAATTTTTATGTGACAATGGGGGTGCAGGCTCTATTAAACATGCGTGTGCTGAGATAGTAAATAATAAAGCATCATCCATCAAAGATGATGAAGGTATTTCAATGTGCGTAAGAGATAGTTTGCACTCATCAAATATTAAAATTTTAGATGATGGTAAGATTGCCTTTGGTGCAATTTATGAAGATAGAAATTGGATAAAAGAGACATTTATAGGAAATGCTGTAGAATGGAAATGGTATGGCTGTGTAGCAGTTGTAGACTTAGCAAAACAAGAAATTGTTGATAGTGCTCGCACAAAATCTATAAAAGTTAGAGATCGGCAGTCTTCAGCAAAGGATATTTGGCAAGATATTGATACGCATAATTTTATGAGAGTAAAAAATAATACTATTGAAGTTAAGTTAGGAGAATATACAAGAACATCATTAAAATATACTCCAAAGCCATGTGTTAAATATGTTGATAAAATATCAGGAATAAGAAATAAGTTGCATCAAAAAGATGCGACAATAGAGGTTGTGACACCAGAACCCAAAAAGCAAAACACCACCAATGTTGTGTTGGCTAACAAAGGCAAATCCGGTTACGGAGACTAAAAAGTTCTGTTTATAAACATAAAGGCCGTATGTAAAAAAACATACGGCTTTTGTTTTTTTATAAAAAATCAGTTGACATCAATTAAAAAAACACTTATTGAAGATAATATCTTAATGCTCCGGTGGCGGAATTGGTAGACGCGCAAGTTTCAGGTACTTGTGAGAAATTTCTCGTGAAGGTTCAAGTCCTTTCCGGAGCACCAAAAAGGGACCCACGCGTAAAACGCGTGGTTCTTCATATGCGGCTAGAAGCCTTTACCACTGGCAACCCCTGAACGGGGCACTCAAAATCTGCCAGACGCAAATTGTTACTACTTACCCGTAAACGG
>SUUV01000062.1 GCA_015062345.1 Alphaproteobacteria bacterium | reverse complement strand
CCGACTATCTGATAGGGTACTCCCGCTTAAAGCGGGTCCTCCTCGCGTCGTAAGGTTCAAACTTCGCATTTCGCATAAGCTATTCGCTAAGCTCAAAGCTCGTTTTCACCAACTAACCGCTCCGAACGATGACCTTCGGTCATCTGTTCAACAGATACTATGAAAGCAAAAAAAACCACCTTTTCAGGTGGTTTGTTTTGGCTCCGACTATCTGATTCGAACAGATGACCGATCGGTTAACAGCCGATTGCTCTACCGCTGAGCTAAGTCGGAATGACTTTGGAGGCCGGTACCGGAATCGAACCGATATAGAAGGATTTGCAGTCCTCTGCATGAGCCATTCTGCCAACCGGCCCTTCCGTACCTATGCGGTGATTTACATATATACAAATATTTTTGCTCTCGTCAATACTTTTTTTTAATTTTTTGCACTTTTTTTGCATATATGTGAAAAAAGTCTTTTTTTAAGTGGAAAAATATGCTCAACTTAGGCAAATTTTGTTAAGGAGATTATAATGAAAATTGCAATTGCATCTGATCATGGCGGATTAAATATGAAAACTGCCGTTGCTCAATATCTTGAAAATATGGGGTTTTTAGTTTCGGATTTGGGTACAAACTCAACCGAATCGGTTGATTATCCTGATTATGCCGATAAAATGGCCGCACATATCTTGGCAAAAGAATCGGATTTTGGAATTTTGATTTGCGGAACCGGAGTCGGAATTTCTATTGCTGCCAATCGTCATAAAGGTATCAGAGCTGCTCTTATATATAATGAATTTGTAGCCCAAATGGCAAAAGCTCATAACAATGCCAATGTGATTGTCTTTGGTGGCAGAACAATGGATATTGAAGATGTAAAAAAATATTGCGAAATTTTCATAAATACAACTTTTGAGGGCGGTCGCCACCAAAACAGATTAAACAAACTTGATGATTAAGGGGTTTTTGTAAAATGTATTTTAACCAAAGTTTAGAACTGAGAGATAAACAAATTTTTGAGGCGATTGATGGTGAACTAAATCGCCAAACTGACCAAATTGAGCTTATTGCTTCGGAAAACTATGTTTCAAAGGCGGTTTTAGAAGCGCAAGGCTCAATTTTGACTAATAAATATGCCGAAGGTTATCCGAATAAACGCTATTATCATGGTTGTGAGTTTGTTGATAAGGTTGAAACTTTGGCAATCGAAAGAGCAAAACAGCTTTTTAATGCCAAATTTGTAAATGTGCAACCGCATTCGGGCTCTCAGGCCAATACGGCGGTTTATGTCGCTTTGTTAAAACCTAATGATACCATATTGGGTATGAGTTTAGATGCCGGCGGACACTTGACGCACGGGTCAAAAGTTTCAATTTCGGGAAAATGGCTCAACTCTGTGCAATATGGCGTTCGTCAAGATACCGGTCTTATAGATTATGATGAAGTTGAATGTTTGGCACTTGATACAAAACCTAAGCTCATCATTGCCGGTGGTTCGGCTTATCCGAGGCAAATAAATTTTGCTCGTTTTAGAGAAATTGCCGACAGAGTAGGGGCATATTTAATGGTTGATATGGCGCATTTTGCCGGTCTTGTGGCAGGCGGTGCACACCCCAATCCGTTAGAATATGCCGATGTGGTTACAACTACCACTCACAAAACTTTAAGAGGCCCTCGTGGCGGAATGATTTTAACCAATCATGAAGAAATTGCTAAAAAGGTTAATTCGGCAATTTTCCCGGGAACTCAAGGTGGTCCGTTGATGCATGTAATTGCAGGCAAAGCTGTATGCTTTAAGCAAAATTTGGAGCCTGATTTCAAAAATTATGCTTCTCAGGTTGTGCGCAATGCCAAAGTATTGGGCGATACCTTAAAATCAAGAGGCTTAAATTTGGTATCGGGCGGAACAGATACTCATCTTTTGCTTGTGGATTTGCGACCCAAAGGGTTAACCGGTGATGTGGTGGCTGAAGCTTTGGAAAAAGCACACATAACTTGCAATAAAAACGCAATCCCATTTGATCCGATGCCGCCAAAGGTGACTTCGGGTATCAGAGTCGGCACACCGGCAGGTACTACCAGAGGGTTTAAGGAAAAAGAGTTTATTTATATAGGCAATGCCATAGGTGATGTGGTTGATGCACTCTCTAAAGGTGATGCCGAAGATGTAATAAAACAAACTGCTGATAAAATGATAAAACTTTGTCGTGAATTTCCGATTTATTAAAAACACTCCCCCGAAAAGATTTTGCTTTTTGGGGGAGTATCTTAATGGCTATTCGGATTTTTTATCATATGTTTTGTGATATAAATCGATGTAAAAATCTACACTTTCATTATGTAGGGCTTTTAATGTTTTTTCGTATCCGCGGGATATAAAAAAATATATCGAAGTATAGAAATCATGATAATCCGGGCTCATATCCAAATAGGCTTTGATAACCGATTTGTTAATATACCCTTTGTGCGCCAATTCAGTAACATTAAAAAAATTTGTATCAGTGCAATATGCGGGATTAATTTTTGCAGCTATATTAAAAAGTATAAAAGTATCTTTATCATTCAGAAATTGTTTGAGTTGATTTCTAAGTGATTGATTACACTTTATATAAAGCCGGCAAGCCGCAGTATGTTTTTTTGTACTGAGCAACTCTTCAAATCTGTTGAAAAGTAGCATATTTTTTGGTTTATCCATAAGCAAAATAATTTAAATTAATAATTAATACATTATCTTGAATTTATCAGATTTTTTTTAATTTACAATAAAAAAACACCCGAAAGGGTGTTTTAATAAAATGGTGCGAGTAGGGATTGCTAAGCGAGAACAACCGTTGCTCCGGTTGTTCTCGTCTGCAAAATCTTG
>SUUV01000026.1 GCA_015062345.1 Alphaproteobacteria bacterium | reverse complement strand
ACCCGTTTACGGGTTGTAAGTAACCAATGCAAGAGCAGGTTGTTATGCGCTCTTCAGGCGCCGCTGGTATCTTTAGCCTTTCAGGCGCATATGAAGAACCACCGGCTAGGCCGGTGGGTTCCTTTTTTTGTGTTGGTCGGATTGACTAGATGATTTCGCTTCGCTCCATGCTCTGCGCTCATCGGCTTTGCCGACCGGCGTCCTAAAGTCCGCCTTTCGCTTGAAGTGCGAACTAGCTTTTTCGCCAGTTCGAACCTAATGCAAATGCATTCAACACAAAAAAACCACCCATAAAGGGTGGCTTTCTTGTGTTGGTCGGATTGACTAGATTCGAACTAGCGACCTCTTCGACCCGAACGAAGCGTTCTACCAGGCTGAACTACAATCCGTAAACAGTGACTATACTAATACATCATTATTTTTTTAAAACAAGTGTTTTTTTTCAAAAAGTGCAAAAAAAATATGGATATTTTTTTACACACGGATATAATTTGATTTATCAGACACAATATTACAAGGAAATTATATGCTAAATATCGGCTGTCACTTATCTTCTTCCAAAGGTTTTGTCGCCATGGCAAACAATGCTTTTGCCATTGATGCCACAACTTTTCAGTTTTTTACTCGCAATCCGCAAGGCTCAAAAGCCAAAGACATAGATTTAAATGATGTAAATAAGTTTCGTGAGCTTTTTGCCGGTAAAAAAATTGTGGCGCATGCTCCTTATACCCTAAACCCTTGTTCTGATAATCCCAATACGGCCGAATTTGCCGAACTTGTATTTGTTGATGACTTAAAACGCATGGAATTAATACCTGATAACTATTACAATTTTCACCCCGGAAGTCATGTCGGGCAGGGCGCTAAAATCGGTATTGAAAAAATTGCCAAACTCTTAAATAAAATCATTACCCCAAATCAGAGCACAATTGTTTTGCTTGAAACAATGTCGGGTAAAGGAAGTGAAGTGGGGTCTACATTTGAAGAACTTCAAGAAATTATCAAACAGGTCGAATTATCCGAAAAAATAGGAGTGTGTTTGGATACCTGTCATGTTTATTCGGCCGGTTATGACATTGTAAATCAGTTAGATTCGGTATTAGCCGAATTTGATAAAATTATCGGTCTTGACAGATTAAAAGCCATACACTTAAACGACAGTAAAATGCCTTTTAATTCTCATAAAGACCGGCACGAACAAATCGGTAAAGGTACAATCGGTTTAGATGCATTTGTAAATATCATCAATCATCAAAAATTAAAACATTTGCCGTTTGTGTTGGAAACACCTAATGAGCTATCCGGTTGGCAACAAGAAATAAAATTGCTTAAAAGTTTGAGTAAATAGTTTTCCGTGGTGCGCAAAATTATAAATGCTCTTGAGTTTTTTGAGTTTACACCCTATATAAAGCAATAGTGAAAAATTTTTTAAGGAAGTTTTAGATGAAATCTGGTAAAAATTTGGTTGTTTGGCTTATCATCTTTTTAGGCTTATCGGCCATTGTCAGTGCTTTTAGTGAAAAAGCCCGCATGGCAAATGTGGAACAAATGGCTTTTTCCGATTTTATGAATGAGGCAGACAATAAACGCATTGCCGAAGTAAACATTTCAGGACATGATGTCAGAGGTATAACATCTGAGGGTAAAGAGTTTTATACATATGCCCCAAACGATCCTACAATGTTTGAAACATTGCGTCAAAACGGTGTTCGTGTCAATGCAAGACCTATTGATACAAGCTCAAACACTTTTTGGGGAATTGTAATTTCGTGGTTTCCGATGCTTTTGCTTGTGGGTGTGTGGATATTTTTTATGCGCCAAGCCAATTCGGGTAATAACAAGGCTATGAGCTTTGGAAAATCTCGTGCCAGATTAATTGAAAACAATAAAAAAGTGACTTTTGCCGATGTTGCCGGAGCCGATGAGTCAAAACAAGAACTTGAGGAAATTGTCGATTTCTTAAAAGACCCGCAAAAATTTTCTCGTTTAGGCGGCAGAATCCCTAAAGGTGTATTGTTAGTAGGCCCTCCGGGGACGGGTAAAACCCTTTTGGCGAAAGCAGTTGCCGGTGAAGCCGATGTTCCGTTCTTTTCAATTTCGGGTTCGGATTTTGTTGAAATGTTTGTCGGTGTAGGTGCTTCTCGTGTTCGTGATATGTTTGCTCAAGCCAAAAAGAATGCTCCTTGTTTGGTCTTTATTGATGAGATTGATGCGGTCGGTCGTCATCGTGGAGCCGGACTTGGCGGTGGAAACGATGAAAGAGAACAAACATTAAACCAACTTTTGGTTGAAATGGACGGCTTTGAAGAAAATGAAAATATAATTTTAATTGCCGCAACCAACCGTCCTGATGTTTTAGACCCTGCTTTGTTGCGTCCGGGGCGTTTTGACAGACAAGTAACGGTTACAAATCCGGATATTAAAGGTCGTGAAGAAATTTTAAAAGTTCATGTCCGAAAAGTTCCTCTTGCCAAAGATGTAAATTTGGCAGTTGTTGCCAGAGGAACTCCGGGTTTTTCGGGAGCCGATTTGGCAAACCTTGTAAACGAGACAGCTTTGTTGGCGGCTCGTAAAAACAAGCGCAAAGTTACGGCTAAAGATTTTGATGATGCCAAAGACAAAGTCTTAATGGGTAATGAACGAAAATCTATGGCTATGGATGAAAAAGAAAAAATGCTCACGGCATATCATGAGGCCGGTCATGCCATTTGTTCCTTAAATGTCAAAGAAACCGACCCGATTCATAAGGCAACCATTATCCCCAGAGGCCGAGCTTTGGGTATGGTACAACAGTTGCCGGAAAAAGACCAATATTCTTATACCAGAGCCAAAATGCTTTCACGACTGGTCATTTTGATGGGTGGTCGTGTGGCGGAAGAATTAAAGTTCGGATATGAAGCCGTAACTTCGGGAGCATCATCTGACATTGCCGCTGCCACAAACTTGGCTCGTTCCATGGTTACCGAATGGGGAATGAGTGACACATTGGGCCCTGTTTTATATTCTGAAAATTCGGGCGAAGTGTTCTTGGGGCGTGCGGTTACCCAAAACAAAAATATGAGTGAAGATACGGCTCGTTTGGTTGATGCCGAAATTAAGCGCTTGGTGACCGAAGGTCATGCCGAAGCCACAAAAATCTTAAAAGAAAAATCAAAAGAGTGGGAAACTTTGGCGAAGGCCTTAATTGAATATGAAACCTTAACCGGCGATGAAATTAAAGCAGTAATTAACGGTGAGCCGCTTAATCGCAAAAATGAGGTACCGGTTGCTGAAGAAAAACGCACAAAATCTTCCGTACCGGAAGTTTAATTTTCTGGTAGCAAAAAACAGCCTGTTGGTGTAACCTCAGGCTGTTTTTTGTACATATTTTAACCTCATTTTTACAAATAAAGTTTTATACTCGCTTAACCGAATGTAAATTTTATGAGGACTGTAATGATTATCAGATTTGTTAAATCTTTTGCACTGGTTTTGTGTGCTTTGATAAGCTTTAATTTTAGTGCAAATGCGGGATATTTGTCTCCGCAAAACTTTGATGCACTTTATGCAATGGCGAAAAAAGGTAATGTAACCGCAATTAACAATGCCAGAGCCAGAGGGTTGGATATTGATTCTACCAACGCAAATGGTGATACCGGATTGTGTGTTGCGGCCAAAAGACGCGATAAAAAAGCTTATAAATCATTTTTACAGTCTGGTGCAAATCCGTCACATTATTGCACATGGAATATTGTCGGATATAGAGAATTTATTCAATCGGTAATAAACACCCCTGCACAAAACATTGATACGGCAGTTAAAGCATCTCAAATTAAAGAAGGTATGAGTTGGAAAACCAAAACCTTAATCGGTACCGGAGTTGTTGCATTAGGTGCCGGTGTCGGTTTGGCATTAGGTGGCGGAGGCGGTGGCTCAAGCTATGATCCAAATTGCGTACACGGCTATTATAACAAAGATGATATTTGTGCTTGTTATAAAGGCTATGCGGGTACGAAATGTAATATATGCGCCGATGGTTATGATAAGTATGGAACATCACAATGCCATTTGCCGTTAGCCTGTGATAACGGAGAACAAAAAGGCGGAAAATGTGTGTGTGAAACAGGTTATAGCGGCACACTTTGTGATGTATGTGCCGAAGGTTATGGTCGAGATTCAACGGGTGTGTGTGTCAGAAAAGGGCAAAAAATTACCGGCAACACCGTAAATACAAATAAGAATCAAGGAACTATTAATATTGAAAATGAAAAATATACTGATTTATATGGCCTTTTTTATGATGCCGGTCAAACCTTTCATGGTTTGCAAAGTATAGCATCTAACAGATATAGTGACATTCTGTCGATTGAAGTGAAAGAAGAAGTTATTGATGAAAATGGAGAAACAACAGAGGAAGAAGTTGAGTATTTAGTCGTAAACGGAAGTTCAAAAATTAAAATTAAAAACACCAGCGATTCAAAAATTTACGGATTATATTCTAACAACGCACAAACAATTTATAATAATTATCTTAAATTTAACGGCTCGGGAATTATAGTTAATAGTATTGCAACAAAAGGCTTTGGAGACAGTTCATCATTAATAGAAATAAGTTCGGAAGGTGATGGACATATCTATGGTATTTATGGTAATAATGCAATTTATTCCGGTGATTTTACAGAAGAAGGTGCAACTGACGGATATGCTTTTATGTCATCTGTAATTACAATTACCAACAAGGGTAACGGCAATGCTTATGGTATTTATAATAATTCTCCCACCGGTATAATTTATCATCAGACAAAAGCCGGTAATTTTATATCTTTAACATCTCAAACTGTTGTGCAAAACACTTCCGGTAAAGGTAATACATATGGCCTATATGGATTGGGTACAATAGTAAATTCCGGTGAAGTGCGTTCATCTGCCGATGCAGGCAATGCATACGGAATATATACCAAAGGAGGAACAATCAGCAATATAAATACTAATCTGGCAGATTCGGTGTTTGCTCAAAGTGTAAGCGGAAATTCGTATGGAGCATATCTTGATGGTGGCAGTATAGTAAACGGCCGTGTTATATACTCCAAAACCGTTGATGGCTCAGGAACTGCTTATGGTATATACAACAATGGTGGAAAAGTTACAAATTCAAGTGGTATAACGGTTGTATCAACAGGCGGAGATGTATATGGAATTTATAACAAAGGTGGTATTGTTGAAAATACTACTCAGTTTAGCGAAATTGTTGTCACGGCCGAAAATGGTACGGCTTATGGCATTTATACTGATGGCGGAACAGTAACAAATGAAGGACAAATTGTTGTAAAAAGTAAAGATGATACCAGTGGTTATGGCATATTTGCTACCAATGGTGCCAAAGTTGTTAATAAAGGTGAGTTTGTATTTAATATTAATAATGGTATACTTGATAGCACAATGGATACAAACAAATATTGTTCACAAAATGGCGGCTGTTTGACAACAGTTGACGGAGTGTATGCAATTTATTTGGAAAAAGGAGCAAAGCTTGTAAATGAAAGTTCTATTTCAAGTGTATCATCACTTAATTTAGGCTTAAACGGTGTTCAACTTGGAAACGGCGGACAATTTGAAGCTAAATCTCTTGCGGGTAACTTAGAGGTCAGCTCGTCTGTTGTTCAAAACGGTTTTGAAGATGAATATACCCTTTCAGATGCCATTAAATCTGATGATGTTTCAAACTTACAATTGAGCTCTGAATCAGCATTGTTTGAGGCAAATTTGCAAAATTCCGATGTTGTTATGGTTAAAAAAGATTTTGCCGATGTAGTTGAAAATTCTGAGTTGGCAAGCTTTTTGGAAAACAATTATGCTTTGCAAAACAATGAACAATTGTTTAGTGAACTTAAAGCAAAATCAGATTTAAAAGCGCTTAACCATGCTTTAGATGAATTTAGCGGAAAAGACACAATCAGCCGTTTTGCCGATGAAGATTTGTTAATGCAACAAGAACTTGATTTTAATATCAATGAAAATATGTTTGATACCAAAGAAACATACTTTGCATTTTCCTCAAATGTGTCATCAAATGCCTTTGATAATAATGCGGGTCAAACCGTATATGCCGTTTCGGGTAAACAAATCGGCAATATCAAATTAGGTGTCGGTATGGCTATATCGGATATGCATACGGACGGCAAAAATTCTGATGTGCGAAATTCTCAAAATTATCAATTTATGATGCCGATGCAATGGAAAAATCAAGGCTTTAACACCATTATAACTCCCAAACTTGCATACAGTTACGGTACATATTCAAGACAAGGTTATAATCAAGACTATAAAGGTGATATCAAAAAACAAATGATGGGTGTTTCGGCACAAACAAAATATCCGTTTGAAATTTTTGGATATAACATTATCCCGACTGTTGAAACTAACTTAAATGCTTATAAAACCCAAATTGATGAAAAATACAAACAATTTGCCTTATATTCAGATGATAACTCATATTCGGCAACTTTGGGTTTTGGTGCATATGTTAAAAAAGAATATAGCAACGAAAAAAATCAAAAACTAAACTTTATGGCAGGCGCTATGCTTTATCACGAATTTGCCAATCCGTATGATTTAGAGCTAAAAATGCAGGATATGAGCGGCTCATACACTCTAACCGATGATAGCCGCACAGATACATACGCCTTGTTGCGCTCAAAGTTTAGTTATGATGTAAATAATGTTTCGGTATATGGTGATTTGTTGTCGTATATTGATAGCGAATATCGAACAAGATTTGATGTCGGATTTAAGTATGCGTTTTAAGAAATACCGCCTCGATATTTTTAAGCTCGAGGCGGTAAGTTTTTTAAGTATTAATAAGTTGCTTTTAATGTAAATGAGCCTTTTATATACTTATTAGGATACGACTATTATGAAACCAATTAAAAAAGTTCGACCATATTTTTTTGAATTAAATTGCAAAAATTTATGATGTAATTAAAACTTTTATTGTTTTTTATAAAAATTTATACTATATTATAAAAACAACAAGGAGGTTTTTATGATAGAAAGAACAGAATATTTAAATAAGTTAATTGCTTTTAAGGACAAACAGTTAATAAAAGTAGTGACAGGTGTGCGCCGTTGCGGTAAGTCAACTCTCTTTCGTTTGTTTCAAGAATACCTAAAAAAAGACGGCGTTTCAGAAAAGCAAATTCAATCTGTCAATTTCGAAGATATGGCTTTTAGTGATTTGCTAGACCCAAAAAAATTATATGATTATATAATGAAAAATGCTCAAAAGGGCAAAAAAAATTACATATTCTTGGATGAAATTCAAAATGTAGCAGAATTTCAAAAAGCGGTAGATAGTTTGTATATCAGGGAAGGTTTTGATATTTATATTACCGGTTCAAATGCTTTTTTATTATCCGGAGAATTAGCAACATTATTATCAGGACGCTATGTTGAAATCAAAATGTTGCCACTATCGTTCAAGGAATTTGTTTCATCAAAAGAAAAACCTAATTTACAGGAAGAATATGCTCGTTATTTAGAATATGGTTCATTTCCGTATGTATTACAAATAGATGATGATGCATCTATTCGTAACTATTTATCTGATATTTTAAATTCCATTGTTGTAAAAGATGTTCTGACCAGACATAGGATAAATGATACATCTGATGTGCTAAGGATTTTAAAATTTATCTTTGATACAACAGGAAATATTATTTCCATAAAAAAGATAAGCGATACCATGACATCTGCAGGTTATAAAATAACACCTCAAACAGTAGAAAAATATATTAGAGCTTTAACAGAGAGTTTTGTTTTATATTCAGCTTCCCGCTATGACATCAAAGGAAAAAAATATTTACAAAGCGGCGATAAATATTATCCTGTTGATACAGGTATCAGATATGCTTTGTTAGGAAAAAGAGGAACTGATACCGGCCATTTGTTAGAAAATATCGTTTATTTAGAATTACTCAGACGAGGATACACAGTGTTTGTCGGTAAAGTAGCTGATACAGAAGTGGACTTTGTTGCAGTCAATCAAGACGGTACATCTTATTATCAAGTATCGCAAACAGTTATGGATAAAACTGTTTTAGAGCGCGAATTAAAACCTCTTCAAAGTATAAAAGATCATTATCCTAAGTATCTTTTGACATTAGATTATTTGCCGGATGGTGATTATGACGGTATCAAGCGTCTTAATGTATTAAATTGGCTGATTTCAAAATAAAATTTTATTTAAGTAAAATATTTGTAAAGGTGTCGAAATCGACATCTTTTTTGCAAGTAAAAAGAGTCTTTTAAAGGATTTAAATCAAATTTGAGGTAATAACACACGGTGATTGGTTTAAAAGCAAAAACGGCACCATAAAGGCGCCGTTTTGAAAAAATAATACTAGGAGAACCCATAGCCATCTCCTATTTGGCTTTAAATGTATTTACTCGGTTTCGGCAAAGTCCGAAGTTAAATCCAAGCTGCAAATATACCATACCGTTGTGATCAGTATTGTTCACATAGGTATTTGGCATATGCTTGTAACCGGCACGCACTGTGAGTGCATTACCTGTAGCATGGATTTGCCAACGGTATTCCAATCCGCCGCCATAGGTAAGGCCTGAACCATTGTGGTACAGTGGAGAACCGTTAAGTTCCTCTATGGCCTTACGATGCTGGCCGTAAAGATATCCTCCCTGACCAAACACATTCAAGATGTGCTCAGACTGACCAAGACGCATAACATTGACACCAAAGGTCATGTCTGCGCTGTAGGAAAAATATCTTTTTCCTGCATCAATCGCCTCAGAATTATATTGGCGAGTGAGAGCAGATGCACCAACTGTGACAGAAACCCATCTCCAGTCATACCTATAACGCAAACCAACTTCAGGAGTAAAGAACCCCTTGGTAGAGTTGATTGCGTCAAAAGCGGCGCCGCAACCGGCGAATACCTCTATTCCGTGGCCGAAAGCTTCAGCTCCCTTGCCACAGATGGCTTCTGTAGTGCCGTCTTCCTTCTTTTTCAGAACTGTTACGGACTGATAGTCCGGTAACTTCTTCAAAGATTTTTCAAGGTATTGAGCAACCTCTTTCGAGTTTGTTCTTCCCCCTGAGACAGCATATCCGTTCTCATTGTATGAAACAGACACCTGTGCAGACGATACTATAGAAGCGAGTGCCACGAGGGCGCAAAGAAAAAACTTTTTCATAATTTTTGTTTGTTTTATTATTATAAAATTAGCGGATTTTGAGCACCTGCTCTCCGCCATAATTAACATTAAGAATTCCATCTTCAACATTGATTTCATATCCTGAAACCTTGGTTGAAAAATAATCATCCTTATTCTGCCAATCCCATTTTTTTAATGTGCAATAGCGAAGATTTCGCTTTGCAACACCCTCAATGAGATATTCCAGACGATCTTTTGAATCAACCGCCTGTGCGGGGATCCAGCTGTTTTCTGCAAACACTGCACTGTTATATGTTTCATCAAAGTTACCTTTAATAAAACTATAATTTACAATATCCGCAATCTCAGGAAGAATTTCTTCCCTCAAGAAAACAACCACCACAGCACCCAACTCTGTACGAACAATCAGACATTTCTTATCAAAACATCCTCCTTTCTCGTCATCAGCCGGAACAGCACTAATACTAGCGCCTTCAATTTTTCCCCATTCAGGAGGAAGAATTTTTTCAAATTCACCTGAAACAATCACAGCATTTGTCGCTGTATTTTCCTTTGGGGTGTCGGTTTTCTGTACTGGTACAGAATATTCAAGTCCGACATAAGAGCTTTTCTCGCATGAAACAAGAAAGAGGCTCATAATGGCTGCGACGAGGGCAGCGATAAATATTTTATCCATATCTTTATGTATTTAATTACATTTTATAAAATAAGGTAAAACAACACTTATGAAAAATCTTTTCAAACTTTTCAAATAATACAACATAATCTCAACACAAACCTTACTTTTACGACTTTAATCTATCACAAAAATCACTCATTTACAAGCAAAAACTTTTCAAATTTGCCAATTTTTGACAAATTTTTCGGCAGAATTTTAGCAAAAAACTCACAAACACTTCAAAAACTTAAAAAAAACCTTGTATATGTAAAGGATATTTTTTATTGTACATACAATCATAATAATCAATTGAAAGGATAAAGCTATGACTGCACCTTTAATGCCAAAAGCAACCGCTGTATGGTTGGTTGAAAACACTACCTTAACATTTAGGCAAATTGCACAGTTTTGTGAGTTGCACGAACTTGAAATTCAGGCCATCGCCGACGGTGATGTTGCTTATAACATCATTGGAATCAGCCCCGTCGCCAACGGTCAATTAACATTAGAAGAAATTAAGCGCTGTGAAGAAGATGCTTCGGCCAACTTAATAGCCAATGTTATGGAGCGCAATGTAAAAGAACAAAACAGCAAAAACAAAAAAGTTCTTTCGCCTTCTCAACGCAATGACAAACCGGCGGCAATTTTGTGGCTTATTAAAAATTGTCCGGAAATTGCCGATTCGCAAATCAGAAAATTGGTCGGTACAACCAACCCGACTATCGATTCGATTCGTAACGGAACTCATAAAGATATGGTAAGTTTAAGAGCCAAAAATCCGGTGGCAATCGGCCTTTGTTCCGAAAAAGACTTGGAAACGGCTCTTAACACTGCTCGTGAAAAGCTTGAAAAAGCAGCTCAAAAGGCTTTAAAACCGGCTAAGAAACCGGCAAAAAAGAAAACCGCAAAGAAAAAAGTTGCAAAGAAAAAGCCTGCTAAAAAAGCTATAAAGAAAAAACCTGCTAAAAAAACGGCAACAAAGAAAAAAGCCGATAAAAAATCAGCAAAAAAATAATGCAACAAAAAAATCCCTTATAATCAAATTATAAGGGATTTTTAATCAATAAAGACTCCGGAAAGTTTTTCTTTTCCCGGAGTTTTGGCTTTTATTTTTTTCGTAAAACAATTTTTTGTTTTATTTTTTCAACAAACTTAATAAATCGTCCATTGGGGAAAATGTAGCATACTCCCCAGACAAAGAGCATTAAGCCGACCACAATATTTAATATTCCGACAACAAAATCGGGCAAGAAAGATGTTGTATAGTGTCCGATAACAACCACCAAAGATAAAAATATGGGAGTTGATGATAAAACACCCAAAGCATACAAAACCAAATCTTTGTTTGAAAGTTTTGCACTGATAACTTTGGCAGTAAACACACCTGTGTAACAAACAATTGCTACCGGATTTAACAGGTTTAAGATGAGCAAAGTTAAAAATATGTTTTGCGGATTCCACGCATATTGAGAAATATAGTCAACTTCACCGTTTGAAAAAACCATCAGGCAAAAAGAAATTCCGATTGTAGAAATAATCAGCCCGACAATTCTTTTGTACAAAGAAGAAAATTCATTAACCTGTCCGATAAGTTTCATAATTCCCAAAACGGAAATTAAGGTATAAATTCCGTCAGCCAAAGCAACCGCCCAAACTCCCCATAAAACCGAATATAACGGCAAAATGGACGACAGTTGAAACAATAACAGACAAATCGGTCCCATACCGCCGATTTGCAGTAACATTCCAAACTTTAAGCCTTCGGATACAATGTGTTGTTTTTTATTCATGTATTTAGTCCTTACTTATATTATACATTTCTGTCTTCAATGGCATAAATGTCCTTTACTCGCCAAGAATCGTTATCAGGCACTAAAACATAAATTACCCTGCCTTGGCATAAACCGAACCAGTTGCCGTTACAGGTGCTGTCGGTATGAACTTCTATCAAATCGGCTGCAATCGGTTTCATTTTGTGCAATTTATAACTGATTTCGGTAGGCCTTTTCAAACTTTCATCACTCATAAATATAAATTTGGGCAATTTAGATTCTTTACAACCCTCAAATTCGGGATTTATGGTGCATTTAACCGCAAAATCTACCGCACAGAGCATTTTTGAATCTTGCTTACAATCGGTCTTAAGCTTGCCTTTTTTATATTCAAAAACCATATCCTCAATTGCAATATCTTGATTTTGTGCTACATTTTCCGACACCTTATCAGGCTGAGAAATGTTTTTTCTTTGCATAATATAAAAGATAGCACCGCCAATGAGAGCCATAACAAGCAACCCCGATAAAATTTTCTTTAGCATATTTCTTACTCCTTAATAAAAGTGATAACGAAGTCCGAGACTATATTCGTATAAATGATTAACTTTTGAGATATCGTTTAAATCAACATAGCGCATCAACGCACGCAAGCTCACATTTTCATTGATATTGTACATCATACCGATGCCAATTCTATATCCGAAACCGCTTTCACGATTGTGTTTTTGATGATTTAATTTATCATAAAAAACATATTCTCCGGCACCGACGGTTGCCGTTAAATCAAAATCATGATAACATCCCAGAGGTAAATATGCCGACACATCGAGACCATATGCTCTATATGATGATTTTATTTTACTTTCGGAATCAATTTTTTTGGCATCTGATGAGCTTTGTTCAAAAAAGGCCTCCGTTCCGAAATGTTGATTATATTTTGTACCGACATTAACATTAAGCAGATGATAATTAGGCTTTTGGTTTTGGGTTTTTGCCTGCATATAGCCGTAATCTATGCCGACATAAGGGGTATATTCAAAATTTTCATCGGCATTGGCACTAAATGCAAAACCGAAAAAAGAAAGTCCGAGTAAAAATATTTTTTTCATTTTTCTTTCCTTTTAATTATTTTACAATCTTCTTATACGATAATACCAAAATTAAAATAAAAAGTTAAAGTATCAAAAAAACTTGAGTATTTTTGTTTTAAGTGTATACTTAGAAAATAAGGAGAACAAAATGAAAAAGGATTTAGTCAATCAATCCGGACGCTCAATGATTGAGGCTATAGGATATATCAGTGTGATGATTATGCTGACAACCGCACTTACCGCTTCGGTAAATAGCGGAATGCATCGTTTTAAGTTAGGTCGCATAAATCAGGAACTTGTAGATTTGAAAAAAGTTATCAGCCAACGATTTGTATCGGCTGAAAACTATAAGGAAGTTTCTTTTGATATCTTAATTGATGAAAAAATTGTTCCATATGATGTCAGAGATAAAAAACACTCTTTTAACGGCGGTGTTAAAATCGGCAAAGGTGATGCTAACGGCAATACATTTTATATAGAGTTTGATGATGTACCTTTGCAATCGTGCACAGAACTTGGTACCAGATTGTGGGTAGTAAACGACGGTTCGGACTTAGACGCTATGGATATAAACGGTAAAACTTGGGCTTGGGAATATTCAAATTCGGTTTCTTCATCAAATTATAAATTGCCGGCAAAACCCACAGATGTTGCCAAAGCCTGCAAACAAGGAAATGAAAATAAATTAAAATGGTATTTTAATTAGCTATCTTGTGATTATGTTATCTAAAACACTTGATAATACGACATAAAGTTGTTAGCTTTTCTTAAAATAAATTTATTTTTAAGGAGATTAAATATGGTTAGTTCGATTATTTTACCGCCTGATTATAAACCATCTGCAGATGAAGAATATATGTGCGATATGCATCTTGAATATTTTAGGCAGAAACTTGAAAATTGGAAAAAATCATTAGTTAATCAATCTAAAGATACGCTTGATGAGCTTCGTACCGGCGGATTAAATCAACCCGATGATGTTGACAGAGCATCGTTAGAAGCCGACAAATCTATTGATTTAAGAACAAAAGACCGAGCTCGTAAGCTTATCAGCAAAATTAATGAGGCTTTGGAACGCATTGAAGACGGTTCATACGGATATTGCGAAGAAACATCAGAGCCCATCGGTTTGGCTCGTTTAGAAGCAAGACCCATTGCCACTCTTTCAATTGAGGCGCAAGAACGTCACGAAAGAATGGAAAAAACCTATGATGATGAAGCTTAAAACAAGATGAGCAACACCAAAGATTTTATATTGGCATCAGGTTCTCCGCAACGGATTCGTTTGTTGGAGCAGATTGGGTATAAGCCCAAAAAAATTCAGCCTGCCGATATTGATGAAAATTGCTTACCGCATGAAAAACCTTTGCCTTATGTCAATCGTATGGCCTTAGAAAAAGCTAAAGCAGTGGCCAAACTTTATCCTAATGAAAATATTTTGGCCTGCGACACCATTGTCACCGTCGGATTGCGTATTTTACACAAGTCGAAAAATGCCGATGAACAATTAAAAGTTATGAGTTTGTTATCAGGCAGAAACCACAAAGTGATAAGTTCGGTATGCTTAATTGATAAAAACGGAAAAATAAGCAAACGCACCGTTACTACCAGAATCGGTATGAAACGACTTTCTCAAGAAGAAATCAATCAATATATTCAAAGCAACGAATGGGTTGGTGTTTGCGGATATAAAATTGAAGGTTTGCTTGCCGGATATGTAAAAAATATGGTGGGCTCATTCACCGGAGTTGTCGGACTTCCTTTATATGAAACAAAAAATTTATTAACAGGAGCAGGTATAAAATGATTGCAGATACCCTAATTTATGAAAAAAACAATGAAACCGTCAGATTGGCAGCTTTAGACAATGGCGATATGACCGAGTTTGACCTTTACAATGAACAAAATGCCGTTGAAGGCAATATATATTTGGGAAAAATCAGCAAGAAAATAGAGCTTGCCAACGGACATTTCGGTTTTTTGGTTGATATCGGTGACAACGAACTTGCTTTTTTGAATGCCTTTGAGCACGATTTAAAAGAAATCAACATGAGCCAGGGACAAAGCATTGTGGTTCAGGTTTCACAAGAAAAAAGAGCTGAAAAAGGCGCAAAAGTTGTTCGCAACATTCAAATTGTAGGTACAACTTTGGTATATCGTCCGTTTAAGATGGGTGTTGATGTTTCTTCAAAAATTGAGGACAAAGAACTGGCAAAAACATACAAAACTGCCGTATGGGAAAATATATCCGGCCAAGAAGGTTGGGCTTTAAGAACGGCAGCGGTTGAGTTTTCGGTTGATGATGTTTTGGAAGAAATGGTAAAACTTCGCACCATTTATGAAAATATCAGAATAAAAGCGCGCAATGCTGTGGCACCTGCGTTGTTATATGTCAGAGAAAATCCGTTGTATGAGTATATTCGCCGTTATAAAGATACCTTAAAAAAAGTGGTTGTAAACAATTATAATCTGCTTGATGAACTAAACAATGTTTTAGGTGAAAATATGGCAGAATATAATGCAAAACCTTTTGCCGAATTTGGGCTTGATGAACAACTTATTGAGGCCTTAAATCGTAGTGTATCATTAAAAAGCGGCGGCAATATTCACATTGAACAGACAAGAGCTTGTGTAACCATAGATGTTGATACGGCAGATTTAAAATCAGGCGGCAATATATCAAAAGCCAATGACGAAGCCGCATTTGAAATTGCTCGTCAAATCAGATTAAAAAATCTTTCGGGTAAAATCATCATAGATTTTGCCGGTTCGTCGGAATATCGTTTTATGAAACCGGTAATTGAAATTTTGCAATCAGAACTTGCCGATGACCCCAGCCGAGCAAGAGTTTTGGGCTTGAGCAAAGCCGGAAATATTGAAATTTTGCGCCAACGCAGAAGACCTTCAATACTCGATATGTTCACTGAAGAATGTTCTGCTTGTCAAGGCACCGGAAGGGTTGAAAAATAATGGCAAAATTGCACAAATGCCCAATTTGCGGACAAGATACCGACAATGATAAATATCGTCCGTTTTGTTCCAAACATTGCGCCGATGTCGATTTAGGCAGATGGTTTAACGGCTCATATTCCGTTCCGGCGCAAGAACTTGATGAGCAAGACTATGAAGAACTTGAAAAAGAACTTAAATCTGAAAATGAAAACTAAATAACTTAATATCCCACCAATAATAAAGATCGGTGGGATATGTTTATTCATATGCATATATATTATTCATATGTGTAAATAACAGGAATTTGAACAAGATACGAACCAACACCGGAATTTTCCGGAAATCTATATGTAGCACCGATATATACGGTTTTACCGGCATTACTGATTCTAAAAGTAAAATCAGAAATTGTTGCATTACTTGAAACATAAGTTTCATCTTCAGGCCCCATGTATGTAAAGTTATAAACATTATTTAATACGGAAAAATTTTCCGGTGATGAAAAAATATTACCGGAAGTGGTGCAATAGGCAGATTTTGCACTGGCAATGTAAGTGGTGTCTGTTGTTACAACTACATTACTCATTGTATCAACAACTGCTTTTAACTCTTTAGAAACATCAGATGATGCTACATCTAGTATCATACCTTGAGGACAATCTAGTTCAAGCATTGCCGATATACTTGCGCTGGCACTAAATTCTCCTTTGGAGGCTGACAATGCATTGGCATTATTGGCAATAAACACTACCACCGCTGATAAAAGAAAATATTTTCTCATTTTTAATTCCTTTACAAAAATAGTTTAACTTAATTTTCATTGAAAAGGCAAAAATGCCCTTTCAATACGCATCATAAACCGTTTTTTTTTTTTGCAAGTAAAAAGAGTCTAATTGTGAATTTAAATCAAAAATGGTGTAGAGGTATTGCCTCCTTTACGGTCATACCGGTGCCCAAGCTTTAGCTTGGAATAGACACCGGTATCCAGGGAATAATTTAGCTATATTACCACCTGGACTCCGGCATCAAGTGCCGGAGTGACAGTTAGGAGGAGGTTTCAAAGTATGAGGATAAAAAATAAATATTTTCCGATTAGTATTAATCTGAAAGCTTTTGATTTTGCTTGTTATACTCTTAAAAAAAGGGGTTACAAATCCTGAATATCTTTGATACTGATAATCAGCCGTTTATTAAACCTCAAACAGATTTTACACAAACTGTCCAGATGCATTTCGCCCTTACCGATTAACCATCGTTTGAGTGTCAGCTCGGACACATTTGACATTTCGGCCAGTTTTTCCAAGCTTATTTTTTCTTCAATACTGATACGACAGATTTGTCTTGCCACACTTTGGATTAATTTTTTGCGATAATTTCTTCTGATACTTAAATTTTGTGAATACTCTTTTTCAAAATATTCGGTTGGTTTAGTTTTTTCCATATTTTCAGTTCCTGATTGTTTAAGTTAACAAAAAACCGCCCCTAACTGTCACTCCGGCACTTGATGCCGGAGTCCAGGTGGTAATATAGCTAAATTATTCCCTGGATACCGGTGTCTATTCCAAGCTAAAGCTTGGGCACCGGTATGACCGTGATGAGAGAGACACTTCTACACCATTTTTGATTTAAATTCACAATTAGACTCTTTTTACTTGCAAAAAAAAAAAACGGTTTATGATGCGATGTGAAAGGTAAATTTTTTCACCTTTCAAATTAAGTTTAACTATTTTTGTAAAGGAATTAAAATTATGAGAAAATATTTTCTTTTATCTGCTGTTGCCCTCTTGGCAACAAGCACCGCAAATGCCACCACCGACTATGCAGAAGTAACCGCAAAAGCTACAATTGAAGTAGCAGGTACTTTTACTTGTGAAGATTTAGATTTTGGTACTATTGTTGTTAAGCAAAATAACCCGGCATTTACTGTCTCAACAGGTGACGGTTTTGAAGATCTAGATCATAATGTTGTATTATCCTGGGATGGTGGAGACGGGGCTGAGTGTAGTTTCGATGTCGAAGGTGCAACATATGGTACTATACCTTCATTTAAAATTACTAATGGAACAGATACTATGGATGTAAATGCCTACATAGGATATAATAGTGCTGAGGGGGCAGCAAGTATTGATGGAACCCTTAGTATCCCCGCCAATGTCAAAGCAGGTGATTACACAGGTTCATTTACCGTAACAGCAACTTATTAATTTTCTTAAAAACATAACCGCTCTTTGATTTTTTATTAAAGAGCGGTTTTATAGCATAGAAAAAGCCTCATAGATGAGGCTTTAAAATTTTATTTTTCTTTGATATCAAGTTTGATGTGCAATTCTTCAAGTTGCTTTTCAGACACCGTGTTTGGAGCTTGCATCATCAAATCTTGCGCTTTTCCGTTTAACGGGAAGATAATAACATCTCGAATTATCGGCTCATCTAACAAGAGCATAATTGTTCTGTCAATGCCGGGGGCTGCACCTGCGTGCGGAGGTGCGCCGTATTTGAACGCATTTATCATACCGCCGAACTTGTTATCAACTACCGAGTTGTCATATCCGGCAATTTCAAAAGCTTTGTACATAATTTCGGGCTTGTGGTTTCTGACCGCACCGGAGGCAAGCTCAACACCGTTACAAACCATATCATATTGATAAGCCAAAATGTCCAAAGGATTTTTATTTAACAATGCGTCCATTCCGCCTTGTGGCATCGAAAACGGATTGTGTGAAAATTCTACCGCACCGGTTTCTTCGTTTTCTTCATACATCGGAAAATCTACAATCCAACAAAGCTTAAACGAATTATAATCAAACAAGCCTAATTCTTCGCCAAGTTTATTGCGAACTTTTCCGGCAAATTTATTGATAACTTTTTTATCGCCGCCCATAAACATAACGGCATCACCATCTTTGACATCAAATGTTGTTTTAAGCTCGTTAAGTTTTTCTTCGGAAAAGAATTTTGCAATTCCTTTTGCACCGTTTGCAGAAAATGCAACATAGGCCATACCGCCCATATTTTCTGCTTTGGCATAGGCATCAAACTTATCAAAAAACGAGCGAGGTTTATCACCCGCATTTGGAGCGACAATTGCTCTTAATTGCTCACCGTTTTGTGCCTTTGTATCATAAACACCAAAACCGGAGTTGTTAAAAAATGCGGTTGCATCTTGAATGATTAACGGGTTTCTTAAATCAGGTTTATCTGAGCCGTATTTTAACATGGCTTCTCTAAACGGAATATGAACAAACGGCGCTTGGTCAACGGTTTTACCGTTGGCAAATTCATTAAAAATGCTGCCCATGGTGTGTTCAATTACCTTAAATACATCTTCTTGAGTGGCAAAGCTCATTTCCATATCAAGTTGATAAAATTCTCCCGGACTACGGTCTGCTCTGGGGTCTTCATCTCTGAAACATGGTGCAATTTGAAAATATCTGTCAAAGCCCGATACCATCAAAAGTTGCTTAAACTGTTGCGGAGCTTGCGGCAAAGCATAAAATTTTCCGGGGTTAATACGAGAAGGCACCAAAAAGTCACGAGCGCCTTCTGGTGAAGAAGCCGTCAAAATGGGAGTTTGATATTCGGTAAAACCTTGTTCTGTCATAAGTTGTCGCATACGAGCAATCACTTTAGAACGAAGCATAATATTGCTATGAATTTTTTCGCGCCTTAAATCTAAAAAGCGATATTTTAAGCGCAATTCTTCAGGCTCATCGGCAACACCTGCCACCTGAATCGGCAAAACATCAGCTTCGGAATGAATTTTCATTGTTGCGACTTTTATTTCAATGTCGCCTGTGGGCATATTTTTATTTACGCTTTCACGAGCTATAACTTCGCCTTCAAACTCAACCACACTTTCAACACGAGTGTTTTCAACCATATTAAACAAATCAGACGATGAATCAACCACGCATTGTGTGATACCATAATGGTCTCGTAAATCAACAAAGCACAAATTTCCCAAGTTGCGTTTACGATGAATCCAACCGGCAAGTTTAACCGTTTTGCCGATATCTGCGCTGCGAAGTTCTCCGCAGGTATGAGTCCGATATTTGTTCATTTTTACCTCTAAAATATTAAATTTATTACCTCTATATTTGATAGAGCATTCTTTACTTAAAAGCAACACTAAAATTAAAAAAAAATTAAGTAATATGGGCTATGGTGATTTATAAATAAATTTGGGGTGAAATCAAAATGAAAATTGTTGAAACGACGCAAGAATTAAACATTTTATGCAACGAACTGAACAAACAAAAATTTATTACCGTTGATACAGAATTTGTGCGCGAAAAAACATATTTTCCCTTTATATGCCTCATTCAGGTTGCCTGGATTGATGATGCCGCCATAATTGACCCCTTGGCACAAGACATTGACTTATCCTCGTTTTTTGAAGTGTTAAAAAATAAAAATGTGCTAAAGGTTTTCCATTCGGGACGCCAAGATATCGAAATTTTTTATCATTTATCGGGCATCATTCCAACTCCTGTTTTTGATACCCAAATTGCCGCTATGGCTGCAGGTTTTGGAGTTTCGGTCGGTTATGACACCTTAGTTCATATAATCACCGGTGTTGAACTTGATAAATCGAGCCGTTTAACCGATTGGAGCAAAAGGCCGTTACAAAAGCATCAACTGGAATATGCCTTGCGTGATGTCACTTTTTTAATTCCGTGTTACGAATTTTTAAACAATTATCTTAACGAACACAATCGGCAAGATTGGATAAAAGAAGAAGTAGAATATCTGTTAAATGAAGAAATATACAGGCCAAACCCTGAAAATATGTGGCTAAAAATCAGACATTCGGCACATAGTACAAAGTTTTTGATGATATTAAAAGATTTGGCTGCTTGGCGAGAAATCAGAGCCATAAAATATAACACTCCCCGAAAAAGCATCATCAAAGATGAGCTCTTGGTCAACATTGCCTCAAGCGCACCGAAAACCCCCGAAGAATTGGCAAATGTCAGATATATTAAGTCGGATATTGTAGGCGGCAAACTTGGAAAAGAAATTTTGGAAGTTATAAACGAAGCCTTAAAAAAGCCTGTTGATAAAGACTTAAAAAAAGCCGAAAAAGAAAGACATATAAATATCCCGAACGGAGCACAAGCCTTGCTTGAGGTGTTAAGACTTATCTTAAAAATTGTCAGCGAACAAAATAATGTGGTCGACTTTTTAATTGCCGATGAACAAAATTTGCGAGATATTGCCTGCGGACACAACGATAAAACAAATCCGGCACTTTTAGGTTGGCGATATGAAATTTTCGGTAAATATGCCCTTGCTTTCAGAAAAGGAAAATCAAGCCTCAGTTATAGCACATCAGAAAAGAAAATTGTGTTTAATCAAAAATAAACTGATTAAAAAAATAAGTATGACCTTGTGTTTATATTACCTCATTTTTGATTTAAAGCCTTTAAAAGACTCTTTTTACTTGCAAAAAAAAAAAACGGTTTATGATGCGATGTGAAAGGTAAATTTTTGTACCTTTCAAATGTACTTAAACTTAATTTTTATAGAAAGGATAAATTGATGAGAAAATATTTTCTTTTATCTGCTGTTGCCCTCTTGGCAACAAGCACCGCAAATGCAACAACCGATTATGCCGAAGTAACCGCTAAGGCTACTATTCAAGTTGCCGGCACTCTTGAGTGTAATGGAGGAGAAGTTGATTATGGAACAATCGTTGTTAAACAAGACAATGAAGAGTTTGTAATTGATTACTATGGAGAAAGCACCAGTGAAGATTTTATATCAATGAGTGGAGAAGGTAATATTAGTTCGTGTGCACCGGGTGGTAGTGGTGAATATCTTAATAATTTTACTGCCTCAACTGAATTAACAAGTGCTGAGGGTAACAAACTTTCACTTAATGCATATATAAATAAAGATTCGGAAGAATTATTAACAGAACTTACAATCCCCGCCAATGTCAAAGCAGGTGAATATACAGGTTCATTTACCGTAACTTACACCTACTAATACTTGAAAAAACTTACCGCATATTAAAAAAGGGACCCACGCGTAAAACGCGTGGTTCTTCATATGCGGCTAGAAGCCTTTACCACTGGCAACCCCTGAACGGGGCACTCAAAATCTGCCAGACGCAAATTGTTACTACTTACCCGTAAACG
>SUUV01000025.1 GCA_015062345.1 Alphaproteobacteria bacterium | reverse complement strand
CCTCATTTTTGATTTAAATTCTTTAAACGACTCTTTTTACTTGCAAAAAAAAAAAACGGTTTATGATGCGATGTGAAAGGGCATTTTTGCCTTTTCAATGAAAATTAAGTTAAACTATTTTTGTAAAGGATTTAAAATTATGAGAAAATATTTTCTTTTGAGCGCTGTGGCTTTGATGCTCACAAGCAACGCAAACGCAGAGACAAACTACGCCGAAGTAACCGCTTCTGCCGAGGTTGAATTGGCATCATCTTTTAGTTGTGGAGATCTTCATTTCGGTAAACTTGTGATTAAGAAAAACAATGAAGAATCATACATAACTTTTGATGGACCTGATGGTTACTATTCGCATGGAGATATATTATCCGACGGTGCCGACACAGGTTTTAATGGTGGATGTTCTGAAATAGATAATTACGGCACTGCAAACATTAATATTCCTGATGTAGAGCTCACAGCAGATGGTGTTGATACAAAATTAACATTAAGCGAGCTTAATGTCGGTGAATATGATGAAGACACCTACAAGCATTATATAAGCGGTAAATTAAACATACCTGCTAATGTTAAAGCCGGATATTATAGCAACTCATTTACCATAATGAGTACTATCTAGCATTTACCCTCACCGCCTCTATTTAGAGGCGGTGAGTTTTTTTAAAACATATGGTTTTATTTTACCACTTACCCCAATGCACTTTTGAGGTTTGATATCTGTTTTCAGGTTGTTTCGGGGTTTCCAAAGGATAGCCGATTGGAACAATTGCAATCGGTCTTATGTTTTCAGGCAAATTAAACAACTTTCTCAAGCCGTCAACAATGGATACTATCGGAGCAGCTCCGCAAAAACAGGCACCCAAACCTTTAGAATGGCAAGCAAGCAACAAATTTTGCGTTGCCAACGAACAATCCACATCGGAAATATTCCAATACGGCTCATTTTCTCGGCTATGAAAAGCAACATCGGTGTTACCGCACACAATGATAACACATGATGCATTTTTTGCAAAACTTGTCCATGGTTGAAACTCTCTGACCTTGTCCATAATCGACAAGTCTTCCAAAACCAAAAACTCCCACGGTTGTTTATTATGTGCCGACGGTGCATAGCATGCGGCTTTTAAAATTTCTTCAATGTCTTGTTTAGACACTTTTTTGCTTGTATCAAACTGACGAACAGAGCGTCTGGTTAAAAGTCCTTGATATAAATCCATAATTTATTCTCCCTAAAATTTTAATTTCTTATCCAATGTTTCCAACTCATCTATATATGCCGATATCAAATCCAAACCTTTCTGCCAAAAACCGGAATCTTTCGGATTTAAACCGAACGGTTTTAAAATTTCTTCATATTCCCCGATAGCGGTTTTTGATAACAATTCAAGATATTTATCGGCAAAATTTTCCACCTTGTTTTCTGTGTTTACCTGATATAACGAATTTACCAAACAATCGGCAAAAGAATATGCATACACATAAAACGGCAAAAAGAAAAAGTGTCCGACATTTGACCATATATATTTGCAATTGTCATCAACTTGTACATAATCGCCCAGACTGTCTTTCATTTCTTCAAGCCAAATTTGGCACAATCTGTCTTCCGAGAGCTCACCTGATTTTCGTTCTTCATGCGCTCTGGTTTCAAAAAAATGAAATGCAATTTGCCTGATGGCCGTATTTATCATATCCGAAACCTTTGATGCAATTAAGCACAGTTTGGCTTTATCATCTTTAATATTTGATAACATATTTTGAAACACTAGCATTTCACCAAACACCGATGCAACTTCTTCGGTTGTCATACGAGAGCGCTCATTTAAATCGCCGTTTTTGGTTCTTAATTGATGATGACAACCATGTCCCAACTCGTGCGCCAAGGTCAAAACATCGTTTTGTTTGCCGGCAAAATTTAAAAACAAATACGGGTGCTCGCTTGCAAGCGGTGCACTGCAAAATGCTCCGCTTCTTTTACCGTCACGAGGCGGAACATCAATCCACGCATTATCAAAAAATTCTTGCGCAATCATACCCAGTTTATCAGAAAATCCGTAATATCCTTTTAGCACCGTATCAACGGCATCTTTCCAAGAATATGTAACATCTGATGAAAACGGCAACGGAGCATTTCTGTCCCAATAGCTGATTTTTTCAACTCCCAGCCATTTTGCCTTGAGCCTGTAAAACCGATGCGCAATATTTTTATAATTTGCCTTAACCGTTTTAGCCAAAGCCTCAACCATTGTATCGTCCACTTCTTCGGCCAAATTACGCGCCGATACGGGGCTTTTAAAACCTCTTTTGTTATCTTCTATGGCTTTGTCTTTTATTATCATATTATAAACAAATGAAAACAGCGGAGCATTTTCTTTTGCAACTTTGTTTATTTCAGCCCCTGCCTTATGACGAATGTTTGCATCTTTATCCAGCAACAATTTTGAAATTTCGGCATCATTATATTTTTTGCCGTCAACTTCAAAAACAAGTCTTGATGAAGTTTCTTCATACAATCGAACCCAAGCTTCCGATGAAGTAACCGATTTCTCGAGCAATATTTCTTCTACCGGCTCACTTAACTCATATTTTTTATATTTTCTTACTCTTTTTATAAATGGCTTATAAAAAGCAACATCTTTGTTTTTAAGCCATTTTTTAATGGTTGCTTCCGGCACCTGATTTAATTCAAGAGAAAAAAATACCATCGGTTTGTAATATTCGGTAAGCTTTTCGGATATGTTCTGATAAAAAGCCATCGCCTCTTGGTTTTTCATCTGAGTTGACATATTAAGATAAGCAAAACCGCCCAAACGAGAAGAAATTTTGCTTAAACCCTCGCAAGCTTTAAGAACATTCAAAAATTCTTCCGCCGAAAGATTTGCCAGTTTGCCTTTATATTTTTTTGCAAAAGAGACCGAACTTTTGCGATATTTTTCCAAATCTTTTTCAATTTTCGGTGATTTTATATCATCATATAAATCCGACAAATCCCAAGCCGGTAAATTATTGTTTGTCATCTGTTTGTTCCTCATCTCCAATTGTGTTTTCATCAAAATCAAAAGGTTCAACAAATTGGCTTTCTTCTTTGATTTGAGCATTATTGATTTGTTGTTCAAGCTCTTGTCGTTTTTTATCAAGAGCTTCCATATCTTTTGTAAGATACGGATTTTCTTCATAAAACTTCAACAATTCTTCATCATCTTGCACAATTTCGGGCTCAATTTCGGGCTCAAAGAAATAGTTTGCCCACGGTGTGGACTGTTCGCCTTTAACCCAATTTGTAAGCCCTTTTGCCACAACTTTTGCATCACAATATGTATTTTCGATTATGATTTTTGCAAGGGCAAACGAGCTTTGTTCTTTGTTTTGAAGCATTTTGGCAGTCATTTGTTCAGTACACGGAATAAACCCCCGATTGAGTTTGTCGGTTTTTGGTGAAAATAACACACACAAAAACACCGTCAAATACAGCACGATAAAAATTGTTATAAGAGTGGTAAACCAATATTTTTTAACAAAATTAAGCATTTTTTCTGTTCTCTAAAAACTTTTCCAACATAGCCAATTCTTCACGAGTATTAGCACTGGCAACTTCTTTTTCATCACCTTCAAAAGCCGTACACTTTAAGCCCATTTTAGAAGCCACTTCAACCGCATCGGTAAGATAATATTCCCCTGCGGCATTTTCATTGCCGATTTTGTTTAAAATTTCAAACAAAACTTTGCCGTCAAAAGCCATAAAACCCGAATTGCAAAAATTAATGGCTCTTTCTTCTTCGGTTGCGTCTTTATATTCCACGATTCTATCCAACACATCGCCTTTCATAACCAAACGGCCGTATCTGGCAGGGTCTTCGGGCCTAAAGCCCAAAACAACCACGGAGTATCCTTCTTTTACCTTATTAACCGAGCGCTCAAAAGTTTCTTTTTTAATCAACGGAGTATCGCCGAAAATAACCATAATCGGACCGTCAAAGTCTTTTAACAAAGATGCACTGCAATTTACTGCATGTCCTGTTCCCAGTTGCTTATCCTGAACGCAAGTTTTATACGGAGCAACTTCTTTTTTCACAATGTCACCATCGGGGGCAATTACCGTTACAATTTCATCAACTTTCATTTCTTTTAGTGTATCGATAATGTGTTTTATCATTGGTTTTCCACATACGGGCATCATCACCTTAGGTAAATCCGATTTCATACGAGTACCTTTTCCGGCACCTAAAATAATTGCGGCAACTTTATTGTTCATAAACTTTCTCCTAAATTTTAATTTTTCTTAAATGTTCTGTATCATATAATACAAAATATGTTTTATTAGTTAATATCGGGAATAACTTTATGAGAAAACTTTTTTTTGCAATTTGTTTCATTATTTTTAGCTCAACTCTTGCCAAGGCCGATGTCACCACCTTAGATGAGGCGGCTCAAAACAGGTCCACTCCGCAAAATTCAGACCCGTTTCAACCGGTTGACGGTATGCCCGATCCGAAGAATTTGGAAGAAGTTATCAGTTTTTTTAAAAAACGATTCGAAAATGCCAATATATCAACTCTTGAAGAAATGGGTGATTTAAGCAAACCCGGTGCTATGGATATTCAGCATTCGGCAGAATATATTTCAGATTTGGCAAATCAAAAAAAATCTACCTTTGAAAAAATATATGATGCGGCCATGCAACGCATCTCGGGTGAAAAAACTCAAAACAATACTGAACAAACCTTGTTTTACAACCTTGCGCAAAATAATTTTGAGCAACAACTTGCTGTCCCGACCGATTTTCCGGTTGTTGATGTGGTTTTGCCCACCGGAAACAAAATTATGGCTCCGGCTATGGAACATATTCCGTATATTTTAACTTCAATTAATATTTTGCCGACCGGCCTTGTCAAAGTTGATGAAGAAATTACCGTTATTGCCAACAATCAAAAACTTCAAAACGGGTTTGTAAAAGTGTTGCCGAAGTTTTCAACCTCTCGCACAAAAGTTAAGAAAAAACTTGATATAGACTTGATAAATGTTTCGATAAACGGTGAAAATGTTGCTCATATTTTAGAAGAAATCGGTGATAAAATTTATATTAAACCCATTGAGAAATATACCCTTGCACCAGGTGTTTACAACTATAAATTCAGTTATTTTCTGGATAGAAAACTCTGGTATTATAATGACTTTACCGAATTTTATTGGGATGTTACCGGAAGCTACTTAAATTTGGTTATAGGTTCGGCCAATGCCATTGTTTCGGTTGCCGACGGAAAAAGTTTTCTGTCGCAAAGTGTTCTGACCGGATATAACAAACGCTTATCATCTGACCGAGCCGTCATTGCAAATTTAGATTCCAATGCCTTAGGCTTTGCCTCAACAACTCCGATACTTCCGGGTGAAGGTATGCACATTTTGGTATCTTTGGATAAAAACACCTTTTTATCACCTGATATAAACCGCAGTTTTGTGTGGTTTGTTACTGATTTTGGCGATATGCTTTTTGCCACATTCGGTTTGTTGGCAATTTTGGGAGCATATATACTTTCTTGGGCATACATTAAGAAAAACAAGTCCAAAACCGGTGCGGTTTTTAATAACAGTGCCGCCGGCAACAGATATTTTCTTACCAACAATTTTGATGCCAAATCATTTGTCGGTTTTCTTCTTGAAATGAAGAAAAAGCAATATATTGACATTCAAAAACAAGAAAACAACATTTTGCTGATTAAAAAAACCGATAACTTATCGGCTCTTAAAAAAGGCGAGAAAAAAGCTCTCAATCAGTTGTTTTCGGGAAAAGATTCGGTTATAAGCGCCGGTTTGCCCAATGCCTTAAAATTTAAGCGAGCTTATAAAGAACTGGAAAAAAGCATTGTTTCGGCAGTAAAGTTTTTCAGCCTCAAGCTCAATATCGGCTATTTGGTGTTTAGTGTTTTGATGTTGCTTTTATCAACCGTTGCCATTGCCATGCTTGCCATAAATCCGATACAAACGGGAGTAATTTTGGTTTCATCAATTATAGCTATAGCGTTTTATACTCATATGCTAAGAAAAAAATTTAACTCCAAAATTGTGTCATATATAGTCAAATTTTTCTCAAGTGCTTTTATTGTATTTTCGGTTTTACTGATGAGTGTGTATATTCATTTTGTAAGCGCAGTTATCTTGGCCGCAATTGTTTATATCATATTTGAATATTCAACCATGTTTATCAAACGAGGCGGATTGTTAAAAAACAAAATTAAAGATATCGAAAAATTAAAATCTTACCTTGAAAGCAATGTTTCAAGCATATCGATTTCGCAAGAATTTGCAAATCAGCAAGCTAATATTTATGTTTTTGAACTTGATAATTTGTTTACCAAAACTGATAAAAACAAAAAGCACTATCTGCTTGATGTAGCAAAAGAAATTGAAAACATACTCTAATTTTTCAGCTTACATCACACACCAATCACCTTTGGTGAGCCATCTGGTAACTTTGTTATCCACAATTACAAATGTGGTATTACACCATTGGTTTGCAATGTATGTAGGAGAATATGTGGTGGTATAATTGTTGCTGTTGTTATATGTTGTATAGGCAGTACCGGGCATAATGTATGATTGATTTTTCTTCCAAGTCAAATATTCGGTTTTGGCATTTAATTTATATGTGCTGTCGGGAACACCCATGGCATCAATTAAGGTAGCCTTATCCATACCGATATATGTATCAAGATATGCAGCATATTTTTCATGCGTAGCACAAGAAATCAGGAAAATCACCAACAATAAAATCAACTTTTTCATATCTATACCCTCCAAGTTTGCAACTCATATTACATAATTTATTGCTTATTTTCAAATTAAATTTATTAATATTTATTCATAAATATCAAAATTGCCACATTGAAACCAAAAAAATGTTCCTCTTTTTGATTAAAGAGGAACATTTTTTAATTTACACTCCAAGATATTCTCCACATATGTTTATATCCGTAGAGATTTCTGAACTTTGCCGACAGCAGCACTTTCTGTCCTACAACGGGAGATTTAAAAAATTTTAAGCGTTTAAGTACAATCTCTCCATATTTTTCGGAAGAAAGCAAAACTTTTTTATCGCCGACAAACAAAACCTCAAATTCTTCATCTGAAACATTACACGGTTTGATATACAATGTGCCGTTATCGTTGCTGTCTTCCGAAGGGAAAACCCCTTTAATCACACACGGGACATATTTTGGCAAACCGTGGCCGCTGATTACAAAATCGGAACAAATGAAATTTCTAATAGCCGGTACTTGGGCATAATTTTCATCGACAAAGCAAAAAAGGTTGGTGTTAACATAACCTTTCACCCCTATCACTTTGTCATAAAAATTTTTGATTTCTTGTTTTTGATTGTCTCGTACTTTCTTAACAATCAGACACGCAATAAAAGGGACAACTATCCCGATTACAGTAACAATAATTGTGTTCATGGCATAAAAATTTTTAATTTATAATTATATTTCAATATTCAAGGCAATAACTCATTTTTTCATTTTTTGCAAGCATTTTTAATCTTGCAAAACAATTCATATTGGCTTATTTTTACATCAAGGAGAAAAAAATGTCAGAATTTAGTTCAAAACTTATCATCATCGGCTCAGGCCCTGCCGGCTATACGGCCGGAATATATGCGGCTCGTGCCGGCTTAAACCCGATTCTTATATCCGGAAACCAAATCGGCGGTCAACTTACAATGACCACTGCCATTGAAAACTTCCCCGGTTTTTGTGACCCGATAACCGGTCCCGAACTGATGGAAAATATGAAAAAGCAAGCTTTAAACAGTGGCGTTAAAATTATAGATGACAAGATAACCGAAGTGGATTTTATAAATCATCCGTTTGTTTTAAGCTCTGAAAACGGCAACTCGTTTACCGCTCAGTCAATTATCATTGCTACCGGTTCATCAGCCAAGTGGCTTGAACTCGATTCTGAAAAAAAATATATCGGATTCGGCGTTTCGGCCTGCGCTACTTGTGACGGTTTCTTTTACAAAAACAAAATCGTTGCCGTAGTCGGCGGCGGCAATTCAGCAGCCGAAGAAGCTTTATACTTAACAAATTTTGCCCAAAAAGTGATTTTGATACATCGCAGAGATATGTTAAGAGCTGATGCCCTAATGCAAAAAAGACTAAAAAACAACCCTAAAATAAGCATAATGTACGATAGCATCATAAAAGAAATAATCGGTACCGAAACCCCAAAATCCGTAAATGAAATCGTAATAAAAAATGTTAAAACCGACAATGTTCAAACCTTACAAGTTGACGGAGTTTTTGTAGCTATCGGACACAAACCCAATACGGAAATATTCAGAGAATATTTAGAGCTTGATGAAACCGGCTATATAAAAACCAAACCCGAAAGCACACAAACCAATGTCGACGGAGTGTTTGCCGCAGGTGATGTAAAAGACCCTCGTTTCCGACAAGCCATAACCGCCGCCGGCAGCGGTGCAATGGCCGCCATGGAAGCAGCAAAATATTTGTCGCAAATAAATCAGCAATAAACCTTATTTATCAGAAATTTTGAACTTCTTGAGTAATGTTCTTAATTTGACTTGCAATGTCAAAAATTGCTTTGGCAAGGCTTTCGTCAAACGCACTGTTATCAACCGGTTTTTCTATCTCAACAATTTTTTCAATCGGCTTTTCAACCTCAACAATTTTTTCAACCACTTTTTCTACTTCAACAATTTTTTCAATTACTTGCGGCCCGGAAACAGCAGTCGGGACAATGCCTTTTTTGGCATCTTCAAGCTCATCTGCGAGCAATAAACCAATCATTGCAAGGAGCATATTTTCATTAATTTGCCCGTTACCCGAAGTTAAAAGCTTTGCTTTTTCATCTAAAAGTCGAGAAAGTTTTATAATGTGTGCCTCTTGCCCGTCACCACAGGCAATGCCATATTCTCGTGAATTAATTGTTATTGTTACCTGAGCCATCTTCTTTTAACACCATATCAATTTTTTGAGCCACACCGGTTACTTTGCTTAAAGTATCGGCAACGGTTTGTTTTAAGTCATCAATTTGTTTTGTTTTTTCAGCCATATTGTGTTTATAAGACTGTCTTTGTTGCAAAAGAGCATTTTTTTTGCCTTGCAAAGTTTCTTGAAGTTGTTGCAACAAACTTTCAAGCTCATTTAATGCCTTTTCCGATTGCGGTAAATTTTTCAATTCCATAGATTTTTTACTTCCTTTTTTTGAGGAGTTTATGTATATTGTCCTTATAATACCTTTTTAATTTTTTTTTACAAGAGCAAAACAAGATTATGCAAAAGTTTATTATACATATTAGCGAACAAAAATTTGAACTCTTAGAACAAGATGATTTACAGTGTTTTATCTTAAAACCCGATTTACCCGATTCGTTTGTTACAAAATTTGTTCAACTTGCCAAAGAAAAACAAAAACTCGTACTTGGTTTTGATGCAAAATCCGTTGCAAAATTTAATTTGGACGGAGCAATGGTTGATTTATCAAAATCAGAAAACATTGCTTCTGATTATAGGACTTTAACACAAGGCTTAAAAAATAAATTTATCGGCGCCATATGTCGCAATCGCCGACACGAAGCAATGCTTGTAGGCGAATGTGAACCTGATTTTGTGGTTTTTAGGGCTTGGGCAGACGGACAGGAAAAAGTTAAAGAATTAACATCGTGGTTTTATCAAATGTTTTTGCTTCAATCTGCTCTTTTACCGGTTGAAGATGTAGACTTTGCAAGCTTTGAAACTGATTTTGTTATTTTAGATGACACAAAATATAAAATTTTTGTTGCGAAATAATAAATATTGGAGTATGTTGAGCTCACTTTTAACAAAACAATCAAACTTAAAATTGTAAATATGGAGATAAAAATATGAAACAACTCGCAGGATCAATCAGAATCGGTTGGGTAATTGAATATAAAGGTAAACCTTGGACAATCACCAAAGCAAACCACATCAAACCGGGTAAAGGCGGCGCTTTTATGCAGGTGGAAATGAAAGCCGTTGAAGAAGGAACAAAAACCAATGAACGCTTCCGTACCGAAGACACGGTTGAAAAAATGATGGTTGAAGATAAAGATTGTCAATTTTTGTTTGAAGATTCAAACGGTCTTACATTTATGGAAAGCGAAACTTTTGAACAGTTCACAATGCCTTCGGACATTTTAGGCGATTCGCGTCCGTTTTTAACCGACGGTATGGATGTACGCATTTCACACATCAATTCTCGTCCGATTTCGGTTCAACTTCCTTTGCAGGTTGTTTGTACGGTTGTTGAAACCGAGCCGGTTGTAAAAGGTCAAACCGCAGCATCTTCTTACAAACCCGCCATTTTGGACAACGGTGTAAGAGTTATGGTTCCGCCGTTTATCAACACAGGTGATAAAATTGTGGTCGGAACTTCTGAAGCAACATATGTTGAAAGAGCTAAATAATGTCTTATGTATCACCTCTTTTAACGGCTTTTGTTAATGCCGTAAAAAAATCGGCCTCATCTTTGGATAGAGATTTTTGTGAGTTGGAACAACTGCAAAATTCTATTAAAGGCAACAAAAATTTTGTTTTTAATTCATATTCCCGAATTGAAAAAAACTTAAAAATCGAACTTGCCAAGATAAGAGCTGACTTGCCGATATTCACCCCATCGGACAAGGTTTCCGGCAGTTCTTATTTTGCCGTATCACCCATTGACGGAATTGCAAACTTTGCACATGGAAATCCAAATTTTGCCGTTTGCGCCGCATTGGTTGAAAATGATGTAATTATATGTTCGGTTGTTTATAATCCTTCTCGTGATGAAACATTTTTTGCCGAAAAAGGCAAAGGCGCATACAAAGAAGGATATCGCAATCATGAGCGCTTGCGTGTTTCGGCTACTAAAGAACTTAACGGTGCCTTGATAAGCTCTAGTGTTGACAGTGAAAACATTGTGAACAGCACAAAGATATTAACCTCTATCAGCGCCAAAACCGGTGATTTGCGCGTTAGCGGTTCAATCGGGCAAGATTTGGCATATTTGGCCGGTGGCAAGCTTGATGCTTTTATTTGCTTAAATTCGCATATTTCTTCTATGGCAGCAGGAATGCTTTTGGTTAAAGAAGCCGGCGGTTCGGTTAGAGCCATAGAGCAAAAAGACATCAGAGTTGAAGATATAAAACAAATTTTTGCAAGCCAAAATTTAGTAGCATCAAACTTTAACTTAAATCAAAAAGTTTTTGAAATTTTTAAATAAAAGGTAAAAAAACTCTTGATAAATTTATTTGATTAGGTTATAAGTGCATAAATTTTGTTTGTAGAGTTTAATTTTGGAGAAGAAAAAATGAAAAAAGGTATTCATCCTGACTATCACGAAATCACATATGTGATGACTGACGGCACAGAATGCAAAGTAAACAGCACATGGGGCAAAGCCGGTGCTAAAATGAACTTGGAAATTGATCCTAAATCTCATCCGGCATGGACAGGTGTTCATCGTATGGTTGACACAGGCGGTCAAGTTTCTAAATTTAACAGCAAGTTTGCAGCTTTCGGTATCAAAAGCGGTACAAACTAAGAAAATATTTTCGTTAAATTGCTCCTTCGGTCTTTCCGGAGGAGTTTTTTTATGAAAACATCTTCCAATTTTTTAGTGATTATTACGAACAAAACCATAGAAACTTCAGGATAAAAAAACACCGCTTAATAACTATCAAGCGGCTATTTAATGTTGGTAACCATAAATGTTCCCGTATATGAACCGGCACCTGCCTGAGGCGGAATATGTAATGTACCGCCAATGTTATAACTGCTGTCAACTTTGAAGTTGTTAATTATGAGGGCGTCATCTTCCTCGTTTGTTATGGTAACTGCCACATTATTCCAGTTTAAATCAACATTTCCGCAGTTAGCGGCTTTTTCACCGGATACGGATATTACATCACCGGTAAATGTTGTCTGGCCATCGCCGATTGTAACGGTTGAGGAAGTGTTGTTGAGCTTTACCGTAATTACACCAAAAGAGATTTTATCAACAGGACATTGAATTACTTCAGCAATTTCTATGGTGGCTTTTGCGGTAACTTCAGCATAATCGGTTGTGGCATTAACATTAGTTGATGCCAACATAAACGCTAAAATTAACACAAAATACTTGCTCATAAAAAGTCCTACATAAAGTATAATTTACATATATAGAATATACTTTACGCAGAAATTGTCAAGCCCCAAACTTTAAAAATTTAACATTTTTTATTGCAATCCCATTACGGATAATGTTCCGCTATAATTACCTGATGCCGTATTTTCGGGTATATTTAACATTCCGGTAACTATGTTGTTGCTGTCAATATTTACATTGCTGACCGTAAGTGTTTGATTTTCGGAATTAGTTAGGGTTATGTCTTCACCATATGCCCAATCAAGATTGCTTCTGGAACAATTTGTTGCCGTCTGAGTGGTCGATGCATCTGTACCACCGGAACTGATGGCAATGGTTTTGGCACTGTTTGTGGTGTTTACATTAAGATTGTTGAAGTTTATTACCGAATCTTCACACTTGATGGTTTCGGTAAAAGCAAGTGTTGCCGAAATTTTCAGCTTAAGTTTGACTGTAACGGCTAAAGCAGGTTTTGCACACAACAATGCAAAACATATTAATAAAAAATGTTTTTTCATCAAAAAAGTCCTTATAAATGTCGGTTAATCAATCATTGCATCAATGTAAAAATTTTTGCAATGCCATACTTAAAATAAAAAAATATAATATTTGCCTGATAAAAAGCAGTTATAATTATTTTACGCCGGTAACCGTAAATGTGCCGGTATATGTTCCCGAATCGGTGTTTTCGGGAATGTATAAAGTAGCAGTAACATTGTTGTTGCCGTCAAGACCGATATTGCTCATTGTTAATGTATCGGTGGTATCTTTGCTTGTCAGTGTCACATCACCGACACTATCCCAATCAAGAGTAGAATCGGAACAGGTTGCGGTGCTTGTGTTTTTTGTGGCAATTACATCACCGGTTGAAGATGTGGTTGACCCTACGGTTACGGTAGATGCTTTATTGCCTGATTTGATAGCTAAATCACCAAAGTTTAATACCGAATTTTCACATTGAATTACTTCGGCAACTTCTATGGTAGCCGTTGCGGTGACCTCAGCATAATCGGTTGTGGCATTGGCGACGGTTGTCAAAAATGTAAAAAGAAACAAGAGCAAATATTTTTTCATCAAAAAAGTCCTTAAAACATAAACTGTTATATGCTCACCATACAACGACAAAATTATTTGTCAAGTACAAAATGACAATTTTGACGATTTTTTGGAAAATTTTTCAAAAACAGAGATACCAAGCAAAAAACTTCCGCTTGCAACGGAAGTTTTTTAAATTTTATTATCTTACTGGTTTTATTCTTGATGTTGTTGCAATTCGGCCTCAATTGCAGCTGAAAGTTCATCATCAATAATCTGTTCATCAGCTTTTTGCAAAGTTTGAACTTGTTGTTGCATTGCTTTTTCAAGTTCATCTGCCGGCATTGATACAATTTCTTCGGTCGGCTCATCAAAATTTTCGTTAATATTTAACAAATTTTGCGGTTTGCCACTGTCTTCAATCGACTTTTGAACATCAACTGTGGGCACAACTTGAGTATCTTGTTTATAAATGGCATCTTTAATTGTGATGGTGTTTTTTTGTTCATCAACCAAAGTGTTAACATCTTGATTTTCAACCATTTGCTTAATTTCTTGCAAGCGAGGCAGTTTATCTCTTAAAGCCAATTGTTCTTGACTGAGCACTCCCTCAATCGGTTCTTGTGTATCAAAACATTTTAAGAGCCAAACATCATATATCGGGTGTTCAACGGCACTGACAGCCGGTGAAGACGAAAGCATCCAACCCTTAAAAATATTAAATTCTTCTTTATCAAAACTTTTGTCGGTTACATCAACAAAAGCATAATTTTCCGGCACTTCTCCTTCGGCATTGGTTTTGCAACTTCTGACCACAACCGAAAATGTGCCGAACTTGACTTCACCGTTAACCGGAACTTCAATAATGCTAACCCTTCCGGTAATTTTATCCATAGCCTGCATACGAGCCATATTGGTAGCAATTTGTTCGGCATTTGCCGCATTTGTGCCCAAAAGCAAAGCCATACTCAAACTTAAAATTTTTGTTCTAATTTCCATTGTCTGTCACCATAAATATAATTTCACCAACCATATCCTCCAGCGATTTAAAATCTTTTGTATTTTCAAATTCATCGCCATCGGATAAATAATCAGAGCTTTTTCCGGGCTCAATTTTAATAAACTTATTTCCCATCAGGCCGTCACCGACAATTGCAACCACACTGTCGTTTGGTAACTTAATGTCCGATGCAATACTTAAAGTCAAATCAACCATATAATCATCAGGATTGAGTTTTTGCTCAATAACCGTACCTACTTTGATGCCGTTTATTCTGACATCTGACCCGACACTTATACCGCCGACTTTTAAAAACTTGGCAGAAAGTTCATAGCCTTTTACCACTTGCAAATCAGATACACGATAGGCAAAAAACAAGAAAAATACGGCCACAATCAGCACAACAATTCCCATAATTGTTTCAACCGGTTTTTTATTCATTGTTTTCCTCCATATCATTTGTTTGTTTTGTTTTATTTTTCCCCATAGCCACAATTCTATCCAAGAGTTCTTCCAAAACCATGGCATCTTGAGTGTAACCGAACTCACCGTTATCGGGTATGAAATCCAAAGACCCTCCCGGTTCAATTTCAATATATTTGTTACCCATAAGCCCCGAGCTTACAATTGATGCACTGCTGTCATCAGGAATGTTCAATCCGGATTTAATTTCAAGTTTTAAAATTGCGTTATAATTATCGTCAAGTTTGGCACCGACGACTCGGCCGATATCAACTCCGGCCATACGCACTTTATCTCCGACAAGTAATCCGTCGGTGCGTCCGAAAGTGGCATTTACATGATAAAAATTTTCATCGATATGTTTGTAATCATGTCCGGAAAAAGCCATAAAAAAGAACAATACGGCAAAAACAAAAATTGCACATATCCCGACATTAAAAGCTTTTGTTTCTTCAATTGAAAAGTTTTCTTGCACCAATTTATTCTCCCTTGTTTACATCTTTAATAAATAATGCAAAATTTTAGTTTTGTCACCACCGATTTTACAAAATCTGAACTTTTGTGAAAAAATCAGAACTTTTAATTGTAAAAACAAGCATTATATCAACCTTAAAAGAGAGGATTGATGAAAAAAATTAATAAAAATTGTGCATATTTTCTTGCTCAGGCAAGTCATGATTTACGACAGCCTTTGCAAGCCTTGATGCTTTATCTTGATTTGTTTGATACCGATGAGTTGTCACCAAAACAGAAAAACCTATGGGATAAAATTTTAAAAACTACCGGCAACTTAAAAATATTGTTAAGCAATGTGTTAGATTTTTCAAAATTTGAATTTGGTGACATAAAGCTCAATAAACACATTGTTAATGTCGGTGTCATACTCAGCGATTTGGGGCAAGAATATAAAATTTTGGCCGAAAGCAAAAATATAAATTTTGAATATAATATCTGTAATTGCTCAATTTTTACCGATGCCGTATTATTGGAACGAATTTTACGCAATCTGATAAGTAACGCATTTAAGTTTACCAAAGACAAGGTTATTGTCAGTTGCAAAGAAAACCGAGACAACATTGTCATTGACATACAAGATAACGGTATCGGCATCAAAAAAGATGAATTACCCCTTATATTTGATGAGTTTTATCAAGGCTCAAATGCTTGTTTTCTGAACAATGACGGCGCAGGTCTGGGGCTTAGCATTGTAAAAAAAATTGCCGACAAACTTGAAATTGACATCAATGTTCAATCGGCAAAAGGCAAAGGAAGTAAATTTTCGATTTTAATCAAAAAAGGACATACCTTGTCTTAAAATTTTTTCAGCTCGGTCGGTATAACTGCCGTCTTGATTGTGAGTATAAAAAGGAGATAAAATTTTTGCCGGAGTTTTCGAGTCTTTTTGAGCAATTATCATAACTCTTTTGGCCACTTGATTTTCTTTTGAATATATCGGCACAATTTGTATGTTTCCGGCCTTGTTGTACAGTGCCGTTAAAGTCTCGCTTACAGCCTCGGCCCGATTGATTAAATATAAATAGCCGAACGGTTTAAGCATTTTAAGGCAAAAATTTATCCACGAAGTTAAATCTTGCCCGCTATGATTATGAGCAAGCGCTTTGCTTTTGTTCGGTGAGGGCATATCGTTTTTTGAATATGGCGGATTTGATATGACATGATTAAATGAGCATGGCTTAATCGGTAAATTTTTTTCTTTTATATCACAATTATAATATGTCAAATTTTCAAAGCCGTTTTCTTTGGCACTCAAATTGGAAAGATTTACAAGCTCTTCCTGAATCTCAAATCCGACAATTTGATTTTGCTTAAACCTATGCGCCAAACACAACGATATTCCGCCCGTTCCCGAACCGACATCTAAAATATTGTCATCAGATTTTATATTCGCAATAAGCGAAGATAATATCACAGCATCGGAAGATGCTCTGTATCCGCTCACGGGCTGAAAAATCTTAATTTTTTTATCAAGCAAATAATCGTTGGTAAAATTTGGCATATACTTACATATCAAGAGCTTTTTTATAGGTTTCAAGCAAGAAATCTTCTTCTTCTCTATCGGCTTGTTCCATTTTGCGAAGCTTGATAATTGCTTTCATGGTTTTTACATCAAAACCAGCACTTTTGGCCTCAGCATATACTTCTCTGATGTCGGTAGAAACTTCTCTTTTATCTTCTTCAAGTTTTTCAATGCGTTCAATAAGTGAGCGCAATCTGTCTGTGGCAATACCGCCGACTTCTGTCATTTTTTATCTCCTTTTAAATCATATTTTAATTTTTTTGGTGTTTAAGAAAGTATCAAACTTGATTATATTTTACAAGTAATAATTTTTGTTATATAAGAAAATAAGTTAAAAAATTTGTAAGGAGTAATTATGCCTGTTAATACACATACCAAAATTTTAGCCACAGTCGGACCGGCTTCATCAAGCCCTCAAATGCTTGAAAAACTCATAGATGCCGGTGTTGATGCTTTCCGTTTTAACTTTTCGCACGGAACACATCAGGAGCATCAGGAACGATACAATATATTAAGAAAAATATCCGAATCGAAAAACAGACATATTACCGTTGTTGCCGACCTTCAGGGCCCGAAATTGCGAGTCGGACTTTTTAAAAACGGCAAAGCTCTGATAAAAGCGGGTTCAACTTTTGTTTTGGATTCAGATGAAACATTAGGTGATGAAACCAGAGTAAATCTGCCGCATAAAGAAATTTTTGCCGCCATAAAACCTAAAGATATTTTGCTTTTAAATGATGGCAATGTTGCTCTTGAAGTGGTTTCGGCAGAACCGACAAAAGCCGTTACCAAAGTTTTAACAGGAGGTATGTTATCTGACCATAAAGGTGTAAATTTACCTAACATTACATTGCCGATTTCGGCCTTGACCGAAAAAGACCGTAAAGACTTAAATTTTGCACTTGAACTGGGAATTGATTGGATAAGCCTTTCTTTTGTGCAAAAAATTGAAGATGTAATTGAGATAAAAAACATAGTAGGAGACAGAGCTCTTGTTATGTCAAAGCTTGAAAAACCGAGCGCCATTGATGATTTGGAAGAAATTATAAAACTTTCGGACGGTGTTATGGTTGCAAGAGGCGATTTGGGGGTTGAATGTCCGCTTTATACCGTGCCGGTGCTACAAAAACGCATTTTATCCGTGTGTCGCAAATATGCCAAGCCGGTTGTGGTTGCAACTCAGATGTTAGAATCGATGATTGAAAATCCGACTCCTACCCGAGCCGAAGTTTCCGATGTTGCAACTGCTGTGTATGAAGGTGCGGATACCGTTATGCTGTCAGCAGAAACCGCAATCGGCAAATATCCCGAACGCACGGTTAAGATGATGCATAATATCATCGAACAAGTTGAGCAAGATGACAGTTTCTTTATTTGCATGAGCGAAGATGAAAAAGAATTTTATAAATCGGAAACCATGGGTATTACTTATGCCGCCAACGAACTTTCGCAAGTGTTACCGAATGTTGCGGCAATTGTGACATACAGTGCATCGGGTTACACCACATTTTCAATGGCAAAAGAGCGCCCTGATGTGCCGATTGTGGCTATCACTCCCAGTGTTAAAGTTGCCAGAAGATTGGGTATTGTTTGGGGTGTGCACTGCTATGTAAACCAAGAAGTGTTCGAAAGTTTTGAACGCATTGAGGATAATGCGGCAAAATATGTAAAAAATAACGGTTACGGAAAATCGGGCGATTTAATTATTGTTACTGCCGGATATCCGTTCGGTAAAGCCGGAATGACTAATCTGTTGCATACCATTAAAATCGGATAATAATTTGATTTGCTTGACAATAACCGTAAAAAGGTTTACTGTATAAGCAGTTAAAAATTTTTATGTTATGATAAATAAGTATCTTGATTGGACGGTTTTTCATGAAATCCGCCCTATGATGATTGAGGTTATTCCGGAAGTTGGAGCTGATATTACCGCTAAGGCAAATTTGAGTGATATCTGCTTTGATAAATTCGGGCTTGACCTTTTAAGACCGAAATTGGAAGAAAGATTTTCAATTCTGATTTCCAATGAGGAGCTTGACAGTTTTAAGACGGTTGACGACATTGTTAAGTTTGTCCGCAATCGCTCAAAAGATCTGTGACTTACAAAAAACATCTATAACTTTTATGTTATAGATGTTTTTACTTTTTATCGAGATTTTTGCTTTTGTTTTTGTAGCTCATACCTCAAAAATTCTTGTGCAAAATCTTTGCTGTTTTGAACTGTTAAAAGCTTTTGTTTTTCATTAGTTATTGCTGAAAATTCATTGGTTTTTTCCAAAGGTTCATTATGAAGAAAATTACCGATTGCATCCATATAGTTTTCTTTTTCAAAAATAGATTTAACAATATCAAGAATCTGCGGATTATCAATTTGCTTTTGTGCCATACCGATAGCCAGTTCCCTAAGAAAAGACTGCTTAAATTCTAATTGTAATGCTTCTTTTTCTATTGCTTGTTTCCTTCTTTTTTCTTCATCTGAAAGTTTTTCAAATCGGGCAAACTCATATGTTTGTTTACCGCCGGGAACAAAACCCTCAATTCCTCTGCAATCGGTTTTTTCCATTACAAAAGCTTCTATGCCTCGGCCTTGACAATATAAAATCCAATCAAACACTTTTTCTTCATTAATAGCTGCCAAAACTTCCGAAGATTCACATTTTCCAAAATTTATTTTTTTGACACCGTCAGCTACCGTTGAAACATCTATATTCGCATCAAAATATTCTTTTGTATAATAACCCTTAGAGCGTTTATTAATCATAACTTGTGTCAAACACAAAGCTACTAAAGATTCTTTTAATATCTGATTGGTTTTATACAAAATTTTTCTCGGGTCTTTTTGAACCTCCTCATCATATAGAGTTTGCGACACACTAAAATTATTCAGCTCTTTTAACAATGTTATCTGTATGTCATCTAAAGGTGCATCTGTAACAATTTCAACATCTGATGCTTTTTTAACAATTTTACGAATTTCATTTTCGATTTTGAGTTGTAAATTTTGCTGCATAAAACCCTCTTAAAGATATATAACAACATAGCATTGTTGGCATACTTTAATCCTGATGTCAACCATTTTAAAAAACTGTTCGTCCAAAATTAAAATGTTATATCGCAGATATTTTTTGTTGATTTTATTATTTTTTTTAATATACTGCGGACAAACTTAATTATCATTATTATCATTAAAATTTATTATTTATGGAAACTCTATTTTATTTGAGCTTAGCTCTCAATTTGTTACTATTGGGCACTATTGTGGGTTTTGTTGTTTCAAAGAATATAACCCCAAAAACACAAAAAACAGCATCAAACAAGCCGGTTTTAACCGAGCCGACATCTGTTCAGCAAGAACAACCCGTTCAAAAACGACAACCCGTAATTGTAAATCCGGAGCTTTATCATTTAGCTTATCAATGCGAAAAACAATTGCCGGAAGGATTTAAGAACAGGATAAAAATTCTTGTTGAGACCGAATATCCGGAATATGCGGCAATTTTGCAAGTTGATGATATCAAAATCAGCATCAGAAGAAACGAGCGCAATCAATCCGTATTCAGTGCACAAACTCCGCTTGATGCCATCAATATTGCCAGATTCGGTTATGAAACAACCGGTCGTTATGTTCCGGTGCCTGATGAACTGAAAAAAATCTTGGCAATGAAAGATGCCGTCAATGTGTATCTTCGGGCATTGAACTTAGAAGAAATTTCCGAAAACGATGAGTTTTGGTGCGTTCATACCGAAGCCGGATGCAGAGAAACAGGGTGGAAAGCATTAGGTTGGAGTGCTGAAACAGCTCATAAAATCTTTAAAAACGATTTTCATCTGTACAAAGGAGACGGCCAGTTGCAACACTGTCGTGACGGCCAAAATGCAAAAGTTTTTGTTCTGCTCAAAGGCTGGGAACATTTGTTTACTCAAGTGTAAAATTTCAAACCGGAAGCTTATAAATTAAGGCTTCCGGTTTTATGATTTTAATCAGGTTTTATTTGCTCAGTTCATACAAAACAACCGCCGCCGCAGTTGATACATTTAAGCTTTCAACTTTTTCATTTATGGGCAAACGAACGGTAATATCGCAAGATTCTTCAATCAAGCGGCGCATACCTGAGCCCTCGCTTCCCATAATCACGGCAAGCTTTGCGTTTTTATCTATCTTATCAACATTATCTTTAGCATAACCGTCCATACCGACTACCCAAAAACCGTTTTTCTTTAAGGTTTCAATGGCTCTGGCTAAATTAGTAACTCGAACAACCGGCAAAAATTCCATGGTGCCGGCGGCAGCTTTTGCCATGGCTCCGCTTTCGGTGGGCGAATTTTTATCTTGCACAATAAGTGCTTTTGTGCCAAAAGCCGCACAAGAACGAATTATGGCGCCGATATTTTGCGGGTCGGTAACCTGATCCAAAATCAACACATTACATTTTTTATCTTCGGCGGTAATTTGGCATAATTCCTCAATGCTCAAACCTTCAAGTTCGGAACAATAAAGCGCATAACCTTGATGTACCGCCTCAGGAGGTAACAATTTATCTATATCTTTTTTATTGGCCACAACCAAATTCAGATTGGGATATTTTTTCTTCAATTCAATTGCATTTTCCGATGTACAAACAAGCTTTTGTATTTTTCTTTGCGGATTTTGTATGGCCGACATCACGGCATGACGACCGTACAAAATCAGCCCTTTGGAATTGGTATTTTGTTTGTTTTGGTGTACAAATTTTTTGCTCATATCATATTACCTTTCGTAAGATTCCGCCATTTTCAGCCAACAACTTTCGGGCTTGTGATTTATTACAGTTTTTTATCTTCATAACACAAGCGGTTTTAACACTATATTCTGCCTGTTGCAACAAATTTAATGCTTCATCATTGTCAACATTGCAAATTTGCGAAACAAAACGAACACCTCTGTTTAAAAGTTTGGTATTTAAGAGCTTCATATCAATCATATAATTTTGATAAGTTTTACCGATTCGTATCATGGCGCCGGTGGAAAGCATATTTAAAACCATTTTTTGAGCCGTTCCCGATTTTAGACGAGATGAGCCCGTAATTGCTTCTTGCCCGACCGGAGTATAAATAAATACATCGGCAAATACTTTTAATTTAGCTTCCGGATTAGATGTAATGGCTATTGTCATAGCACCAATGCTTTTTGCTTGTTGCAAAACAGCAAGGATATACTTGGGATTTCCGCTTGCCGATATGCCCACCACCACATCTTTTTGGCTCGGATTAAATTTTTTTAAATCTTCCATTGCAAGCAAAACATTATCTTCGGCATTTTCAATTGCCGAACGCAATGCCCTATCACCGCCTGCAACAAAAGCCTGTACCATTGAAGAATCAACACCAAAGGTCGGCGGACATTCGGAAGCATCTAAAACTCCCAATCTTCCGCTTGTGCCGGCACCAAAATATGCCAATCTTCCGCCCGAAAGAAAACTTTTCGCAATTAAATCAATGGCTTTGGCAATTTGTTCTAACACAGATTCTATCGCAAGCGCAACTTTTTTATCTTCATTGTTAAGAGCTCTGGCAATTTGTAAAGAATCCATCAAATCAATATCTTTGGTATCAGCATTGCTTTGTTCAGTGATGATAATATTTTGCATACAAAAAAACTCCGAAAATCAAAAGATTGACACCATATTTTGCAATTTATGCAAAAATATTTAAGAATTAATGAAAAAAAAGGTTGACAAGAAAGCAAAAATGAGGTTATTTGCAATGCAGAAGGAAAAAAAGATTTGTTCTTTTCCCTCTTAACTTAAGCGGAGGGGTGGCAGAGCGGTCAAATGCAACGGACTGTAAATCCGTCGACTTAGTCTACGATGGTTCGAATCCATCCCCCTCCACCATTTAAGTTTTGTTCTGATAGCTGAGTTTGCGGGTGTAGCTCAATGGTAGAGCAGAAGCCTTCCAAGCTTATGACGAGGGTTCGATTCCCTTCACCCGCTCCAATTTTTCACTCACATATCGGAAATTGTCTTAACCCCTTTGAGATAGGATTATATAACAATGGCAAAAGAGAAATTTGAACGCAGTAAGCCACACTGCAACATAGGAACAATCGGTCACGTTGACCACGGAAAGACCACATTAACCGCAGCAATTACCAAAGTATTGGCAGAAGCCGGCGGAGCA